>CAMYLA010000009.1 GCA_947259095.1 uncultured Acidimicrobiaceae bacterium | reverse complement strand
CAAAGCTGCGTGATGTCGAGCGCTGCACTGGTGCCGTTTCCGGGTGGTACCTCAAGCTCTTTGTAGGGTGGTCTTACGAGCCGTTCTCGGGTTTTGCGAGGAAGACGACGAGTCCGTGGACGGCGATACCGAGGCTCCAACCGATGAGGGCCCAGACGGACCAGGTGGAAGCCCAGCCGTGGTTCCCGTTCCTGGACCGGCACCACTACATCCATCACGTCGATCTTGGCGCGAACCTCAACTTTCTACTGCCGCTCGCTGATCTGTTGTTCGGGACCCTGCGTCGCCGCCTGACCCCGGAGGAACTCGCCAGTCACAGGTCGCTGGAAGCGGCCAAGGCACGCCCGAGCGGTCAAGGCGAGCGGGCCCGCCTGGGGTCTGGCTGATTGGGCGTGCGCCGGACGGCGCGGGATAAACACGGCTCCGCCCAAGCGCCGATCCATGTGGGGGCCTTCGCACTAGGCGAGAGGATCAACAATGCCCGGCTGAACAGGCGCTTCCGGTACTAGGGCGGATAGCCAGGCCGACTAGCTCATCAAACGTGAACACTCTCGGGCACCGCATCGGTGCCGTACCCGGACGGGTCGCCGGTGCGGGCGCCCTGAACGATATGCGTGTCCCCGACCGGTGCCTCGGGGACGACCTACGCCGACCCGACCCGAGCAACGACAGTACTTGCTAAGGTCCCAGCATGCCCTGGTTCGAAGGAACGACCCAGATCGACTGCGATCTCCAGTCGGTCAAGGAATCACTCGCTGACTTCGGTACGCACTTCGTGGGTGTGGTGCGTTCGATGCCGGGCATCAGCGAGGCGGAACTGCTCGAACAGGGGGACGACTTCGTCACGATCCGAACCAACGAGGGCGCGATGAGGCGGCACAACATCGAGTGCTCCGTCGGGGATGACGAGGTCATCCTGCGATTCGACGAGGTGTATGAGGCCAAGAAGGTCACGGGCAGATCACACTTCGAAGACACCTACACGGCATCGAACTCGGGTGGCGTGCAATTCACCACCGTCGTGAGCGATGTCCAGGCGAACGGCGTGCTTGGGTTTCTCTACCGCAGGTTCGGCTCGCGGAACATGGGGAAGGCGTTCCTGTCCTCGCAGAAGGAGTACTTCGAGAGCACGCAGCGCTAAACGGTGCTCCTGTCTTGTCCCCTATCGCCGGATCAGGCCCCTATCGACATCTGCCGCTAGGGCACGGACAATGCAGGATCCGCCGCACTGGCCCCGGGGCGACCACTCGACAACGCGACCACGGACGTGCGAAGAGCGCTGCCGGCTCGACGGGGCCTGGCCGTCACCCTCGACGGTCTCAGCGGATCCACCGCCTCGACGCTTCATCGCAGGCGCCGACGTCATTGCGCTGGCACAGCGCAAGATCCAGCAACTCGAAGACGACATCGAGTCACACCGAGAGCTGTCGGAATCGCTGACCTTCGACGAGTAGCAGGCCGAGCGCAGGGCCGCTCAACTACTCGGACACTTACTCTGTCGGTTGATCGTGATGTCATCCCCGCAGCTCTGCGATGCTTCGCAGCCAGGGGCGTTCGCTGGCACGACCATCGTCGATATCGAGACCGAGGCCTGTCTCTCGCAGGGCGCTGGTGGCAAGTACCGTCACTTCGAATCGAATCGAGCGATCCTCGAAACAGCGCTGGCCGAGGTGCTTGCCCGCATCGCTGATTGGGCGCGGTACCGTGCCCTTTGTGGCCGGTGTCAACTCACCTGACGCCAATGCCGACGATTCGTCGGGTCCCCGACTGGCAATACGTCTGCTGAGCGCAATGCCCGGGTTCGGGGACGATGCTGTGGCGATCGTGAACGGGTTGTTCGGCGACGCCCTCGACGAACGGGGTTCCCGCATCGCCACCCCGATGACGATACGAGCCGGGGATACGCCGCTGCCGCTCGAACGGGACACGCCGCGCCATGTGCTGGCCACCGCTGTCCCAAACGCCGGCTCTCGGATCTGCCTACTGGTCCACGGGCTGATGTCGACCGAGTCGATCTGGCGGTTCCCGAACGACGGTTCGACCACGTACGGCACCTTGCTCGCCGACGATCAAGACGTGACCGTGCTCTCGCTGCGGTACAACACCGGTCGCCACATCTCCACCAACGGGCGCCAGCTTGCCCACCTGTTGAATCTGCTCATGCGGGTATGGCCGGTTCGGGTGCGCGAGATCAACCTGATCGGCCACAGCATGGGCGGGCTCGTCATTCGGTCGGCATACCATTACGCACGCTCCGTGTGGCCGCTCGGGCGGCGCCTGCCGATCGGGCGCCGGTGGACCAGCAAGGTGCGTCGTGTTGTACTGATCGGGGTGCCAAACGCCGGTGCCGGCCTCGAGGCGTTCGTCAACTCGATCAGTGCGGCGCTGTGGGCGCTGCCCCTCCCCCCTGCTCGACTCGTCGGGCTCGGGCTCGATCGGCGTAGTGCCGGTATCAAGGACCTCCGGTTCGGGGCCATCCACGACGAGGACTGGCTCGAGCAGGACCCAGGCGCAACCCATCGGATCCACCCGCATCGGTTACGTCGGTTACGTCGGCTATGTCGCCTCCGTCGCTCCGAGCATCTCGTGATCGCCGGCACGGTCACGGCCGACCCTGAGCACCCGGTGGCCCGGCTGATCGGGGATTCGCTGGTCACCTCTTCGAGCGCCACCGGACTCGTCGATGGGGGAGAGTTGTTTCCGGGCGCGGCAACACGAGTGTTCTCGAAACTGACCCACAATGCGCTGGCCCATGACCAGGATGTCTATGACGCGATCAACGACTGGTGGTGATCCTCGGAGCGACCGCGGGCTCGAATAGCCGGATCTGGAGGTTGCCGCTCACAGAGGCACCAATTGGTGTAACACAGGGTTGGTATCCGCCGCCGAAGGGGAGCCGAATGATCACTCGGATTCGCGTCGCACTGGCCTGCGTGGCGATCGTCGCTCTTGCAGCCTGCGGTGATGACGACGTCGCTGGGACCATCCCCCTTCCAACAACCACCAGTGCCACAGCCGGTTCGAACGAGGCCAGCGAATCAAACTCGACGACCACGACGACCACGACGCTGCCCGCAGATCAGGCAGATCTGCAGAGGATGTCGCTCCAACTGGCCGACATGCCGGCCGGTTGGTCGAGGGCAACGTGGTCTCGTTGCTCGCACCCACCAGCCTGCTTGAGCCGGTGGACGCTGAGACGGTGATTGGTTGGATGGAGTTGATCGAAGAACGAGACTGAGGCCGTGTCCGACCCCCAGCCAGTACTTCTCCCACCGGTGCCGAGTGGCGTCGGCGCTTGACCAGCTGACCATCCGGCACGGCGAGGTCAGGCCCGGACCTTCGACCCTGGCCCATCGTCCGGTGGCGGGCGAGACTGTTGGCATGGCACTCGACGAGCGGCCCATATCAGCGACCGCCCCCGACCGCGGCGGCGTGACCGACGTCCTGCAGTGCCGGGGTTTGACCAAAAGCTTCGACGATCACAAGGTCGTCGACGATGTCGGTTTTCACATCGCCAGGGGAGAGACCTACGGGCTGCTCGGACCGAACGGGGCGGGCAAGACCACGACGATCTCGATGATCTGTGGCCTGCTGCGCCGCGACGGCGGCACGGTCAGCGTGGTCGGCCACGACCTCGACTCGTCGACTCGGGCCGTCCAGGCCGCGGTCGGCTACGTCCCCCAGGACCTCGCCATCTACCCCGATCTCAGTGCAGCTGAGAACCTTCGCTTCTTCGGCCGGCTGCAGGGTATGGGGGGCAAGCGGCTGGCCGCCCGTACCGAGGAGGTGCTGGAGACGATCGGGCTCGCCGACCGGGCGGGCGACCGCACGGAGGACTTCTCCGGTGGCATGAAGCGCCGGCTCAACATCGGTATCGGCCTCCTCCACGAGCCTCAGCTTCTGATCCTCGACGAGCCGACCGTGGGCGTCGATCCGCAGAGCCGTGACTCGATCCTGGCCAGCGTGGAACAACTGGGTGCCGGCGGTATCGGCGTGCTCTACACCACCCACTACATGGAAGAGGCGGAGCGGCTGTGCGATCGGGTCGGCATCATTGACCATGGCCGCCTCGTGGCCGAGGGCACCCGCCGGGAGTTGGTCGATCTGGTCGGCGAGCAGGACCACGTCCGCCTCGGCTTGGAGGGTGGCGAGACCGGGGTGGCCGAGCGGCTCCTGGCGCTCCCCGAGGTGATGACCGCGGTTCCGACCGACAACGTCCTCGACCTCGGTCTGACCGACTCCCATCGGTCTCTTCCTGCGATCCTGGCCGCCGCCGACGAGGCCGGGGCCCGGGTCCTGTCGGTCGAGGTGGTCGAGCCGGACCTTGAGCAGGTCTTCCTCCACCTCACCGGACGGGCCCTGCGGGACTAGCAGTATGGAAAGATCGGCCCTCCTGCCCCGACCCACCGAAAGGAATCAGCCGACGATGGCCCGTCGCAGGGTGAAAGCGCCGGCGATCAGGAGGATGACCCCGTAGGTCACGAGGACGGCCAGCTCGGTGCCGATCTGGGCCAGCCCGCCTCCCCGTTGGATGACCTCGGTGAAGGCGTCGACCGCCCAGGCGTGGGGGGTGATGTGGGCCAGGGTCGACGACTGGTTCACGTTGCTCACCAGCGCCCCGATGAACAGGGCGACCGCGGTCGCCACACGGGCGAAGGCGGCGACGATGGCCAGCGTGGCCGGCCACGATCCCCAGTCCAGCCCGAAGAGCACCAAGGTGGCCAAGATGATGAAGGCACTCTGGACCAACGCCACGCCATAGCGCCCGAGCGCCTCGCCCAGTACCACCTCGAAGGTCGACGCCGGCGTGGCCAGCATCCGCCGGGTCACCCCCAGCTTTCGGACCTGGATGAGTGCCGCAGCGGCAATCATCCCCATCAGGAAGACGAACAGCACCAGCTCCTGGGCGGCCACGAAGCCGACCGCATCGGTCTCCACGAATGGGTTCCCCTCGGCGTCGACCGTGGTGGCCCCCAGCTCGGGGACAACTCGTTCGGTTGCGGCGACCAGCGCCGCGGCCTCGTTCTCGGACAGGCCGGTCTGGTCGGACACCAGCCGGGTGGCCCGGATCGTGGCGTTCTGTTCGGCAACCACCGACTGGACGAATCCCTGGACCTCGAAGCCGCCGCTGGTGGGGATGGACAGGTATTGCAGCTCGGTCGTCGCTCCGGAGTCCAGGGCCTCGCCGTAGTCTGCCGGCACCACCACGAGGGCTGTCACGTCCTCCCGTTCGAGTTGGTCGGTGGCCTCGCCGAGGTCGTCGAAGACGGTGGTCTTGGTGCCGTCCACCGCTTCCAGCCCGTCGATCAGGCCCTCGACCGACGTGGTCCGCTCGCCCATGACGTAGACGCCGATGCGGGGTTCGAAGCCGGCCGAGGTCAGACCGAGCACGACGATCAACAGGAGTGGGAGGACGAAAAAGAAGAAGAGGTTCTCCCGGACCCGGACCAGGCGCCTCAGGTTGTTGGCCGCGATCACGAGGATGGTCATGCCTGCATCAACCCCCGGCGGGCGGTGGCCAAGCCGGCGCCGCCGACCACAACGATGAACGCCCCGAGCACGGCCAAGGTCGGTCCGAGATCGCCGATGCCGGCCCCATAGGAGATGTCACGAAAGCCATCGAGCAGCCATCGGTGCGGCGAGAGGTAGCTGGCGGCGGCCAGGGGGCCTGGAGCCTGGCTGATCTGGAAGAATGATCCGCCGAGGAGCCCGAACACGAGGGCCACCATGGAGGCGTAGGCCCCTGCCTGCTCGGCGGTTTGGGCCACTGCCGCCACCACGGTGGCGAAGGCGATGGCGACCACCACGCCGACCAGTACCAGGACCCCGACGGCCAGGGGGTCACCCCACGTGGCGCCGACGATGAGCGTCGTGGCCACCACCAGCACGCCCATGCTGAGGACCCCGATGACCAATGACGACGCCATTTTGCCGATGACGACCGCGGCCGGGGAGGTGGGGGTGACCAGGATCCGGCTCAGGGTGCCGGCCTCCCGTTCCTCCATGAGGCTGAGCACCCCGAACTGCACGGTGAAGAAGAGGAAGAACACCGACAGCGACACCGCGAAGTAGCTGGCCGGGTCGGACCCCCGGCCCTCGGTCTCGACCGGCACCAGCGCCACGGGTGGTTCCAGGGCCTGGGCCGAAGCCGCCAGCTCCTCCATCCTCTGGGTGTCGATGCCCGCCCCCTCGGCGGCCAGGACCGAGCCGGTCGCCAACGAGACGTAGTCGAGCTCGTTGACGAAGGTGTCGGTGATGGCCTGGGCCACGTCGACCGCAATGGATGCACCGGGGTCGCCGACGATCGTGATCTCGGCCGGAGCGCCCGTCTCGACCGCCTCGCTCAGCCCGGACGGGAGCAGGAAGCCGGCCGACACGTCGCCGCCGTCGACCAGCCGCTCCAGGTCGGCCCGGTCCTCGGCCACGGTCAGGGCCACCACCTCTTCGTCCTCCAGGGTGCTCAGCATGTTGGTGAACCCGCTGCCCGCTGCGCCGCCGTCGTCGTCGACCACGCCGAACTCGAAGGCGGAGACGTCGTCGATCGCCCCCAGGGTGCCGTTCAGGATGAAGACGAGCAACAATGGGCCGGCGATTCCCATGATGTAGGCCGACCTGTCGCGGCTCCGCTGGGCGACGTCCTTGGCCGCGATGACGAAGATCGGTCCGAGCTGGCTCACAGCCCCAGTCTCGTGCCGGGCCGGTGGGCCGGCCAGAGACCAAAGTCCTGCGGCTGCATCGCAGAGGAGTTGCTCCGCAGCTCCGTCAGGCCTGAGCAGGCGACCGCACCCGACCAAGTGCGAACGTCGGCGGACGGGAATCCAGCTCGAACAGTGGTTCTGTGTCCGTTGGCGACCGGCGACGACCGGTCTGGCATGCCCTCACACGCGAGAGGTCACAAGTTCAAGTCTTGTACGGTCCACCGAATTGCCGCCACGTTGCGACCACGACTCGGGTCGGTGGCCCGAGTCGTGATCAAGCGGCGTCGTCAGCGATCCCCATAGAAGAGCCGAGCGATGACCCCTGCGTGATCAGATGGCCACAACCCCGAGGGTGTCTTCTCCCAGAACCGGTCGAAGACGACCGTCGACAGCGACCCCGCCTTGCCGTCGACCCGGATGAAGATGATGTCGATGCGCTGACTGAGCGCAGAGAACTTGTTCATCAGCTCTTCGTCCTGGCAGCAGGTGTTCTCCTGCTGAAGGATGCCCAGCAGGCGGATGTCCCAGGCATCGGCGAATCCAGCACCGGCGATGATGTTGTAGGCGGGAGTCCCGGGCTCGGCGTTGAAGTCGCCGACCAGGATCGTTGGCAAGGACGTATCGGTCAGCACCTTGCCGACCAGCTCCTGGGCCTGGAGGATCTGGCACGGAAAGCCGTCGGGCGGCGGAAGTGGTGGACACAGGCCGCCCTCCTCAGGCGCCACCTCCAGGTGGGTGTTGGCGAAGATGAACGTCGCTCCTCGAACCGTTGCTTCGATCGTCGTCCAGCCGCGAGTGAACTCGACCACCGGCAACGGCTTGGGCAGCGGCACCGTCAAGTTGACCGCGAAGTTGCCGCTCTGGGGATTGGACGTCGAGACGTCGTCGTCGACTCGGGCCAGGATCACGTCGCGATCGACCAGGTTCCCACAGACGGGGATGGTCCCGCCGTCAGGAGTCTCGACGTCGAACGGGAGCGAGACCTGGGCGTTCGTGGCGATCGCCTCGGTTTTCCCGTCCGAGGGCACGACGTAGTGCTCCCCGACATCGCTCAGGGCGTCGAGCAGGATCCCGAGATAATCGAAATTCGGAAGGCCCGGCACCGGTGGGCCTGGCTCGAGCCGGTTGCACTCCAACGCGCCGTCCTGTCCGGTGGGGGTCTGGAACGTCACGCTGAGGTCGGAGACCTCCTGCAGCCCGATGAGGTCGGGGTTCCTGTTGTCGATCTTCCGGGCGATGGTTGCGGCTCGCTCCTCGAAGTTCGTCTGCTGGATCGTCGCCAGGATGTCCAGCGGACTGACATTCGGGTCGAACAACCTGAACAGGTCGGCCCCGACGTAAAGGTTCTGCGTCATCACGTTCGGGTTGCCGGCGCGGTGACCGTCGGCCTCGGCCGGCGCTGCCACCACCCCCAAAAGTAAGAACAGCCCTGTTACAACCGCGATGATGCTCCGCCGCATTCTTGCCCCTCCTGGGTCCGCCGAGAAGAGGTTTCTATCAGCAGCTCGTTCAGATCGCAAGAAGATTCTTGCCTATCCGTGCTGAGGTACCTCCCAGCGTCGCCCACCTGGTCCGCTCGTTCTTCCTGGTCATGGGGTATCCGGGCTGTCCGGAATGGTTGATTCGACGGTTCCACGGCTGAACCGGGGACCGGCGTCGGGCGCGAAGTGGCTGCTCGGACGGTCCCCACGGTGGAGACGGGTACCATGATGACCGGGATCTGCGACCACATGCCAGCTACAATCGAATCGTAGATTCCACCTCTTTGGCCATGGTTCCCACGTCGCTCCACGCATCCCACGAAATCAGAGGTGCTGATCTCCCAGTAGGTGGGGGCGGCCGGCCGCGGACCCGGGCCCGTCGGGTCGCCGCCGAACTGGCCTTCATCGGCGTGTTCTACCTGGCCTACTCGGCGACCCGGAACAGGTTCGGCTCGGCTTTCGTTTCGCCGTCGGTTGCCTATGACAACGCCCACACCATCATTGCCATGGAGCGATCGGTCGGGCTCTTCTTCGAGACGGAGCTCCAAACCTTCTTCCTTGGCTGGCGGCCGTTCATCTGGTCACTCAACGTCTTCTACGGCACGTTCCACTTCATCGTCACGGGAGCGACGCTGGCCTGGCTGTTCCTGAAGCTTCCAGACCAATACCGGCGCTGGCGCAACACGCTCGCCGCAACAACGGCGCTGGGCATCGTCGGGTTCAGCCTGTTCCCGGTGATGCCGCCCCGCTTGTTGGCCGACTGTGGCGCCTATGGTGCCTGTGCGGGCCCCGCACTGGTCGACACGATCGCCGAGGTTGGTGGCCTGTGGACGTTCGACTCCCAGGCCATGGAGTCCGTTTCGAATCAGTACGCTGCGGTGCCGAGCCTGCATATCGCCTGGAGCCTCTGGTGCGCCGCCGTCGTGCTGTCCCGCCGCCCTGGTCGGTGGGTGCGAGTTGCCGCTATGGCCTATCCGATCGTCACACTGTTCGCCGTGGTGGTCACGGCGAACCACTACTGGCTCGATGCGGTGTTCGGTGGGCTGGTCCTGGCCGCCGGTGCTGCGGTGGCGGGGCTGGTCGAGCGCTGGGCGGTCACGACGCCCGTGGCCCTCATTCGCCAGCCGGCCTACTGCGTGGCCGCTACCGCCGAAGACGTTCGCAACCGGAAACGCTGATCCTCGACGGCCGACCAGAAGATCGGTCAGGCGGTGGCGAGCGATTTCCAGTAGACGATCTTGTCGTCGTCCGGGCCGTGCAATTGCCGGATTCTGGCCTCCTCGTCGAAGCCCTTGATTTCGGTGAACAAGGACGGGCGACCGACCGAGGAGGAGTGGGCGATCCTGGCTCGTCATCCCGAGTGGGCCGTGTCGAAGACCACCTCCGCCCGGCTACGGTTTGGCGTCCCAGCCGGGTCGGCCGCCGGCGATCGCCTGGGGACTTCGGACTCTGGTTCGGCGCCTATGTCACCCCTAGGTTGAGATCCGGCGCTGCGGCACGACCGATCGAGCAGCAGCCGGGCTGCCGAGTGGGAAGGAACCCGAAAACGACATGCTGACGTTCTTGCTCTGGTTGGTGCTCCTCATCGTCGCCTGGCCCCTTGCCCTGCTGGCCCTGATCCTGTATCCCATCGTCTGGCTCGTGAGCCTGCCCCTCCGGCTGGTCGGCATCTCGATGAAGGCCTTGCTCGATCTGGTCGGTGCCGTCCTCGCCCTGCCGGCCCGAGTGCTGCGGGGGCCGAAGGCCATCCGATCCTGAGGGCAGCCACGAATGCCTCTCCCTTGCGAAGGCCCCATCGGGGCAACCGGGTCGGCCGACCACCGTTCTGAACGCCGTGGGACGGATCCGAGCATCGGGACGTCCACAAAACGTTCGCCGGCCAAGATTCTGCTGCTGGTCCTGTCGGTCGAGAAGGTTGTCCAGCACCTCTTTGTGACGTACGCCTTCGCCGTCGACCTGGGTGGCATACGTGACTCGGTCGTCATCCATCATGTTCCACTGATGGTGGTCGGCTCCGCCGTCGGCGTGCTCTTCGCAATCTCGGCACGACTCCAGTTCAAGAACGAGCGGACAGGCTACGTCCTGCTCCTGGGCCTTGGGCTCTTCGACTTCATCAGCGAATTCTTCGCTCAAGGGACGTTGGCAATCGAGGTCGTCCTGTCCATTGTGGTCGCCACGATCATCCTCCTCACGCTCTTCTTCGCCCGGAGGTCGTTGTTCCGGGCCTGACCGTCGACGATTCGGGGCAGGGGACGTTTGCCTCTAGGGAAATCGTTCGCGCTCCCGAACGATTGGGGCAGGAGAGCCTCGGATCCGGGAAGCAGCCGGTGTTCCGGGAGATCGGAAGGACAACATGTTCAGGCGAGTCCTCGTGCCGATCAACGGCAGCGGCCTGGCGAGCGAGGCGCTGCGGATCGGCGAGCGGCTGGCCGGGCTTTTCCGCTGCGAGCTCCAGGCCCTGACCCTGATCGAGCCGGGGCAGATCACCTCGGGGGTGGAGCACATCATCGGGCGGCAGGTGGCGAGCCTGCAAAGCCGCCCGAAGGTCGACATCCGCTCCATGTCCTCCGGCGTTGCCGAGGACATCGCCAGTGAATTCGATCGGGTCGAAAACACCCTGATCGTGATGGGTACCTGGGGCAGGGGACGTAGTGCCGGACTCGTCCCCAACCACGCAGAAGAGGTTCTCCGGCTGGTGGGAAGCCCGATGATCATGCTCGGTCCCGGGGTTGGCACCGGTGCCGAGTGGCCGACCGGACCGATGTTGATCGCCGTTGGAGGCTCCCGGTTCGGCGAGACCGTGGTCCGGCCTGCAGCGCAGCTGGCCAAGGCCATCAGTGTCGAGGCGCAGCTGGTCACGGTCAGCGAGTCGGATCGCGATCGGGCAGCGACCAGCCCGTCGTCCGAGACGGACCTGTCGGCCGGCACGGCCGGACTGGCCGACCTGGCCGCCGCAGTGGCATCGGTGACCGGTGAGAGCACCCGGCACGACGTGGTCCACGGGCATGACCCGGCCCGGGAGATCGCCGACCTCGGGCGACGGTGCAATGCCTCGCTGATCGCCATGTCGACCCATGGCCGCTCGGGCCTCAACCGGCTGACCTCCGACAGTGTGACCATGGACGTGGTCCGTCACGCCGACTGCCCGGTCTTCGTTCATCGCCCGCCACCGCCCGAAGACTGAGCCTGCGCCATGTATGCACGGCCAACGGGCCCAGGCACGGCAGCTGGGCTCATGATCCGGTGCGGGCCATGATCGCGGTCTGGTTGCTGATCATGCTGATCGGTATCGTCGGCACCGCCTTCGCCAGTGGGCGGGCGGTCACCTCGGCCATCGGGATTGCGGAACACATGAAGATCCCTCCCGCGGTTGTCGGACTGACGGTCATGGCCATCGGCACCGACCTCCCTGAGATCGCCAACTCGATCGTGGCCTCGGCAACCGGCCACGGAGACGTGAACCTCGGCGATTCCATGGGTTCTGTCCTCACCCAGGTCACGCTGACCCTCGGACTGCTCTGCCTGGCCCGAGGGCAGATCACCACGAATCGAAACTTCGTCATCGCGGTTGGAACCACAACGGTGTTCTCGGTGGTGGTGGTTCGACTGGTCGTCGACGACGGCCAGTTCTCCCACGTGGATGGGCTCGTCCTCATCGGCCTGTGGCTTGCCGGTACCGCTCTTCTCGGGCAGGGCGAGCTCCGGGAACGGCCGAAGCTGTCGGACCCCGGTGGCCGTCTCAGGCGCCGAGTGGTTTCCACCATCGGCTGGCTGGCCCTCGTCGGCGTCCTGGCCGTGGCCATCGTCGAGTCGTTCCTCAGAATCGCCGAGACGCTTGGTATCCCCGAATTCGTCGGGAGCTTCGCTGCGCTCGCGATCGGCACGTCGCTTCCGGAACTGTTTGTGGACTGGACCGCCATCCGTCGCGGTGCGTCGTCCATGGCGATTGGCGACATCTTCGGGTCATCGTTCGTCGATGCCACCCTCTCGGTCGGGATCGGCCCCGCCATCTTCAGCTCATCGGTCTCCTCCGCCGTCCACGCCGGCACCACCCTGGTGGCGGTCGGCGTGCTCCTGGCCACGGTGGTCGTTGCCCGGTCCCGACGCTACGACTGGCGCATGGCCGTGCCGCTGGTGGCCATCTACGGTGCCGTCCAGGTCGGGGCCGCAAGCCTGGCATAGGCCGGCCTGGGCCACGAGGGCCATTGCGTCCGGGGAGCCCGAGTCGACGATCGGTCCCCGGTTCTCATGGTCGGCGAACCTGGAGCAGCATCTCCCACTTCCGGAGCGGCACGGGCACATAGGGAGCGCTGTACCCGGCCCAGGTCGGCTCACCTTCCGGGCTGAAGCCGTTCTCGGCGGCATGGCGCAGCAGCTGTTCTGCCCCCGACGCCATGCGTTTCGCGTCGCTTTGGCCGCGGTATTTGATCGCCAGCACATGATGGGCATCCACCTCGACCAGCCGCACCCCGGGGTTCTTCGGTGTCGGCAACGTGTCCATGGTCCACTTTGCCGGCATCGAGAACCGGACCGTGTAGGTGCCGTCGGCATCGACCGACGATGTCACCGGCGCGGTCATCGAGATCTTCTCGCCCTTGGCCTCGGCGGTCACCGGCGCCGTCATGGCGATTTTGTCCTGGGGGACGTTGCCGCCGAAGATATATCCCGCCAGGGGTCTGAAGCCCGCCTCCGCAGCCCGGCGGAGGTTCGTGGCCTGGACGTCCACCTCGGCGACGATGTACGGCGAATAGGCACGCAACTCGACCTTGCCGCTGGTGCTGACGACGAGGTATGCCGGGGTTTCGATCATCGGAACGGCCTTTCGTCGGGCGAGGTCGGTCGGTTGACCGACCCTCCGCCGCTGCATTGAGCATGCCATCGGCTCGACCGGAGAGGAGAACCCCGGGCGTCACTTGGTGGGGAGCGAATCGGAGCTGTTCCTGGCCAGCAACGACACAACGGCGACGGCGGCGACCAACGCGATGCCGGCTCCGACGAACGTCTCGGCCAGAGCTGATGTGGAGACGGCGATGGTGGCGTCGGCCAGGGCGTCGGTGTAGCCAGGATCGTCGAGCGGAGGGAGCTCGACCTCGCCTCGCAGCTCGTCGTAGCGGCGCAGGCCCCACGCCGTCAGAGCGGCCAGACCGGCGCTGAATCCGATGAGTCTGGCCACGATGACCAGGCCGGCTGCAGCTCCCCGGCGGTCGTCGGTGGCGCCATCGACCACGACGGTGTTGGTCGGGGCGAAGACCAGACCGATCCCGGCACCGACGAGAGCCAACTGCAAGGCCATCACCACCGGTGCCGTCTCTGGTGCCCAGATCGAGCCCATCAGCACGAGGCCGCCCGCTCCCAAGGCCAGGCCGACGACGGTGGGGGAGCGATGACCGAGTCGGCCGGCCGCCACCCCGCCCAGGTAGGAGGTGATGGCCATGGCCACGGTCAGCGCGGTGAGCAACCATCCCGACAGCACTGCGCTCCGCGCCACCGAGCCCTCGACGATGTTGACGAACAACGGGACGTTGACCAGGGCGATGACCAGGCCGCAGCCGACCAGACCGTTGACCACCAGGGCGGCGATCACCGGTTTGCGCCTGACAAGCTCCGGCCCGATGAGCGGCTCCCTGGCTTGCCGCTCCCACCAGACGAAGAGCCAGAGAGCCACGGCGGCCACCGGGTACAGCCACCGGGTCCCAAGACCGCCCCCGGCATTGTCGGCCAATTCCTCGAGCCCGGTCACGGTCTGGATCTTGGCCTCGCCCAGCAGCGCCAGGTTCAACGTGACCAGCCCGACGGTCAACAGGGCCGCACCGAGCCAGTCGATGTGTCTTCCGGCTCGGCGAGTGGGTTCGAGAACCCGCCACCCGATCGCCATTCCGAACAACGCAAGGGGGATGTTCAGGTGAAACTGCCAGCGCCAGGACAGGAACCGCACCAGGATGGCGCCGTACAGCGGCCCCCAAACCCAGCCGATCGTCTCGACCGCCCCCAACAAGCCGAGCGCTCTGGCCCGGCTCCGACCGGAGTAGAGGTCTCCGGCAACCGCAAACGCCACCGGAACCAGCGCACCGCCCCCCAGTGCGGTCAGAACCCGTCCCGCCAGCAGGACCGCCAGGCTGTCGGCGGCCGGCACCACCAGCGAGCCTGCGATGAAGAGCAGGAGCGAGCCCATGAAGACGGCTCGGCGGCCGATGGCGTCGCTGAGTTGCCCGGCCACCGGCATGACCGCGATGTAGGCGATGAGATAGACGTTGACGATCCACGCGGCATCGTCGAGGTCGTCGGGAATCACCAGCTCGAAGTCGTTGATGATCGGCCGCAGCATCGTCGCCACCACCATCAGATCGTCTGCGGCAACGAACACGCCGAAGGCGACGACCGCCATCACCGAACGGGGGGAGGGGCGCCGATCGGCCACCTCAGCCTTCGGCGTCGAGTTCGGGAGGTTCGATGACGACCTCCTCGTCATAGTCGCCGACCGTCATTCGCCAGCTGCTGGTGGCGTCATCGACGGGCAGATCGAAGCGGGCCTCGATGACCCGGTTCGTGTCCATGTCGATCCACACCTCGACGTCGGTCCCCTCGGTGATCAGCCCGCCGGTCAGCACCGCCACACGCTCGGCGGTCACCGCCGCTCGGACGTGGTGGGCAGAATCGAGGCCGTCGCCGGCGGCATCGCCGTCCCCATCGCCGTCCCCATCGCCGTCGTCGGCCTCATCGTCGACGAGTTCGGCCGTTGCCGTCGCCTCGCTCAGAAGTGCCGGGAAACCAAGTTGTTCATCAAAAACGGTTGCGAGATCGAATGTGAAACCGTCCGGGGCTTCGGCCCAGGCACCGGTCAAGGGGTTGGTGAACCACACGGTGCCGGCGATCGCCTTCGCACCGACCTGCGTCGTGAAACCACGGGCCGTGACATCCAGGATCGCTTCGGCCGACGACGGGCCGGCGTAGCGACCGACGGCCGACAGAAACCCCAGCTGGCCCCCATCGTCGATGAAGATCGTGGCACCGGTCTGCTCGATGGTGAAGGCCGCCGACTCGACGTCGGCCATGGCGACTGCGGCGTCGGCCACGATCTCGTCGGCTTGGCGCTCGGCCCCACCTTCCTCGCCGGACGTGGACGATTCGCTGCACGCAGCCAACACAATGACGACGGCGATCGAGACGATCAGCCAACCACGGGGCCATACCATTGGGTGATGGTACGGCAAGTCCCGCACGGCGCGCCCGCACCGCCGGTCGGCGAAACCGGAGCGTCATGATGGTGTTGCGGCGGTTCGTCTCGGTCGTGGTCACCACGGCCGCCACCCGCCGGCCGCCCCGGAGAATCCCATGATGCCGAGTTGGCTACCGATCGCCTCGCGGTGTCTGATCGTGTCTGAACCCGCCGGTGATCGGTTGTCCCTACCATGAGCGGGATGGATCCGAAAGAGCTGGGGCGACTGCTGGCCGAACGCCACCACGAGGCCGAGGAGGTGGACCCCGTCCGGTCATTGCTGAACTACGGCGAGGCTCCCCACCAGGGAGACTGGACCCTCCGGTCGGCGCTGGTCCGCCTGGCACAGCCGGATCCGGTACGTGTCGGTTCGGTGATCGAGGCGATGCGGCGGCTCGACGCTGCCATCGGTCACGCCTCAAGGGTGCTGTCCCGCCATGGCGTGACCTGCGACCGAAGCCTGACGCCCCAGGGCCTGGCCAAGCCGCCGGGCGAGCCCTATGCCGATGCCCGCACCGCCGATCTGGCCCGCCTGGTCGCCGCCGGGGTGAACGAGGCCGGGCTTCTGGCCGGCTATGAGGAGCGACGATCGCTGGAACACGAGGAGCGGCTTGCGGTCCCACTGCTCGCCGTTGCCGTGGACCTCGAGCGGCTGGCCGGGGAGGTCGCGGCCTGGGCCGAGACCGGCCCGGCCGATCCGCCACTCGAGGCCGTCGATCGGGTTCGCCTCGGCGTGGCGGCCCGGCTCGACGAGCTCGGCGTTCCGGCGGAGACCAGGCGCCCGCCCGGGCCCGGCCGATCCGATCGTTCCTGAGCGGTTACCACGACCCCGCCGCGGCCGCATGACGCCGGGGCGGGAAGTGGCGACACCAACCGATTGTCGACGACGGCTCGTTGGGGCGAAGATGTTCATGGCGGCTCGGGTGAGCCCGCCCAGGGAGTACCCATGAAACTGTGGACCATCATGACCTCGTCGCCGCGAGCGGCGGCCCGGCGGGCGGAGCAGGTGACCCTGCGGTTGGCCGACACGCCGGAGGCCAGCCGCATGGCCTGGCGACGAGACGACGATCCTCGGGTTGCGGTGGAGGTTGCGGCTACCGGACCGAAGGTGGTCACCGCCGGGGCCCGATCCGCTGATCGTGTGGTGTTCGCGTTGGTCGGTTCCAGCGCCGGGGCCGACCGCGACCAGGCCCGGACCTCGGGCCGGCACCTGGTCGAAGACGTCCTTCCGGCCTTCGCCATCACCTGACCAACGACAGATCGAGGAGCGTTCATGGAACAGCAGACCCACAACGGGGCCGGTGATCTGGCCCGATTCCGAACTCGGTGCGTGACCTTCCTCACCGAGAACGCCGGCGACGAGCCGGGAGCCGGCGTCGAAGACCCTCGGGGCAGTGTGGCGATGGCCGAGGCCAGGGCGTTCCAAGCCGAACTGTTCGACGCCGGCCTGGCCGGGCTGGCCTACCCGGTCGAGTACGGCGGGCAGGGGTTGACCGCCGAACACGAGGCGATCTGGCGGGAGGAGGCGGCCCGCTTTCCCCGCATGACCGCCATGCTCGGCATCAGCCAGGGCATGTGCCTGCCCATGCTGAACGAGTATGGAACGGTGGAGCAGCGGGCCGCCTACCAGGCCAAGGTGATCCGGGGCGACGAGGTGTGGTGCCAGATGTTCTCGGAGCCGGGGGCGGGATCGGATGTCGCCAGTCTCCAGAGTCGGGCCGTGCGCGACGGCGACGAGTGGCTCCTGAACGGGCAGAAGGTGTGGACCACCAGCGCCCACCTCTGCGACCGGGGCATCGTGATTGCCAGGACCGATCCCGATCAACCGAAACACCGGGGCATCACCATGTTCATCATCGACATGAACGCCCCCGGTGTGGAGATCCGGCCCATCCATCAGATCGACGGTGGGATGCGATTCAACGAGGTCTTCTTCACCGACGTGCGGATCCCGGTCGATCATCAGATCGGCCCGCTCAACGAGGGCTGGCGTCTGGCCACCGCCATGCTGATGTATGAACGGGTTGCCATCGGCACCGGTCAGAAGGGCGGCGTCCTCCACGAGCGGACCGACAAGCTGATCGACGAGGCTCGCCTGCGGGATCGGATCGAGGATCCGCTGATCCGGCAGCGGCTGATGGAGCTGTACGCCGCCGAGGTGTGCCAGAGCCTGATGGCCATGAGGACGCGGGCCGAGGCGGAAGCGGGCAAGACCCCGGGTCCCGGCGGGTCGCTTGGCAAGCTGGCCGGTTCCCGGATCGCCGCTGCCTACCGGGACCTGTCGCTGGCCATCGTCGGCCCCGCTGCGGCGGCGTGGGTCGTGACCGGCTCGGACGCCGAGGCCGCTGAGTCGGTCGACCCGGCGGCAGGTGACGGCCGTTCCGGTGGCGGCGTGTGGGCCAAGGAGGCGCTGACCACCTTCTCCAGCGGCATCGCCGGTGGCACCAACGAGATCCAGCGCAACATCATCGGGGAGCGGGTACTCGGCCTGCCGAGGGAGCCGTCGGTCGACAAGGACCTGCCGTTCCGGGACCTGGTGGTCGGCACCCAGAGCGGCTGAGCGAGAACCGGCGGGGCGCAGAGCCCGCCGGTCGCAGCCACCTGCCGGTCGCTGTTCGCCTCGCCTGGCCGGCCAGCGCGTAGCTGGTTGGGCGCAGCGAGAGATGCAAGACTGACCGGGAGGGCAGCTGGCGCCGGAAGGAGCGAAGTCATGGCATCACGGGGAATCAAGGATCGAGTGGCGATCGTCGGCATGGGGTGCACCCCCTTCGGCGAGCACTGGGACCGGTCGGTCGACGACATGTTGATCGATGCCGCAACCGAGGCCTACCAGTCGGCGGGCATCGAGCAGGCCGAGGTCGACGCGTTCTGGTTCGGCACCTCCGGCTCCGGCACGTCCGGGCTGACCCTGGCCAAGCCGCTGAAGATCGATTACAAGCCGGTCACCAGGGTGGAGAACATGTGTGCCACCGGCTCCGAGGCGTTCCGCAACGCCGCCTACGCCGTGGCCTGCGGGGCCTACGACGTTGTGATGGCGATCGGGGTCGAGAAACTCAAGGACAACGGCATGTCCGGCCTGACCGGTGTGCAGATCCCCGACGATGGCACCAAGGCCCAGATCACCGCCCCGGCCGCGTTCTCGTTGTTGGCCCCCGCCTACGCCGCCAAGTACGGGGTCGACGGCGATGAGCTGAAGGACGTCATGGGCCGTATCGCCTGGAAGAACCACTACAACGGCGCCCGCAATCCAAGAGCCCAGTTCCGCAAGGAGGTCGGGCAGGACACGATCTGCAACGCACCGCTGGTGGCCGGCCAGCTCGGGATCTTCGACTGCTCCGGGGTCAGCGACGGCTCGGCGGCGGCGATCCTGTGCCGGGCCGAGGACGCCCACAACTACACCGACAAGCCGCTGTATGTGAAAGCCCTTGCCTTCAGCGCCGGCCCCGGCGCCGGTCCGATGGACTCCGACTACGACTACACCACCTTCAACGAGGTGGTCCGCTGCGCCGAGGACGCCTACGAGCAGGCCGGGGTCACCGATCCCCGGGCCGAGCTCGCCATGGCCGAAGTCCACGACTGCTTCACCCCGACCGAGCTGGTACTCATGGAGGATCTCGGCTTCGCCGAACGTGGCATGGGGTGGAAGGAGGTCCTGGCCGGGACCTTCGACCTCGACGGCGACCTGCCGGTCAACCCCGACGGCGGGCTCAAGAGTTTCGGCCACCCGATCGGCGCCTCCGGGCTGCGGATGCTGTTCGAGTGCTGGCTCCAGCTGCGGGGTGAGGCGCCGGAAGAACGGCGGATCCGCTCGATCGACGAAGGCAAGACCCTGGGTCTGACCCACAACCTCGGCGGCCGGCCAGGAGACTGCGTGAGCTTCGCCGCCATCGTCGGCCCCGAACTGGGGTAGCCGAAGCCCCGTGGACTACGAGAAGATCGCAAACGAGCGGCGCAGCATCAGGGGCTACAAGCCCGAATCGATCCCAAAAGACATCATGAACGAGATCATCTCGGTGGCCAAGCAGGCGCCATCGTCGATGAACTCCCAGCCGTGGCACGTGCACGTGGTCACCGGCGACCCGCTGGAGCGGATCCGCAACGGCAACACCGCCAAGATGATGGCCGGGGCCGCACCGGACCGGGAGATCAGCAGCCACGGTGGCTACACCGGGGTCCACCGGGAACGGCAGAAGGGGGTGGCCGGTCAGCTCTTCGAGGCCATGGGCATCCCCTGGGATGACAAGGAGCGCCGGACCGACTGGGCCATGCGGGGGTTCCGCCAGTTCGAGGCCCCGGTGTCGGTGGTCGGCACCATCGATCGGGTCCTGGCCCACAGCACGGTGGCCTACCTCGACCTGGGACAGTTCATCTACGGCATGGTCCTCGCCGCCTGGGACCGCGGCATCGGCTCGGTCATCAACGGGCAGGGCATCAGCCAATCCTCGGTGGTGCGGGAACACGCCAACATCCCCGAAGACGAGATCATCGTGATCACCGTGGCCATGGGTTACCCGGCCGACGGGTTCCCGGCCAACAATGTGGAGTCCGAGCGGCGGCCGACCGAGCAGATCGTCACCTACGTCGGCTACGACGGCTGAGACCGACGGGCGAGTTTCGCAGCGCATCCATGAGGGAGGCATCCATGAGAGAGCCAACCATGACAGAGGTAGGAGCGAGAAATGGGTCATCTTGACGGACGGGTTGTTGTTGTCACCGGGGCGGGCAGGGGGGTCGGGCGGGAGCATGCGCTGCTCCTGGCCGCCGAAGGCGCCAGTGTGGTGGTCAACGATCTTGGCGGTGAGCAGGACGGCACCGGGCGCAGCACCGGTCCGGCCCAGGACGTCGTCGACGAGATCGTCGCCGCCGGGGGCTCGGCGGTGGCCAACGGTGACTCGGTTGCCGACTGGGAAGGAGCCCAGCGGATCGTCAACACCGCGATAGAAACCTTCGGCGACATCCACGGCGTGGTGAACAACGCCGGCATCCTCCGTGACCGCATGCTGGTCAACATGACCGAGGACGAATTCGACTCGGTCATCGCAGTACACCTGAAGGGCAGCTGGCTGATGATGCGTCACGCCGGCGCCTACTGGCGGGAGCGGGCGAAAGCCGGCGAGACGGTGCAGGCCTCCATCGTCAACACCTCGTCGACCTCGGGACTGCACTCCAACCCGGGGCAGTCCAACTACGGGGCGGCGAAGTCGGGCATCGCCACCCTCTCGGTCATCGCCGCCCAGGAATTGGGCCGGTACGGGGTCCGGGTCAACGCCATCGCCCCATCGGCAAGGACCAGGATGACGCTTGCCACCCCCGGACTGGGGGAGCGGATCGGCGCCCCGGAGGACGGCAGCTTCGACAAGTGGGATCCGGCCAACATCTCGCCCCTGGTGGCCTGGTTGTGCACAGCAGAGTGCCGGGCCACCGGGCAGGTGTACTGGGTCGGGGGCGACGAGGTGGCGCGCTACCTCGAGTGGACCAGGATCGATGTCGCCTCGACCGACGGCCGCTGGGAGATCGACGACCTCGAAGCCACCGTCGGCAGCTGGGAGACGGACCACGTCAAGACGAGGTCGCTGAAGGTCACCGGTGTCGAAGAGATGCCCCGGGGCTGAGGCCGCCGACCGGCGACCTGTCCTGATCGGCGCCGCTGCTACGGGTCGATGCGGGCGGTGGCCGTGCCGGTGAGCACCGCGACGTCGTCCTGGTTCACCGTGGTGATCGACAGGTCGACCAGGTGCTCACCGTCTTGCTCCCGGACCGCCGTCACCTCGGCGGTGCCGGTGAGCGTGTCGCCGGGCCAGACCTGGTTGACGAATCGAACCCCGTACTTGGTCAGCCTGGCGTCCCCGACGTAGTTGGTGAGGAGGGTCCCGGTCATCCCCATGGTCAACATGCCGTGGGCGAACACGGTCGGATAACCGGCGATCTCGGTCACGAACTTCTCGTCTGTGTGGACCGGGTTGTAGTCGCCGGATGCTCCGGCGTACTGGACCAGTTGGGTGCGTTTCAGGTCTTCCACCAGCACCTCGGAGTGGGTGTCGCCGACCTTGATCGTTGCTGCGCTCAGTGCCATCCTGTGTCTCCCCTCAGCCCTCGACGGCCTTCTCGGTGGTCACGCCGACGCCTCGGGCGGTGACGACCAACTCGCCATGCTGATCGCGATACTCGGTGATCGTCTCCGAGAACTTCAAGGTGCCCGCCCTCTTCGACTGCTTCTCCCAGCTCTCGCCCGGCTTGACCGTTGCGGTCAGCACATCACCGGGCCGCATCGGGCGGTGGTACTCAAAATGCTGCTCGGCATGCAGACCCCGAGCCCCCATCCCCACCGGGGCGTCGTCGCCCGATTGGCCTGGTTCTTTCGGCTTGATGCCGGTGGCCTCCTTGCCCGATCCCATCCACGGTTCACCGACCTTCGGTCGGAGCCGGTACTCGGGATCGAACTGGGCGCTGGCCTGGGCGAAGGTCGGCGGGGCGATGATGCCACCGGCCTCGGTGCCCTTTGCGTAGTCCTCGTCGTGGTACAGCGGATTCGGATCGCCGACGGCCCTGGCGAACATCATGATGTGACTCGCCTCGACGGCGAACTTCTCGACAGCCATACATCCCCCTCGACATCCTGGTTTCGGTCGCTGCTTGCACCATATGTTCTACCCCACTCGGCCGGTCGGCTCCATTCGACCGTCGGCGAGGGGTCGGGGTCGGGGAGGGATGGCTGGGGTTGCGGACCGGATGCTAACGTCGCGACACCCTGAGTTCGGGAGGCACGCATGGCCACGACACCGTCGTTCACCATCGGGATCGAAGAGGAATACCTCCTGGTGGACCGGGCAACCCGGGATCTGGTGATCGAGCCGCCGGAGGAGTTGTTGGAGCGGGGCGAGGCCGCAACCGATGGTCGGATGACGACCGAGTTTCTCCAGTCGCAGCTCGAGATCGGCACCACCAAGTGTGCGTCGGTGGCGGAGGCGGCCACCGAGATTCTCGAACTGCGGGCCGCCCTGGCCGACGTCGCCGGCGAATTCGGCTATGCGATCATCGCCGCTTCGACCCACCCCATCGCCCAGTGGCTGAGCCAGCTGCCGACCCGCAAGGAACGCTACGAGACCCTGGCCCGCGATCATCAGGCGGTGGCCAGA
Source organism: uncultured Acidimicrobiaceae bacterium (assembly GCA_947259095.1). Lineage (GTDB taxonomy): Bacteria > Actinomycetota > Acidimicrobiia > Acidimicrobiales > SZUA-35 > JAHELU01. Next base: position 110,456 of record CAMYLA010000009.1, on the reverse strand, counting down.
CGGCTGCTCATCTGCGGCATGCACGTCCACGTCGGGATCGACGATGACGAACTGCGGGTCGATCTGATGAACCAGGCCAGCTACTTCCTGCCCCACATCTTGGCCCTGTCGACCTCGTCGCCGTTCTGGCACGGCAACCACACCGGGCTCAAGTCGTACCGGTTGTCGGTGTTCGACGAGATGCCCCGGACCGGTTTGCCGGAGAACTTCGCATCGTGGGCCGAGTACCAGCGGCATGTCGACGTGCTGTCCAGGGCCGGGGTGCTCGAGGACGGCAGCAAGCTGTGGTGGGACCTGCGACCGTCGTGCCGGTTCCCGACCCTGGAGATGCGGATCGCCGACGTCTGCACCACCGCCGCCCACGGTGCAACCCTGGCTGCGCTGTTCCAGAGCGTGCTGTGGATGCTGTGGGATCTGAAGCGCACAAACCAGCGGTGGCGCCACTATTCGAACATGCTGGTGCAGGAGAATCGTTGGCGGGCCCAGCGCTACGGCACCGATGCCGGGCTCATCGATTTTGGGCTCGGGACCATCGTGCCCTTCAACGACCTGCTCGACGAGCTGATCGAACTGCTGGCGCCCGGCGCCCGTCAGCTGCGATGCCTCGACGAGTTGCGTGGCGCCCGGTCGATCGTCGAGACCGGCACCAGCGCCCACCGGCAACTCGCGGTGTACGAGAAGGCGATGACCGAAGGGGCGGAGGCCGATGAGGCCTTGAAGCTCGTGGTGGACTTCTTGATCGAGGAGACCGTCGCCCGCTGAGGCCCGGGACCAGGCATGGCAACGCCGCCCGCCGTTGCCGGCTCAGCTCAGGTCGGGAGCAGCTCGTCGAGGTACTGGGGTAACATCCGACGCCAGGTCGGCCAGTCGTGGTCCCACTCCGGGCCCCACTCGTCGACCCGATTGGGAACGGCCCTGGCCCCCAGGCACTCGGCCACCCGCCACGACTGCTCCGGGCTCTCCCAACGGCCGGTTCCGTGCGCCAGCAGCACGAACCGCCGCCGCAGATCGTCCAGGTTCCTGTGGCCTTCGGGAAGGTTCGGCACGAAGTGCAGCGGTGAGGCCAGGTACCAGTTCTCGTCAACGTCACCTTCGAGGAAGTCCGACAGGTCGTAGGTTCCCGACATGCAGATCGCAGCGGAGATCAGTTCCGGGTGGCGACAGATCGCAGCCAAGGCGTTGAAGGCCCCGATCGACGCCCCTGCGGCCACGATGTCGGCCGGGCCGCCGCAGTCGGTGTGTATGGCCGGGATCAACTCGTCGACGATGAAGCGGTCGAAGCCGGCCTGGATGGCGGTGGCGGCCGGCTGTTGGTTGCTCTCGTTCAACCACATCTGGCCGGGAACAGAATCGACCGAGTAGAGCTTGAGCCGGCCCGCCTCCAGCAGCGGCGACAACGCCTCGATCATCAGCATCCGCTCCACCTCCTCGGCGTCGCCGGCCGCGGTCGGGAACAGCAGCACCGGTCGACCGATCTCGCCCCAGCGAACCACGTTCACCTCGCGGCCCACCCGTGGCGACCACCATCGTTGCGAGAACTTGCTCATTGGCGCCGTTCCGTCGCGGTGCTCATCGGCGCCGTTCTGCCGTTGTGCTCATTGGCGCCGTTCTGCCGTGGTGCCGGTCGGCGGGGTCATCGGTTGGCCACCGGGGACTCTTCGTTGCGCCACTGTTGGATCGACGCCCAGAAGCGTTCGGTGAACTCATCCACCTCATGGGGAGGGTACATGGCGGTGACCTTCTGCCTGACTGCGGCCTTGGCGTCGTCGCTTGCGAAGTACTCGAAGGCGACCTCCTCCAGCGGTTCCAGATGGTCACGGCAGAACCGCTCGAAGGCCTCGGTCTCGAAGTGTTCCTCGGCCAGCCGACCGTAGGCCGCCAGCTTGTCGGCCTGGTCGGCGTCGGTGTCTGCGATGTCGAGAAACGGCTGCCAGTCGAGGTTCTTGCGGAACGGGCGGCCGGTGGCGGCGCAGAACATCGACCACCGGAGCTTGGCCAGCACCAACCAGGGGAAGTGCCGGTTGAGCGAGGTGATCTGGGAGTCGGGGCAGGGGTTGGCGAAGTCGATCGGGTACCAGGTGCCGCCCTGGCCGAGGCACTCACAGGAGTTGAAGTCCCACCCGAAGAAGGTGTTGATCGTCAGCGTGGTGGCCCGCAGCCGGGCCATGTCGTCGTCCGGCAGATGATCGAACCGGTTGGTGTAGCGGCCGTGAAGGGGTGCATCCGGGTCGTAGGAGACCACCCGCAGCTGGGGCCCGACCCCGACGCAGCGGACGAAGTCCTCGTAGGGGGCCACCCCTTGCTGCAGGTGCATCAGGAACTTTCCGCTGGTCTCGTACGCGGCCCGGAGCTCGCCTGCGCTGTCCACCTTGGAAACCCCGACCCAGCCGCCGCCGTCGTATGGCTTCATGAACAGCGGGTAGCCGATCCCGTCGCCGATCGGCTCGAGGTCGAACAGGTTGGCGTAGCGCTGCAACGTCGGCTCCAGGTCCGGCACCGAGTCGTATTCCTTGGGCGGCACCATCCACGTCTCGGGGATGGGCAGCCCGAGGCGCATCATGGCGCAGTAGGTCGTCTGCTTCTCCATCGACTGCACCGACCAGGGATTGTTGAACACGTAGAGGTCGTCGAGCAGGATCGCCTTCTTGATCCACTCCCGGGTGTTGGCGTGCCAGTGGGTCAAGCGGTCGATCACCACGTCGTAGGCCACCGGCTGGCGGAGGTCGAACGGTTCGATGGTGACCCGCTCCACCTCGAACCTGACCGTCTCGTCACCGATCTCCAGGGTCGGGTCCCAGCGGGCGACGAGGTCCTCGAAACACTTCGGCCAGCAGATGTCGGCCCCGAGGGAGAGGCCGATCCTTCTCGTCACAGGTGTACCCATGGCGGCCAAGGCTACTCGTAGTCCATCGCCAGTGGCCCGGGGAACAACCAGGTCAGGCCCTCGCGGAGCTGGTCCCGCCAGTTCTGCCAATTGTGGCCATCCTGGGCCTCCACGAGGCGAACCTCGGCCCCGGTCGATTGGAACACCGGCAACAGGGATCGGTTGAAGTAGATCAGCGATTCGTAGATGCCGGCCGAGAGGAAGATCCGATCGGCCGGACGCCCCGGATCGGTGCGGAACCGGTTCACGAACGCCACGACCGGATCGAAGATCGGCCCCAGGTCGTGGTCGCCGATGTCGGTGAAGGCGAAGGAGCCCGATTGCAGCAACAGTTTGCCGAAGCTGCCGGGGTTCGACCAGGCGGTGTGGAGCGCCGCCACCGCGCCAAGGCTGGCTCCCACCAGGGCACGGTCAGCTGGATCGTCGAGCAGCGGCAACTCCCGCTCGAGGCCGGGGAGGAGATCTTCGACGATGAAACGGGCATGGCGCTCGTCGGCCACGTACTCGGTCGTCCGGTCGTTCGAGGGGATGAGTGCCGCCACCAGCGGCGGGATCTCCAGCCGATGGATGAGGTTGTCCAGAACCGGGACGAGGTTGGCGTAGTGCAGGTAGTCGAGCCCGTCGTGGACGATCAGCAACGGATAACGCCGGGTGGTCCGGAACCGGGCAGGGAGGTAGAGCGAGTAGGGACGCGTCTCGCCGTATGCAGTGCTGGCCAGCGCCGCACGGTGGATGGTGCCCCGGCGGGTGCTGTCCTGCTCCATGGTCCACGGTGGTGTGGTGTAGCCGATGGCCTGCACCACCGAGTTCCCCCCGAACGGGTCGTTGGCCACCGCTGGATTGAGCGGGTCCCGGATCAGTTCGCGATGGGGTCCACGAACGACTTCCAGTTTGTACTCGATCCTGGCCCGGTCCTGGATCTGGATCTCCAACGTCCACAGGTCGGTACCCGGGAGTCGTTCGAATGGCGGGGCTGAGGGGAGTCCCGACAGCCAATGCTGGAATCTGACCACCTCGGCCGGTCCCCGGTAGATGAGCAGCGCCCAGCCGTCACCGACGACCGGTACCTCCATCGAGGCAATGGCGGCATCGACCGCACCGTCTCCATGCTGCGCCGCCTCCCGGAGCCGGTCGATGACCATCGTCGGGTCCCGGGCGGCCGGGGCCCTGCCGGCCTCGGACCGTCCTGCGACCGGGGCCGGCCCGGGCCGACCCGGCGGCCCGAGTCTGGTCTCCAGCGATGATGGGCCGACGATCCGACCGTCGACGGCCAGGATCGAGGCGGCGCCGGCCGGGCGCCAACCGACCCCCCGGACCGGCGATTCCCCGCCTGGGCCCCGCTCGTTGTCGGCGCCGGCGTCCGGTCGGGCCTCGTCGATGTGTCCGCCGTAGTCGAGGGCGACGCAGAGGTCGGGGGCGAACCGTCTGGCGAACAGCGCCACCCGGTGGGGATCGTTGAGTTGCAGCCGGTGCCTGGCGTGGGGGAGCGGGATCACTCCCCGGGCCAGACCCAGCCCCGGGCCGTAGAGCTCGGCATCGCCCCCGCCCTGGGGCGGGCTGTCGTGGAACAGGACCACCCGCTCGCAAACCACCATGGCACCACCCGACCAGGCCACCACCGGTTTGCCTGCGGCCAGCGACGGGATGTCGAACAGCCGCAGGAGCGTGAGCAGCGTGGCGACGTTGCCCCCCGCCACCAGCAGCCCTTCGGCGTCGGCCAGGATGGCCGCCAGCTCGGCTCGATGTCGGCAAAGCGACGGTCGTTCGGCCTCCGCCAGCCGTCGGCTGGACGCCGCTTCCAGCTCGGCCACCCGGTCGTGGTGATGCCGGTCCAGGGCTCGGACCGCCTCGATGGCGCTGTCGATCTCGGGGCCGTGCAGATCGTCGGGCCGGGCCGGATCGGTTCGGCGCAGCAACGTTCGACAGACCTGGAGTTGCGGTCCCAGCCGAAGCCGGTAGAGGTCTCGCAGCCGTCGCCGCTGGTCCTGGAGGTCGGCAACCGCGGTCTGGACCGCCGGGTCCTCGGCGAACACCTCCTCGGCTCGGGGAAACAGACCGAGGTTCCGGGTCCTGCCCCCCAGGTCCAGGGACAACTCGGCGTCCTCCCGCTCCCGCTCCTCCCAGCCCGCAGTGATCGTGGCCAGCGGTCCGCTCAGCCCGAGGTCGGCGATGGCCTTGGCCACCGTCTGTTGCCGACGCTGGGGGCCGAGCAGCACGATCGGCGGGTTGACGGTGCTCACCGTGACCGATACCCGGTAGACGATTGCCCGCTCACTCCGCCACCATGCGAACCTCGGCCGCGATGCGGTCGGCGATGTGGATCGTGGTGGCCAGATCGGGGTGGCGAGCGACCAGCCAGCCGTCACCGGTGACCACTTGCCGCCAATCACGGCGTGGCTGACCGACGGGGACCAGGTCGATGACGGGAAGGAACGGACCGTACCGGGCCAGCAGCGGCTCGAGCCCGTCGACCCGGGAGATCCGATCGCCTTCGCCCTCGGCCCGCTTGAAGATCAACGCTGCGTTGTAGCGCTTGGCGGTGTCCTGCGACAGTCGCCGGTGGCAGACCGCCTCGGCCCAGGCGTCGAACACGTCGATGTCGGCGGTGAAGTTCATGCCGTGGGGGAGTCGCCCGCCCGGCGATCGGGCGCCGATCTCGCCGAACACGGCCTCGCCGGCCGCGTTTCGGAACCACTCCATGTGGGTGAAGCCGGTCTCGAACCCCAGTGCGTTGAGCACCCGCCGGCCCAGGTCGACGCCGACCGAGATCTCCTCGGTCCCGAGGTCGGCCAGGCAGATCGCGGTCTGGCTGATCCAGGGGTTGAGCCTGGTCACCAGCGGTTTCGGCCGGTACCAGCACACGTTCTCGAACAAGACCCGCCCATCGGCGCAAACGGTGTCGTAGGTGTACTCCTCGCCGTCTATGTACTCCTCGACCGACACCTGGGCAACATGTTGCACCGCCGACAGCACCCGGTCCAGCTCGTCCGGCCCGGCTGCGGTGTGGGTGTCGGCCGAACCGGCACCATCGATCGGCTTGACCACCAGCGGGTACCCGACCCGTTCGGCTGCAGACCACACCTCGACCCTGGTGGCGGCCCGGTAGTGATGGGGGGTCCGGATGCCGGCCCGGTCCAGCACCTGTTTCATCGTCTCCTTGTCCCGGAAGGCAACGGCCTGTTCCACCGACAGCCCCGGCAGGCCAAGGCGGGCTCGGAGTTTGGCCGCCAGGACCACCCCCGGCTCCCAGAGGCACTCGACCCGGTCGACGTGCAGGCCCCGCTGCTCCAGCCAGCCCGCCGTCTCATCGATGGTCCGGTCCTCGTTCCACAGCTCCGGCAGGTGCAGATAGGCGGCGAGGGCTTCCGCCACCTCACCGGCGAGCTCGGACTGCGGCTGGTCGCCGACGCCGATCACCTCCGCCCCCTGCCGGGCCAGCGCCCGGGTGAAGAACGGCATGTCGGCCGGAAAGCCGGGCGACAACATCAACACTCTCACCGGCTCGCACCCCGGTCCCCGTCAGGGCCGGCACCGTCGAGGTGAACGGCCAGGCGCGACACCAGCCGCTCCAGGCCGTCGGCCACCACCTCCGTTTCGGGGTGGCGAAGGATGACGTAACCCTCACCCTCATAGCCCGAGGCCTTGGCCTGGCCGGGCTGCGGCAACCTGGACTCCACCACGAGTGGGCCGAGCTCGTCGCGGATCTCGTCGATGCCCGCCACCGCCAGCACCCGGCCCTCGCCCTGACCCCGCAGGTAGGCGGCACCGGCGGCGTAACGTCGGGTCGGGCGATCGAAGGTGCCGAACGCTGCCAGCTGGGCCCAGGCCCGGTAGAAGTCGTGGTCGTGGGCGTAGGAGATCAGGCTGGTGATCTGGGCGCCCGGTGGCCGGGCCGCAACCTCCGAGATGGCGATCGACCCATCGGCCCGCCGGAACCACTCCATATGGGAGATGCCGGTGACCATGCCGAGTGCTCGCAGCGCTGCCGGTCCGGCCTCGCCGATGTCTGCGAACTCCGGTCCGTCGATGTCTCTGGGGAGCAGGACCGTCCACTGGATCCACGGTGTCCGCATCACCTGCAGCGGTGTCGGGGCGTACCTGGAGATGGAGTGGAATCGGTGCTCGCCGCCCACGGTCACCGAGTCGAAGGAGAACTCGTCACCCTCGATGAACTCCTCGAGCAGGAGCGGCCGATCCGCGGTCGGGGGAGTGGCTCGACACCAGCCCTCGAGCTGATGTCGCTCATCGATGCGGAAGGTGTCGATGGCGCCGGCACCGGCCGGTGGCTTGGCCACGATCGGCAGGACCTGGTCGGCGAAGGCCATGGCCTCCGCTTCGTTCCGGGCCAGGCAGTGTCTGGCACAGGGCAACCCGGCGGCCCGGAGCGTCTCCTTCATATGGGCCTTGTCCCGGAATCGTCGAGCCTCGGCCCGGTCCATCCCCCGGATGCCGAGCCGCTGGCGGACCTCGGCCAGGGATTCCTGCAGCGGTTCGAGAATGCCGTCGAGGGCGTCGACCCTGCCGCCGAGACCGTCGACAACGCGGCGGACCCCGACCTCCAACTGATCGGGATCGATGACATTGCCAACCTGGGCGAAACTCTTCACCCGGCTGCGCTGGTCGGCATCGAGCCGGGCCAGGAAGGCCTCGGCCGGCTCGTGGGAGATCACGCCAAGATCGACACCGGGAAGCGAGGCCGCAGCGGAGACGAACCGCATCGTGCTGTCGAGGCCGTACGGTGCCGCCAGCACGACCGAAGTCATCGCGGACGAGGACCGCTGGCCGGGAACGACATGGCTGCATGATAGGAGCACTCGTCGGCAGGGGCGAGAACTGCTAGCTTCGCAGCCATCCTGCGTTGCACACCGCTCCGGTGCCGACCGGCGGATCTCCCAGAACGCATGCTGGAGGCGTGGACATGCACGTACTGTTCGTCGAACCATCGTTTCCCAGGAACCAGCGTGAGTTCGTCCGGGCTCTTGTCGAGGTCGGGGCCCGGGTGACCGGCATCGGTGAGAGCCACGTCGACGCCCTCGACGACGATCTGAAGGGCCGGCTTTCCGGCTATGAGCAGATCGGCTCGGTGGTCGACGAAGCTGCGCTACTCGATGCGGTTCGCCGGGTCCAGGCCCGGGAGTGGGTCGACCGGCTGGAGGTGACCGTCGAGGCCCACATCATGGCCGCAGCCCACGTCCGGGAACAGTGCACCATTCCCGGTACCTCGGCCAGGACCGCCTGGCTGTGCCGGGACAAACCGGCGATGAAGGAGGTGTTGGCCGAGGCCGGGATTCCCACCGCCCAATCGACCGGCGCCTCCTCGATGGACGAGGCGGCGACCTTCGCCGACCGGATCGGCTACCCGTTGATCGTCAAACCTCGAGACGGTGCGGGGGCATCGGGAACCCACCGGGTCGACGATCGGGGGCAACTCGACGAGGCCCTCCGCCAGGCCGGGGTCGAGGGGGGCCGATCGGTGGCCATCGAGGAGTTCATCGAAGGTCACGAAGGTTTCTGGGACACCCTCACCGCCGGCGGTGAGGTGCGGCACGAGTTCGTCTCCCACTACTACCCGGGGGTTCTGGAGGCGATGCGCACCCGTTGGATCTCGCCCCAGATCATCACGACCAATCAGGCCGAGGCCGACCGATACGACGAGGTCAAGGAGATGGGCCGCCGGGTGCTGGCCGCGCTCGACATCGGCACCTCCGCCACCCATATGGAGTGGTTCTTCGGGCCGAGAGGTCTGAAGTTCTCCGAGATCGGTTGCCGGCCGCCCGGGGTGTCGATGTGGGATCTCTACTCGGCGGGCAACGATCTCGACATGTACCGCGAGTGGGCTCAACTCCTGGTCAACGGCCACACCGATCGCCGGGCCTCTCGCCGGTTCAGCGCCGGGATGATCGCCATGCGGCCGAACCAGGACGGCCACATCACCCACTACGAGGGCCTCGACGGCGTTCGCCACGACTATGGCGGAAACATCATCGATTTTCATCTCCCCTCCGTCGGCACCGCGACCCAGCCGGTCGAGGCCGGGTACATGGCCAACGCCTGGCTGCGAGCCCGCCACCAGGACTTCGACGCCCTGCGTGACCTCCTGGACGATGTCGGGCGTCGGGTCCGGGTCTTCGCAAGCTGAGCGGCGACCCGGTCACGGTCCATAATCTTTGGCCACTCCGAGCCGTAGGCAGGGTACGGCCCGGTCCGAGCGACTATGTTGGACACAATGGTTCCGTGGCGTTCGACCGGCGACGTCCTTCGTTGGTGGCGAACCGAAGTCTTGGGTCTGACCCAGCAAGAGGTGGCCGAGCGGCTCAACGTTCGTCCCAGCGCGCTCTCGAACTGGGAGCGGGGGACCAGAGCCATTTCGATCGAAATGGCAGACCTCGACGAGGCGCTCAAGGGCGAACAGACCCTCGAAGGTCTGCTCTGGGGGATGAGCACACCGCAGGGACTCGATCCCGGGCGGGTCTGGAGCAAGGTCTTCCCCGGACGTTCACGGCCGGTGTGGCTGTGGCTCCGGAGCCCAGCCACCGAGGTGTCGTTGGAGGGGGAGTGGGGGGTGGCCCGCCTCGAGGCCGATTTCGACGTCGGGCCGAACGGCTTGTTCGTGACCGTCGGTGCATCGATCGCCGACTCGCCGGTCGTGATACACCTCTCCGAGCCGGGTTGGGCCGACTTTGGTTATGGAGAACTTCCGAGGACCATTCCCGGCGCATCGATCGTCGACGCCATCTCCATGTTCAGCCGGAGTACCGCCGATGGTCCGTTCATGGACTTGTTCAGCTCCAACCTGGCGTCGAAGCTCTCGGCCGGTGCTCCCGAGGCCCTCGATCTCGCAGCCGCCGCCCCCCAGGCGGTGTCGAGTTACATGAGGCACTCCGATCGACCACCTTCGGAGCGGCCCATCCCCAAGCGGTGGCCCCTGGAGCCGGAGGGGATCGACATCGTGGAGCGAACCCGGTTCGCCCGTCTGCGGCGGGCCAGGGGGCTTTCCCTCATGGCAACGGCCGAGCGTCTCTTCCACCGGACCGAGATCGAGGTCGGCCGCGACACCTTGCGCCGGTTCGAGACCGACGTCGGCCAGCCGCACGACCCGGTCCTGCCGATCGCGCTTGATCACACACTCGGCGCCGAGGGCCGCCTCACCGTCCTCGAATTGCGATCGGGCCACGGCTCGGGCTCGGTGGCACTACCACCATTCTGGCGGGGCCCGATGTGGGTCCACCTCCACGACGAAGAAGGCGATGGTCAGGTTGTGTTCCGCCGAGGCCGGTGGCACCGCGAAGTGACCTTCACCGGGCCGACGTTGGTGTCGGCCCACTGGTTCGACCCGAAGGTGCCGTTCCGGATCGTGGCCAGGCCTTCGACGACCTGGGTGGTCGGTGTCGGCCGACGGGCCGGTGCTCAGCCGGTGGATCAGAACTGGGTCCCGACCAGCGTTGACACCGCTCAGGAGGGACTGGCCGAGACCGAACAGGCGATCTTCGATGCCCTCGAGCGCCACTCGGATCACCCCTGAGGATCGAGGCCGCGAGCCGGCGGGTATCGAACGGCTGGACCGAACCGACGTCGTCATCCGGTCGACCGTGGTCGAGAGGTGACGGCGCTACTCCACATTACTGCGCATCAGGGTGGACAGCGCCTGGTCGGCGTTGTTGACTTGCAGGCAGAAGTCAGGACGTTCGCTGGATCTGCCGTACGGCGACGGCGAGCGCCTGACCAGCTGGATGAGGTTGGAGCGGTTCGCCCAAAGGGTTGACACATTGCTGTGCCCTACCCCGCCGCACGGGCGTACCGCTCCAACCTCGTGCACATCACGATACGGCTTCCCGGTCTCTGTGTCCATGGTCGGAGGGAGAAAGCCCCAGCCCATCGCCGGTGCCTGGAACCCCCGCCGCCCCGGCCGCCGGCTCCCGACCTTCGGCCTCGCGACCTATTGCGGCGGGGTGATGGAACCGTTGGCGATGGCGGCGCTGAGCTCGTCTGCCCGTTGCCGGGCCTCGGGGGCCAGTGGGTACTCGGGGTTGTATTCGATGACGAGGCCGCCGTTGGCCAGGTTGGCGGTGTAGGACTTGCCGGCGATGGTCCCCGCTTCGATGTCGGCGATGATCGGTCGGATGGCGACCTCCCAGTGGTAGACCTGGGACGCAACGACGATGCTGGGAGCCAGTGGGGCCTGGTTGGCCTGCGTGCCGAACCACAGCGTTCCCTGCTGTTCGGCGGCGGCGATGGCTCCGACCACCATCTGGGCCGAACCGGTCATGACATCAGCCCCGCCGCTCTGGTGGGCCTTGGCTGCTTCGGACGCCAGGCCGATGTCGGAGAACGAGCCGATGTAGCTCACCAGCACATTGGTGGACGGGTTCTCGGCCTTGGCACCGGCATCGAAGCCGTTCACGTACTGGGCCGCGTCGCCGACCTCGATCGGCCCCACCACACCGACGACCTTACTGTTGCTGAGCCCGGAGGCCAGGGCCCCCAGGACGTAGCCACCCTCCTGGGCCGCGGCGTCATAGGCATAGACGTTCGGCAGCCCGAAGGTGTCGCTGGCGGTTCCCCAGGCGAATGTGGTGGCGGGAAATTGGGGGGCGATGTCGAGCAGCGCCGCTCCGAACTGCGAGCCGTGGGCGATGACCAGGTTGAAGCCTTGCTCGGCGTAGCCTCGCACCGCAGCGGCGGCCTCCTCGGGGACGAAGGTGTTGTCGGTCACCGCCAGTTCGATCGGACGTTCCGAGGCGATGAGGTTCACGGCATCGACCATGCTCTGGGTGAAGGCGAGATCGTTGCTGGCGCTGGGGGCGACGATGGCCACCCTGATGGCGTCCTGGTTTCCGGCCGGCAGCGCACCGGCACCGGTCACCTCGAACTCCACTCGGCGTTCGAGTCCGGCCAGGCCGGCCGAACCACTCGAGGTGTCCTCACCCCTGGCTTCGACCTGGAACGCCCCTTCTGGCAGGCCCTGGGCGACGAGATAGGCCCGAACGTTCTCGGCCCGACTCAGGGACAACTGGCGGTTCTGGGCGTCGTCACCGGTGTCGTCGGTGTAGCCGGCGACCGTCAGGTTGAAACCCGGGTAGGCCTGGAGTGAGATCACCGCGTTGTTGAGGATCCGCTGATGGAGTTCGGTCAGCGCCGCCTCTCCCGGGTTGAAGATCAGCGGCGTGGCGGCCAGGATGCGATCCAGTTCGTTCTGGAGGGCCTCCGGCCGATCTGCAGTCGATACCGGGGCGGCATCCTCGGCGGTTCCCGCCTCGTCACCCATGACCACCAGAGCCGAGAGATCCACCGGGTAGGTCGCGGCCGCGGCGCCCACTGCGGCGGCCACGGCGTCGTAGTCGGCCTGGGTCGGCACCGGCCCGGCGACGTGGATGACCCCGTCCCGGACATCGGCCACCACGCCGGGCAGGCCGAGATCCTGAATCGCTGTATTCACCCCGGCCACAACCTCGGCGTCCGGACCGCTCTCGGAGGCGACCTCGGGGCCGGCCGGTGCGACGGCCTCGTTGGCGGTGCTGGTTGAGCGACCGGCATCCCCGAACCAGAGAACGCCCGCCAGCAGTGCCAGGCTGATCCCGACCACCGCCAGGACGGGGCCGGAGGGTCTCACGAACCCATCGCGAACAGGGGAGCCGTCCTGGGGCTCGTTCAGCGGTGCCGTCGCCCGGTCGGCTCTGCCCCGGTCGGGCCGTGGCCCGTTGGCCGCAGCCCGACGGGGACGACCCTCGATCGGAGGTCGGTACGGTCTCGGCACCGATGACCCCGGTATTGGCCGTGAGATCATCGAGGGGCGGTAGCCACTCCCCACCGAACCGAACTGCGGATCCTGGGGCGAACCGAACTGCGGATCCTGCGGTGGGTCTGCTGACGCGTCGAGCGGTCGATCGGCCATGGAGGCGGGGGGCTGACCACCAATCGAGGGGCCGTTCGAGGTGAAGGGCTGCTGGGGTGGCTCTTGAACCGGGTCCGGCCAGGCGTAGGGACGGTCGACGATCGCCTGCTGATCCGGTGCCGGCTCGTACCAATGGTCGTGCCCGGTCCGATCTTGGTCCGAGCGGTCGATGTGTCGTTCGTCGCCGGGCACGTCGGCCTGCGGCGCCGGGCCGGAGGACTCGTCGATGCCTCGGCTGTCGACGTCACGGTGCTGCATGGTTCGTTCGTGGAGTGGCTGGTGGTCGGCGTCCGGCGACCGGTGGCTCGCATCATCCGGCTCATGGCCAGGTGCCGGTTCGTGCCAGCTCTGGTCCGGTCGATGCTGCTCCGGCCAGGCCCGGCCCCCGGCGCCCGGCTGATCGCTCACCGCATCGACCGGCGCAGGGTTGGGCCATGGTTGTCCGAGGGGTGGCTCCTCGGACCAGTCCGGGTCGGCCGGTGGCTGTTCCATCTGCCTGGTCTCGGTCGGTGACCCATCCTGCCATTCCCGGCCCGCCGGTGACCCGTCCCACCCCTGTCCCCACGGCTGCTCGGCGGCAGTGGGGTCGGCCGGCCACAGATCGGCGGGAGCGGGCTCGGGCGGCGCCACGCTGCCGGCGGGCTGCTCGGAGGTCGTCCGGGCGTGAGGGTGTTGCTCGTCGCCGGTCCACTCGAGATCGAGCAGGCCGTCGGTCTCGGCCCGGGGGTCGCCGTAGCCAGGGGCATCGTGCCCCTGGAGATCGTGCTCCTGGAGTTCGTGGCCCTGGAGATCGTGCCCCTCGACCTGGGGGCCGTCGACGTCGTGATCGTCGAGCCCGTTATCGCCGAACCCGAGGCCGTCGGGCCCGGGGTCCTCGAAGTCGAGCCGATCCAGAACGGCCTGCTCGTCGGCCGACAGATCCGGGTCGCCGAGCTGGACCTCGATGCCGGGGCTCGCCTGTTCGGCCGTCGGCTCGGGCTCGGCCGGTTGGCTGTGTTGCTCAGGCTGGTCGGCCAATGACCAGGTCAACTCCTCGATGCGGTCGGTCACCGCCCGGAGCTGAAAAGCCAGATCCGACCTCAGGTTCGGGTCGTCGGTTTCCCGGAGGGCCACGATGAGCTGGTCGCGGTGGGCGACGAGCTGGGACAGTTGTCCGTCCGGGTCCTCTTGCGGGTACCACATCTGGTCGTTGTCATCGGTCAACGTAACGGCTCCTTCGCCTGTCCGCTAGTTCACCGCCCGGCATTCGTCCCGGCACCGTTACTCTGGTTCGTTGTTGCATACGCTCGGAAGCTGTTCCGAACGATGGCGGCGATCGATCGGGCTCCGAGGCTGTGGCGACGGGTTGTCTCTCCAAGATCGGCGGACCATGGAGGTGGTTTCTGCTCGGCCCCACCGAAAGAGTCCGCAGTTGCTGGCACCTAGCACGCCGGCAGCCAACCAAATTCAAAGGAAGCCAAGGCGAACCTTAGTGATGTCCGTTCCAGCTGTAAAGGCCCAAAAGAACGAACCATCTGCTGAGAGATTTCTTCAATATGAAGGTAGCTGCATCTACAACGATGTTGATGTATGGTCCTGAGTATGGAAGTCGTCGCAATTCGTATCGCACCAGCGAGCAGCCTTCCTGCAAGCTGCTCGATGACGTCATCGGAGACGGCGCCCGCATCGCATTGCGGCGTCGAGCCGGCTCGGTCTGCCGGATCCTGACCTCGGGAACGATTGCGGTTGGTGACCCGGTGCTGTTTCAGCCTCGGGACCCGAACCGAGCCTGAGGCTCAGATCCTCTCGATGAGGGTGCCCGTACCCAGTCCGCCACCACAGCACATGGTCACCACGCCGTACCTGCCCCCGGTTCGCACCAGCTCGTGTACGGCTTTGGTAGTCAGGAAGCAGCCGGTGGCCCCCAACGGGTGGCCGAGGGAAATGGCACCGCCATTGGGGTTGACCCGGTCCATGTCGGGGCCGAGTTCCTTTTCCCAAGCCAAGACCACCGAGGCGAAGGCTTCGTTTATCTCGAAGACATCGATGTCGTCGACGGTCAGGCCCTGACGTTCCAGGACACGCCTGGTGGCCGGGATCGGGCCCTCCAGCATCAGCACGGGGTCGCAGCCGACCAGTGCGGTCTGCAACACCCGGGCCATGGGGGTGCAGCCGAGTTCGGCCGCCTTCGCTGCGCTCATCATCAGCACTGCCGCGGCCCCGTCGGCGATCTGGGACGACGATCCCGCAGTGTGGACGCCGTCCTCCCTGGCCACCGGCTTCAGCCCGGCCAGGAGTTCCAGGCTGGTGTCGCGTGGGATCTCGTCCTTGGTGACGGTGATCTTGTCTTCGGTCTTGTTGCCGTCGGCGTCGAGCACCGGCGCCTCGATCGGGATGATCTGGGTTTCGAACCGACCCTCGGCGACGGCCTGGGCGGCCCGCTCCTGGGACCGGAGACCGAAGCCGTCGGTGTCGTTGCGGGAGATGCCGTAGGCGTCGGCGATCCGCTCCGAGCCCTCGAACTGGCTGGTGAACTCGTAGTGCTCGAAGTAGCTACGGCTGACCGGCTTGCCGAAGCCGGCCTTGGCCCCGGCAACGGCGTCGGAACCGATCGGCAGGATGCTCATCGCCTCCACGCCGCAGGCCAGCACCACGTCCTCGGCACCGGAGGCGATCAGCGCATGGGCCATGTTCACCGCCTGCTGGGACGAACCGCATTGGGCGTCGATGGTGGTTGCCGCCACCTCCTCGGCCCCGCCGTGGCTCAACCAGGCGGTGCGGGTGATGTTCATGGCCTGAGCCCCGACCTTGTTGATGCAACCGCCGACCACCTGGTCGACGTCGCTGGAGGCGATCCCGGCCCGCTTGACGACCTCCATCATCACCGGCCCCAACACGTCGGCCGGATGGGCCCCGGCCAACGAGCCGTTGCGCTTGCCGACCGGCGAACGCCCGGCTTCCACGATCACGACCTCACCCATAACGACGTTCCTTTCGACTGCTGCCGCCAACCGGCCGGCATGTGCCGATCGTAGTGTCACCTGCTCTTTCGGCGCGAACTGGGATGGGCCGATCGGCGGTGGTCAGCCGTCCGGCGTGACCTCGACGATGGCCTCGATCTCGACCGAGATGTCGAACGGCAGCTCAGCCATGCCAACAGCAGATCTGGTGTGAATCCCCGCCTCGCCGAAGACGTCGTGGAACAGCTGCGAGCAGCCGTTGATGACCGCCGGGGTCTGATTGAACCCCGGGGCACAGTTGACCATGCCGAACACCTTGACCACCCGGGCCACCCGGTCCAACGACCCCAGCTCGGCCTTGATCGACCGCAGCATCTGCAGCCCGGTCAGCCGGGCCGCCTCCTGGCCGGTCTCCAGGTCGACATCGCCCCCGACCTTGCCGGTGATCCTGGTGCCGTCGCTTCGAACCGGCCCGTGCCCTCCGACATGGAGCAGATTCCCCGAGCGGACCGCCGGGACGTACAGGCCCGCCGGTGGGTAGCCGTCGGGGAGGACGATGCCGGTATCGGCCAGGCGCTGTTCGTGGCTCATGACCCCGAGTGTAGTGAGGCCGCCCGGCCGGCGAGCCGCCAAGCGCCGAGCCCCGGCTGCGGTGCCGACACCGGCCACCGGCGAGCGCCGCACCGGTGCTCAGATGGCCACCACGTTGTACCCGTCGATCATCTGCAGCAGCTCAGACGTTGGCAGGTCGGGGAGGTCCCGGCCGTGGGCTCCGGTTCGGACCTCCCCGATCCACTTGTCGTGCTGGTACTCGTGGTTGATGGTGGCCACCAGCAGGGTCACCGCGACGATCCGGAGCTGGGCCGGTGCGCCGACCTTGCCGGCGTCGATGTTGGCGATGTGGAAGCGGAGTCGTTCGGCCACCCCAGCCCGGTAGTCCTGCAGCCGGCCCCGGTCCGGCAGGTCGCCCCGATCCGGCTCTGCGGTTGCCGAGTCCATCAGCGCATCGAGCTCGGCATCGAGGCTGGGCTCGGCTGCGGTCAGGTTCCGGACCAGGTAGTGGGCCACCGCCGGTTGGTGGCCGAGGTGCCAGCCGATGGCGCTGGCGTTCTCATCGGGCCGCCACCGCAGCTCCTCGGCGGTGAGGTCGGTCCACAGCTGGTCGGTGTAGGACAGGGCCTGGTCGTACTCGGCCAGGAGTTGGGCGATCGTCGGGGTCATCGTGGCCTTCGTGGGGGTCGGTCCTGCCTGGCGATCGAGTCTATTCCGTGGCAGTTGTTTGTTGTCCTGCAACGGTGAGGCCCGGCCGCGGGTTCCCGAGCCCGAGCCCGGTCGGTCAGCCCCGTAGCTCGGGTCCGTGCTCGTCGAGCACGGGCGGCCGGCGGTAGACGTTGGCCGGTGTCCTGGTCAGCTTGATCGGGTGGCCGAGCTCGACGGTCGGCCGGTGGTGGGGGTGGGGCACCTCGATCAGCATGTTGCGACCGGCCACGTGGGGGTCGTCCGCCCATTCTCTGGGTCCCATGACCGGGCCAACCGGGACCCGTCCACCGAGCAGTTCCATCAGTTCGGCCGTTGTCCGGCGGCCAACCCAGTCCCCGACCGCCCGGTCGACGAGGTGACGGTGCTCGGCCCGCTTCATCGTGGTATCGAGCCGCGGGTCGTCGATCAGTTCGGTTCGGTCCATGATCCTGCACAGCGTCTGCCAATGGCCGTCCACCGGGGCGGCGATGGCGCAGTGCCCATCGGCGGTCTCGTAGACATCGAACGGCACCGCCTCGGCGCTGCGGTTCCCCGACGGCTCATACGGTCTGCCCTGGTAGTCCCACATGCTCTGGGAGGTGGCGCACATCGCCATCACCGCATCGACCATGGCCACGTCGAGGAATTGGCCCTCCCCGGTGGCCTTGGCGTGGAGTACGGCCGACACCAGACCAAGCGCAGCCAGGGTCGCAGGGAAGATGTCGCCGATGAGCGGCCCGGCCCGCATCGGGTGCTCGGCGTCGGCTCCGGTCATCGACACCAGCCCGCCCATCGCCTGGGCGATGATGTCGAACGCCGGCCAGTCGGCATAGGGGCTCCGTCCGGTCCTGGGGTCGCCGAAACCTCGGATGGCGGCGTAGACCAGTCGGGGATTGCGTTCGCTGACCACATCCCAGCCAACGCCCAGTCGGTCCAGTACCCCGGCCCGCATGTTCTCGATCAATGCGTCCGAGCCGTCCACCAGGTCGAGGAAGGTGGCCCGATCGGCCGCGTCGGTGAGATCGAGGGCGATGCCCTTCTTGTTCCGGTTCCGGGCCGCGAACCGGCCGCCGTATGGCCCGGTGCCGTCATCGAGGTGAGGCCGGCTGTAGCGGGTGAACTCGCCGGCCTTCGGCTCGACCTTGATCACCTCGGCTCCAAGATCGGCCAGCAGCATGGCGGCGAAGGGGCCGGCAGCGGCGTGGGTGACGTCGAGAATCCGTAGGCCGACCAGTGGTCCGGTCGGATGGTCGGCCAGCAGGTCCTGGGATCGGTCGGTGTTGTCCACGAACCCCAGCTAAGTGCTTCCGCCCGGTTCCGGCCAACGGGCCGACCGCTACAGGTCCGGGTCGGGGGAGCCGGTCGGCGGCGAAGGTGTGGTTCCCGGCCCAGTTCTTCTCTGTCACCGGCCAGACCCTACTGGTCTGCCTCGTCGACCGCCCGGGAGGCGACCCGGCGTCCGGCTATGGAAGGATGGGTCGATGAGTGAGCAGCACGACCAGCACAGCAACAGTCCGAACGTCCTGTTCCTGATCACCGATCAACAGCGGGCCGATCATGCCGGCTTCGGCGGGAACGAGGTGGTGCGGACCCCCAACCTCGATGCGCTGGCCGCCAGGGGCACCGTGTTCGACAACGCCTGGGTGTCCAACCCGATCTGCATGCCGAACCGGTCGACGCTCATGACCGGCCGCATGCCGTCGGTCCACGGGGTCATCTTCAACGATCGGTCGCTGGAGTGGGGGGCGAACACCCACGTCCGCCAGTTCCGCGACGCCGGCTATCGCACCGGCCTGTTCGGGAAGTCCCATCTGCAGCACGGCATGAGCCGGAACTCGGTCCTGGCGACACCGCCGTCGCGGAGCTCGGCACCCATCGCGATCAGGTGGAATTGGCCATCGATCACGGGTCACGGATCACCGGCCATCACCTCCACTGGGCCCTCGACCGAGGTGGCCGCTACGAGGATCTCGTCGTGCCCTACGACGGTGACTCGCCGGCCAAACACCGCAACGACAGCTGGTGGCAGATCTACCAGGCCCCCTACGACCCGGATCTCCACTCCACCGCCTTCGTCGCCGACCGGACCATCGCCTTCATCGAGGAGGCGGCAGCGGCGGACGAGCCGTGGCTGGCCTGGGCATCGTTCCCAGACCCCCATCATCCGATGTGCCCACCGGGGGAGTGGTTCGACCGTCACGACCCGGCCGACATGACGCTGCCGGCCACGATCGACGATCCGCTGACCGATGCCCCCGAGTACCTGCGGCGGTTGAGCCGGATCCACCCGTCCCAGCAACGATTCTGGGTCATGCCATGCGGCGTGGCCGGCGACCACGACCTGGTGCGGGCCGCCATCGCCGCCACCTACGGCATGATCGAGATGGTCGACGACCGGATCGGCCGGATCATGGCCGCCATCGACCGCCTGGACCAGACCAGGGACACGATCGTGGTCTTCACCTCCGACCACGGCGACATGATGGGCGACCACGGCCTCATGTTGAAGGGCCGCATGCACTTCAAGGGCACGTTGCAGGTGCCGATGGTGATCGTCGATCCCCGCCGCGCCGCCGGTCGCAGCCAGGGCCTGGTCGGCAGTGTGGACGTGGCCCAGACCCTGCTGGAGCTGGGCGGGCTCACCCCCTATGAGGGCATGCAGGGCACGAGCCTGGTGCCGGTTCTCGACGATCCGACGGCGTCGGTCCGCCGGCACCTGCTCATCGAGGACGACCTGCCCCACACCTTGGCGGCGTCCCGGGCCTCGGTGGCCAGGACCAGGACGCTGGTCAGCGGGTCCTCCAAGTACACCAGGCACGACAACGGGGAGGACCAGCTCTACGATCTCGAAAGCGATCCGGACGAGCTGCATCATCTCGGCCGATCCGACCCCGCCCGGCGGGCCGAGCTGATCGAGCAGCTGACCGATGCGGTCATCGAGACCGCGGACGACGCCAAGGGCACCCCGCTGGTCGCCCACTGAGATGCCAGAATCCTTGCCTCCGGAGCTCGTGGAACTGCGGCGAGCGGCGATCGGCCTGGCCGCCGGACCGCTGACCGAGCTGCGAGACCGCACCGACATCGATCGTCGGGAACTGACCGCCCTGGTCGTCGAAGCGTCGACCGCAGCCGGGATCCGGCCGCTCACGCTGACCTCGCTCGACGGCGCACCGAGCGCCGGGGCGCTGGCGCTGGTGGTGGTCCGCGAGGCGCTGGCCGGCCACGACGTGATCCATCTGCCCGGCATCTTCGCCCCCGCCCCCGGACTGCTGGCCTCGGTCGACGAACCGCTGCGATCCCGGTACCTGGAACCGCTGCTGGCGGGGAGGAAGCAGGGTGCGTTCGGGTTCACCGAACCGGCCGAGGCCGAGCGCCACACCTGGGCCGTCGTCGACGGCGGCAACCTGATCGTCAACGGCGAGAAGTCGTATGTGACCGGCGGCGGGGACGCCGATTTCGTCAATACCCTGATCGAGGTCGATGGACTGGGCCCGGCCATGGTGGTCATCGACGCCGACGCCGCAGGGGTGGAGATCACCAGGCGGTTCGAATCGCTGGACGGCAGCCATCACGCCGCGTTCGCCTTCCGCAACGTCCGGGTCCCGGTGACCAACGTCGTCGGCACGCCGGGCAAGGGGATGGGCCGGGCCATGGCGCAGGTCGGAGGCGTTCGTATGGCCATCGCTGCAACCTGTCTCGGCCTGGCCGCCAATGTGGTCGAACAGGTCGAGCGGTACCTCGCCGCACCCCATCGCGGCGGCAGCCCGCTCGGTGACGCGGAACGGCACCGGCTGCGCTACGGCCAGATGCGGATCAAGACCTTCGCCGCCCGCAGCTCGGTGTACCGCGCCGCCCGGATCGTCGATGCCGGGGCGGCCCAAGGTGAACGGGCAATCAACGAGATCATGATGGCCAAGTACCTGGCAACCGAAACCGTCGGTGAGGTGGTGGACGCCGCCGTACAGACCATCGGCGGGCAGGCCCTGACCGTCGGGCATCCCCTGGAATCGATCCATCGGCGGGTCCGTAGCCTCCGGCTGGCCGAAGGGGCCAGCGATGTGCTGGCCTGCAACATCGCCAGGGGCCGCCTGGAACTGGTGAGCGGAACCCTCTGACCGACGAGCGAAGGAAGGACACCATGGAGCCGATCCCACCGGAACCCGACAGCCGGGCGACCACCGCCTCCCCCGACCCGTCGCCACCGGCCGACGGATCACCGCGACGGGCGGTGACCGACGAGGAACGGATGGCCTTCGAGCGCGACGGGGTGGTCCGGCTGGCGGGCGTCTATCCCCAGCCCTGGGTCGCCTACCTGGAGGCCCAGCTCGACGATGTGTTCGATCGGCGGAACGAGAGGGCGATGGACCAACGGTCGGTCACCGGGGCCAGCACCGACGGGATCCGGGTCGATATGGTGGCGCTGGCAAACGGCCTGCGGCGGGCCCGGCCCGACGCCGATCTGGCGATCGATGGTGAGCCCGACGGGGCGCTGGCCGGCCGCAGCATCGTGGAAACCGATGCCGCCTTCTGGCATCCGGGGATGCGGCGACACAACCTGCACGGCCCGCTCCCGGCGATCGTGGCCGACCTGACCGGGACCGCCAAGGTGAATTTCTACTCCGACCAGCTCTTCCTGAAAGATGCCGGCTCCCGGATCCGGACGCCGTTCCACCAGGACGAGCCCTACTTCCTGGTCGACGGTGGTGACGTTGCGGTGTGTTGGGTGCCGGTTGATCGGGTGTCGGCCGACAACGGGCCGATGGGCTACGTGCTCGGTTCCCACCGATGGGACCAGACGTTCAAACCGAGCGACTTCGTGACCGAGCGCGGCACCTTCCCCGAACGGGACGGGCTCGACTTCGACGGCCTCGACGATCTGCCACCGATCTCGGCCGACGACCACGACCTGGTGTACATCGAGGCCGAACCTGGCGACGTGATCATCCACCACTGGTCGACCGTGCACGGCTCGGCCGGCAATGTGTCGACGTCGGCCAGGCGGCGGGCGGCATCGGTGCGCTACGCCTGCGACGGTTGCCGGTACCACCGGCGCCGGTCGTCGCCCGAGCCGTTCCGCGACACCATCGGGCTGGCCGAGGGCGACCCGCTGGAGGCATCGGATCGGTTCCCGATCGTCTGGCCCCGCCCGCCGGCAACCGAGACGATCACCGCAGCCGGAGGCCACCGTTGAGCAGCCCCGACCAGCCCCATATCGACCTGCTGTCGGTCGCCAACTTCGCCGGCGGCCAACCCCACGATCAGTTCGCCTGGCTCCGGGCCAACGATCCGGTCCACCGCCATCCCGAGCCCGGCGGACCCGGATTCTGGGCGGTGACCCGCTACGAGGATGTTCGAGCGGTGGGTCGTGACCCGCGGACGTTCTCTTCTTCACCGACGATCATGCTCCACGATCCCGAGCCCGGCGGCACCGGCTCGGCGTTCGGTGATCATGTGATGATGTTGATGACCGACCCACCGGTCCACACCAGGATGCGGCGACTGGTCAGCCGTGAGTTCACCCCCCGGGCCGCCGCGGCGCTTCGGCCACGGATCGCCGAGCTGGCCACCGGGATCGTCGACGAGGTGGTGGAGCGGGGGTCCTGTGATCTGGTCACCGATCTGGCGGGCGAGATGCCGAGCTTCGTGATCGCCGATGTCCTGGGGATCCCGCTTGCAGACGGCCGGGACCTCTACCGCCACACCGAGGCCCTGCACTCCAGCGAGGAGGTGGTGAGCGCCGAGCAGCGGGGTGTGGCGTTCGGCGAGATGTTGGCCTACGCACAACAGGTCTACGCCGCCAAGCGGTCCGCTCCGGCCGACGACCTGGCGTCGATGCTGGCCAACGGCTTCATCGACGACCAACCGATAGACGAGATCGACTTCTTCCTCTGGTTCCTGCTGTTGGTCGACGCCGGGGGCGACACCACCAGGAATCTGGTCGGCGGGGGCTTCCATGCCCTGTTCCAGCACCCGGACCAGCTGGCCGCCCTGACCGCCGGGGCCGGTTCACCATCGGCGGCGTCGGCCGCCGGGGCCGGTTCACTGCTGGGTCCGGCCATCGAAGAACTGCTGCGCTGGGTCAGTCCGGTCATCTACATGCGCCGGACCGCCACGGTGGACACACGCCTCGGCTCGCGGGAGATCGCAGCCGGCGACAAGGTGGTCATGTACTACGGGTCGGCCAACCGCGACCCGGACTGCGTGGTCGAACCCGATCGGCTGGACCTGACCAGGAGCAAGAACCCTCACGTGGCCTTCGGGGGCGGTGGCCCCCATTTCTGCCTTGGCGCCCACCTGGCCAGGATCGAGATCGAGGCCTTGTTGCAGGAGATGCTCACCAGACTGCCCGGGCTCGAATCGGACGGCGAGGCGAAGTGGATGGGCTCCAACTTCATTTTCGGGCCGACCGCACTGCCGATCCGCTTCCGCCCCGGGCCCCGCCTGGGTTGACCAGACCCGATCGACTGCCCCGGCCGTCCGGTTCCACGCCCCGACGCCGATGTCGAGGCCGAGGACGATGCCGCCCAGGCCCGCCACCAACTTCTACCCCGTGACCGAAGCGGGCTAGCCTCGCCGACAAGAGCGGTCCGCGTCGCCCGATCGATCGGCGGGGGCTCGGTCCGCCCGCTTCCCGAGGAGTATCCATTGGGCGCAGATCTCAGAGCCTCGACCGTCGACGGCCTCGAACTCGATGCCATCGACATCCACACCATCGCCGACTACGAAGCCGCCGGTTACCCCTGGGCCCAGTGGGACCTGTTGCGGGAGACCGCCCCCTGCTACTGGTACGACCGGCCGGGCATCGCACCGTTCTGGGCCGTCACCCGTCACGCCGACGTGAAGGCGATCGGCTCGGACGCCCGCCGCTTCGTGAACGGCGGTGGCCGGCTTCGGCTCAAGAGCCTCGACATCGACGCCCGCTATGCCGCAGGCCGGCGGAGAAGGGCCGAGTTGTACGGCTGGGACATCGATGAGCCCGAGGACATGGTGTTCTTCGATGCCCCGAAGCACACCGAGTTTCGGCTGCTCACCGCCCGACACTTCACCCCGGCCCGGTGCCGGGCCATGGAGAGCGAGCTGGCAGCCAACGCCCGGCTTCTGACCGCCGAGTTCCGGCAGCGATTGCAGGCGGGGGAGACCGTCGACCTGGTGCACGAGTACTCGGTGGCCCTGCCGCTGATGACCATCGGCTCCATGCTCGGCCTCGATCCCGGCGACTGGGCCGAGATCCACCGCTGGACCGACGCCCTGTTCGACGTCGACTCGATGCGGTTCGCCCGGCCCGGTGAGGACCGGCGGTCGATGCGCAAGCGCCTGCACCGTGAGTTCCACGACTACGTCGACCGGTTGATCGAGACCAAGCGGTCGACCCCGACCGACGACCTGGCGACCGTGGTGGTGCAAGCCGAGCTCGACGGTCGGCCCCTCACCGACCAGCAGCTCCACGGCTACCTCAAGCTGCTCATCGCAGCCGGCAACGAGACCACCCGCAACGCCCTGAGCAGGGGCATACTGGCGTTCGTCGACCACCAGGATCAGGTCGATCGGCTCCGGGACGAACCGGGACGGCTGGTCGAGACGGCGGTTGACGAGGTGGTGCGGTGGACCACGCCGGTGATCCAATTCGCCAGAACCGCCACTGCCGATGTCGAGCTCCACGGCGAAACGATCGAGGCCGGCGACCATGTCGGTCTTTGGTATGGCGCGGCGAACCGTGATCCTCGCGTCTTCGATCGGCCATACCACTTCGACATCTCGAGATCCCCAAACGAACACCTCGGCTTCGGCCACGGCGCCCATTTCTGCCTCGGGGCCAACCTGGCCAAGTGGGAGCTACGGGCCGCATTCGCCGCCCTGGCCGAAACCGACATCCTGACCCGCCTGGAACGGGCCGCCGAGCCGGTGTGGCTCACCGATCTCCACGTCGGCGCCTACAACGAGGCGCCGGTCCGGTTCGGCCGATGAGTCCGGTCCGGTTCGGCCGAACGGGCGAGCAGCCCATGAGGGAGCCAACATGAAGGAACTGCAGGATCGGGTGGCCGTGATCACCGGTGGCGCCAGCGGGATCGGCCTCGGCATGGCCCGGGCCTTCGCCGGGGCCGGTATGAAGCTGGTCATCGGCGACCTCGACACCGCGGCGCTGGCCGCAGTGCAAGACGAGCTGCGCAACGCAGGGGCCGACGTGGTCGGCCGATCGTGCGATGTCTCCCAGCTCGACCAGATCGAGGCCTTGGCCGACCTGGCGGTCGACTCCTTCGGCGGGGTCAACGTCTTGTGCAACAACGCCGGGATCGGTATCCCGACCGCAACCCACAAGATGAAGCTCGACGACTGGAAGTGGATCATCGACGTTGACCTGTGGGGCCCGATCTACGGGGTCAACGTGTTCCTGCCCCTCATCGAGGAGCAGGGCGAGGGTCACATCAACGCCACCTCCTCGATGGCCGGACTGATGGCCGGTCCGATGATGGGGGCCTACAACGTGGCCAAGCACGGCGTGGTGGCCCTGATGGCAACCCTGGCCAGAGACCTCCGGGGCCGCAACAGTGCGATCACCGCCTCGGTCCTGTGCCCCGGACCGATCAACACCAACATCAGCAGGCACTCCGTGGAATTCCGCCCCGGCCAGGCAAAACCGAAGCGCGACGGCAAGACGTCCGGCAAGGTGGCCAGCAGCATCCAGGCGGTGCTGGAGAAGGGCATGGATCCGGACGAGGTCGGCCGGCTGGTGCTGGAGGCCATCGGATCCGACGAGTTCTGGATTCTCACCCACCCTCGGTGGACCAAGGCCATCCAGAATCAGCTCGACGCCATGAACGACAGCCGTTCGCTGACCGACGCCCGCTGACCGACCCTTGACCACCGAGATCGACCCGACGACCGACGAGGACCGGTTCGAGGGGAAGTGGCCGGCCTTCGCCGCCATCGGGATCGCCTTCGTCACCAACGTGTCGGCCATGAGCATGGTCTTCGTGGCCCTGCCGTCGATCGCCGACGAGTTCGACATCAGCCTTCGGTCGGTGGCCTGGGTGGTGATCGCCCAGTCGTTGACCATCAGCTCGTTGATGTTGCCGATGGGACGGGTGGCCGACATGGTCGGTCGGCGGCGCATGCATTTGCTTGGTATGACACTGTTCGGTCTCGGTTCGCTGTCGGTGGCGCTGGCCCCGACCTTCGGCCTGCTGATCGCGGCCAGGGTCCTGATGTCGGTCGGCAGCGCCATGGGTCAGTCGGTGGGCACCGCCATGGTGGTCGCGGTCTTCCCGCCCCATGAACGGGGCAAGGCCATCGGCAGCCAGACCACCGCAGTGGCCATCGGGGCGGCGTCCGGCCCGATCCTGGGCGGGCTGATCCTTCAGGTGCTGCCGTGGCAGGCCATGTTCCTGCTGCTGCTCATTCCGATCTCCATCGCCATCGTGGCCGGCTTGGTGATCCTCGACGAGGAACGGGTCAGCCCCCGGCTCGATCGCCGTGACGTGGGGTTCGACTGGGGTGGGGCCGTCCTGTCGGCGTTGATGGTGGTGTTGCTGGTCCTGACCATCAACAACCCGCTTGGGCTGTCCTGGACCTCGCCCGTCCTGGTGGCCGGGCTGGCGGCGGTGGTGGTGCTGTTCGTGGCCTGGGTCCGCTGGGAGCTGCGGACCGACGAACCGATGTTGGAACTGTCGTTGTTCCGCAATCGGGTGTTCTCGATGGCGGTCGGGGCCCGGCTGGCCGGGTTCATGGGATCGACGTTCGTGTTCTTCCTGGCCCCGGTCTTCCTGATCAGCCTTCGATCGATGGAGGCCGCAGCGGCCGGCGGTGTGCTGTTCCTCAACGCCCTTGGCATGGGGTTGGCCGCTCAGACATCGGGTCGGCTGTCCGACCGGTTCGGTAGTCGCCTGTTCTCCGGGATCGGTTTTGTGCTCTATGGCGCCATGGCCCTGTCACTTTCTCTGATGAGCGCCGACACCCCACTCCAGTTGGTGATGGCGGTGTTGTTCCTCACCGGCATCTCCATGGGGCTGTGGAACGTGCCAAACAACAGCACGATCATGGGTTCGGTGCCGCCCAGTCGCCACGGGGTGATCGGCGCCTTCACCAACCTGATCCGCAACATGGGCAACGTCACCGGGCAGGCGCTGGCCTCGGCGGTGGTGGTCGGCGTCATGGTCGGTCGCGGTTTCGACATCCCCCTCAGCGACATCTCCGACTCGGTAGCGGCCGGTGACGCGTTCGTTGCAGGCTGGCGGTGGACCTTCCGGATCTCGGCCGTCTTGGCCATGGTGGGGCTGGGGCTGACCATCGGCTCGCCGGAACCGGCCCCGATGGCGCCCCGAACCGCGGGGCCGGATCAGGTCGGGGCTACGCCGGGCCGAGCCCGTCGTAGGTCGCTTGGAACAGGTTGACCGCCCGCTCATCGCCGAGCACCCCTTCGCCCATGCGGTTCATCATGTAGGCGAAGGTCACCCGACGGTCGGTGTCGACGATGATCGCCGAACCGCCCCAACCACCCCAGAAGCAGACGTTGCCGTCCGGGAGGTAGGGCGACGTCGTGGACTTGAGGCCGTAGCCGATACCGAACCGGAGGTGCTCGCCAAGCACCACGTCGATGCCGTCGGCCTGGACCTCGAAGATCCGGGCGATGGTGGCAGGTGAGAGCAGCCGCACGCCGTCGACCTCACCGCCGTTGGCCACCACTGCCTGGGCCCTTGCCACCGAACGGGCATTGCCGTGACCGTTGGCGGCCCCGATGTCGGCCTGCCGCCACGCCGAGGTCCAGGCGGTCTCGGCGGTCGGGGCCGGACCGGTCATCGTCTTGATGGCCGGGCTCTCCATGTCCATCGATTCGAGATCGAACGGCAACGGCGGGGGTGGGATCACGTTGGACACCCGATCGAACTCGCTGGGGTCGAGGCCGATATGGAAGTCGACGTCGAGCGGCTTTGCCACCTCGTCTGCGAAGAACCGGCCGAGCTGCTTGCCGGTGATCCTGCGAATGACCTCACCGACGAGATGGCCCTGGTTGAGGGCGTGATAGCCCGAGGCCGTGCCCGGCTCCCACCACGGTTCCTGGGCCGCCAGCATCGACGTCGACTTGTCCCAGTCATAGAGGTCATCGACCTGCACCGGCTGGGCCCATCCCGATACTCCCGAGGTGTGGCTCATCAGCTGCTTGACGGTGATCGCCTCCTTGCCGTTTGCCGCGAACTCGGGCCAGTAGGTGGCAACCGTGGCGTCGGGATCGAGCTCGCCCCGTTCGACCAGGATCAGCGCCGAGAGGCTGGTCATCGTCTTGGTGGTGGACCAGACGTTGGTGATCGTGTCGGCCTGCCACGGCGTGGTCCTGTCCTCGTCGGTCCAGCCTCCCCAGATGTCGACAACCGTTTCGCCTTCGACGGTGACCGAGACCGAGGCCCCGACGTCATCGCCGCTGTCGATCGACGCCGACACCAGCTCCGAAAGCCGATCGAAACGTGGTTCCGCTGTTCCGTGGATCTCTGCCATGACCCGACGCTAGTTCCACCCGGCCCGGGGTCGCCACAGCGTGGTGGCATTCAACGACCGGGGCCCGGTCGTCGGCAAAGCTCTCAGCGAGCGGGGGGTTCGTCGATGGCCGCCACCTCGACCAGCGCATCGCAGAACGTCGGGCCGCCGCCGATGTCGCCGAGCTGGTCCCGGGTCAGGGCGTTGGCCCCCTGGCCGCCATCGAGCCAGCGCCCGAACGGCACCACCACGACGCCGGGGGCCACCGCATCGGTGAGCATGGCAGTTCCCTCGACCCGCCCCCGGTCATTGAACGCCGCCACCGGCGAACCGTCGGCAATTCCCCGGCCCGTGGCGTCATCGGGGTTGATCTCGATCTGCAGGATCGGTTCAGCGCCCCGCAGGACCGGGAGATCGCCGTAGGACGAGTTGATCGAATGGGCCCGCTTCAGGGTCAACAACCGCAGGGGGAACCGCCGGGCCAGCGCCGGCTGGGACGACGGGCTCTCGCTCGGCTCGATGAACCGGGGCAGTGGCCCGAGCCCGAACGCCTCGTCGAAGGTTTGTGAGCGGAACTCGAAGCGGCCCTCATCGGACCCACCGAAACCGCCCTCGGCGTGGGGGACCGGTCCGCCGGGATGAACGAGGCGGACGAATCCCTCCTCGGCCAGCCGCGACAGCGACGCCCCCTGGGCTTCGGCCGGGGATCCTTCGAGGCAGTGTTCGATCAGCTCCCGATCCGACATGGTGAAGATCTCTTCCTCGAAGCCGAGTCGAGCGGCCAGCAGACGGGCCACCTCGCTGTTTGGCTTGGCCTGCCCGAGCGGGGCGATGGCGGCCCGGTTGAGCGACACGTAGTTGAAGCCCCACGACCCGACCAGGTCGTCGTGCTCGATCATCGACGGAGCCGGCAGCACGATGTCGGCGTAGCGGGCGGTGTCTGTCAGGAAGAGGTCGTGGACGACGGTGAACAGGTCGTCCCTGGCCAGCCCCTCGAGGAGCCGGTTCTGGTCGCCGGCGATGACCGCCGGGTTGGCGTTCCACACGAACAGGGAACGAACCGGAGGATCGAGGTCGGGGTCGGTCAGGGCCCGGCCGAGCTGGACCATGTTGAACGATCTCGGTCCCTCATCTCCGGGGCGACCGCTCGGGTCGTCGCCCCACAACTTCTCGAACCCGAGCAGCGGCATGGTCCTGGCGTTGACGATGCCCCCGCCACGATGGCGCCAGTGGCCGGCCAGCGCCGGCAGGCACTGGATGGCCCGAACCGCCATGCCGGAACCGGCGGCCCGCTGCATCCCGACCCCGAACCTGATCGCCGCCGGTTCGGCTCGACCGTAGGCTCTGGCCAGATCCACGATCTGGTCCGGCTCGAGCCCTGTCGTCGCCGCCACCCGGTCCGGTGTCCAGGGGGCGACCTCGGTTGCGAACTGCTCGAATCCCGATGTGTTGTCGTCCACATAGGCCCGATCGATCAGGTCCTCGGCGATGAGCAGGTGTGCCAGACCCAGCGCCAGGGCGCCGTCGGTGCCGGGATGGGGTGCGAGATGCACATCGGCCCGTTTTGCGGTTGCCGATCGATAGGGGTCGATCACCGCCAGCCGGGCACCGTTGCGGCGGGCGTTGCGGATCAGATCCCAGGTGTGGATCGAGGTCGACACCACGTCGATGCCCCAGCAGATGATCAGCTCGGCGTGCACCACCTCCTCGGGGTCGGCCTGGACCGGGCCGAGCGCAGCGTTGATGGCCAGAGCCTGACCACCACAGATGGCCCGGTGGAGGCGACTGGCCCCCAACCGGTTGAACAACCCGAAGGTGGGGCCGAACGCCGACAACGCTCCCATGTTTCCCAGGTAGGAGTAGGGCAGGATGGCCTCAGGGCCGGACGTGTCGACGATCCCGGTCCACCGATCGATGATGACGTCGAGCGCTTCGTCCCAACCGACGGCCTCGAAGGCCGCAACACCTTTCGGCCCGGTGCGGCGCAGCGGTGTGGTCAGCCGTTTCGGGTCGTAGACCCGTTCCAGATATCGGTCGACCTTGGAGCACAGGTGACGGCCGGTCACCGGATGTCGATCATCGGCCCGGATCGCCACCGCCCGTCCCTGCTCGACGGTGATCCAGGCCGAGCAGGCATCCGGGCAGTCGTGGGTGCAGGTGATGCGGACATCGGAGGTCGGCGCCATAGCCGCACAGTAGCCACCCCGGTGACCGGTCCGCCTCCCCGTGCAATCGCCCCTGGCTGGGTCGTGCGACCGAAGGGGCACGGGCCGGAGGATCGACTGCACCGGCCCGGCTTGGCTACCGTTGTCCGGTGGCCACCGTTCGAGCCCGATATCCGCAGCTTGTCCAGCTCGACGATCCACCGTCGATCGTCGGCCACCGCTGCCTGCGCTGTCGTCGGACCGCCTTTCCCCCAGACCCCTACGGCTGTGAGCAATGTGGGGCCGACGCAGAGCAGCTGGAACCGATCCCGCTTTCGGCGTCCGGCACGATCGGCGCCGTCGTCACCGTCCATCGCCACCACAACCCCCGACCGGAGACGCCGTTCACGGTGGCCACGATCGTGCTCGACGACGGTCCCGTCCTCAAGGGACGACTCGACGGCGACATCTCCGAGGCCCGGGTCGGCGCCCGGGTGGTCGGGGTGCTCGTGCCCTGGGAGACCGACGAGGAAGGGACCGAGGTCGTCGACCTGGCGTTCCGGCTGGTCGAAGGACCGGCTGACCGGGGAGGCCGATGATGGGACGGAACCTCCTGGCCGAGACCCCGGTCTACGTGATCGGCATCGGCTTCCACCCCTACCAGCGCCGCACCGACACCACCTACGTGACGCTGGGCCTGGCTGCGGTGAGAGAGGCGCTGGTGGACGCCGGGATCGCCTGGAGCGACGTGGAAACGGCGTACACCGGCACTGCGCTGCTCGGCATGGGCTCGAGCCGGATACTGCTGAGCCGGCTCGGCTCGACCGGCATCCCGATGGCCCAGGTGGAGAACGCCTCGGCCTCCGGGTCGACCGCGGTGGCCCAGGCCGCACTCGACGTGGCGTCGGGACAGACCGACATCGCCCTGGCCCTCGGGGTTGACAAACCTCGGGGTGGGCTCTCCGTCGGCCCCGGCGAGGCCGGCATCAAGAACCTCGAGGGGGGCACGATCGCCCCCTTCACCCACTTCGCCCTGCTGGCTTCGGAGTACATGGACGCCCATGGCGTGGGGGCCGAGGAGGTGGCGTTGGTGGCGCTGAAGAACCACCGAAATGGCGCCGACAACCCGAACGCCCAGCGCCGCAAGCAGCGCACGCTGGCCGAGATCATGGCCGAACCGATCTCCGGGTCGCTGACCAGACTGCAGTGCTGCCCGGTCGGTGAGGGGGCGGCGGCGGTGATCGTTGCTTCGCAGCAGGGCATCGCCCGGCTCGGTGTCGACCGGTCGCGAGCGGTGCGGATCCTGGCGTCGGCCACCCGCAGCGAGCGCTTGTACGGCCCGGGGGTCGGCATCGACGCCGCCCTCACCGCCGAGACCGCAGCCGAGGCCTTCGACCGGGCCGGCGTGGCACCGACCGAACTCGATGTGCTGGAGGTCCACGACGCCTTCAGCATCGAGGAACTGCTCTACACCGAGGCCCTGGGACTGTGCGACCCGGGCCAGGCGGCGTCGTTGGTCCGGTCCGGCCAGTTCGACCTCGGCGGCCGCTGTGCCGTGAGTCCGTCCGGCGGTCTGTTGGCGATGGGCCACCCGATCGGCCCGACCGGGACCGGTCAGATCGCCGAGGTGGCCCGCCAGCTCCGGGGTGAGGCCGGGGCGAGGCAGCAGCCCGGCGCCCGGCTCGGGTTGGCCCACATGGTCGGGGTCGGCGCGGTCTGTGTGGTGCATGTGCTGGCCGCACCGTGACCGGCATCGCTCCGGTCGGCGGCCGTTCAGCCGATGCGCAGCTGACGCCACCGTGATGTGGCCTCGGTGAGCGCCGTTCCGTCGGGGTCGACGATGGCACCGGTCACGTGCAGATCCAGGCCGTCGATGCCGTCGACCCTGGCCCTGGCGATCACCTCGCCTGCCATCGGGACCGGTCGGCGATAGCGAAGGTGCATCTCGGCGGTTACGCAGGCCAGGTCCGGCGACCCGTCTGGAAGCGAGAGTTGGGCTGCGACCCCCATGACCTCGTCGAGGATGGTGGCTTGGATGCCGCCGTGGACCACCGCATCGAGCCCGCAGTGGTGCTCCGCGGTCCGGTGGCGGGTTTCCACGGTGCCGTCGTCGTAACGGTCGAACCGCAACCGGAGGCCACCTTCGTTCTTTTCGCCGCAACCGAAGCAGCGGTCGACGCCGCTGCGCTCGAGCTCCACCGGGGCCGGCCCGACCGCCCCCGCCGACGGCAGTCCCGGCCCCGATCGTGGCGGCCTCGGGCTCTGCTCGACGGTCATTTCCCGCCGAGGCGGCTGCGGAAGCGGCGCATACCCCGGAGCCATCGATCGTAGTCGGTGGCCTTGCGCTGAAAGTAGGTGGCCACCTCGGGGTGGGGGAGCACCAGGAACCGCTCCTCGCGGATGGCATCGATGCAGGCCTGGGCCACCTCGTCGGCTTCGAGGATGCCGTCTCCTGCGGCCTGCCTGGCGTTGCTGTCGGAGCTCATCTCCTTGGCCCGGGGCCCGAGGATGTTGGTCCGTACCGCCTGGGGGCACAGCACCGAGACCCCGATGCCCTCCTCGCCGTAGTTGATGGACACCCACTCGGCGAAGGCGACCGCAGCATGCTTCGAGACCGCATAGGGCCCGGAGTCGATCTGGGTCAACAGACCGGCGGCCGATGCGGTGTTGAGCAGGTACCCGCCGCCCCGCTCGATCATGCCTGGGATCACCGCCCTGGCGGCGGAGAGGTGGGACCAGGTGTGGACGTTCATCATCCGTTCCCACTCGTCTGTCGGCAGGTCGAGCCCGCCCCGCAGCCCGTAGCCGGCGTTTGACACGAACACGTCGACCGATCCGAACGTTTCCTCGGTCTCGGTCGTCACCCGCTCGATCGCTCGCTCGTCGCCGACGTCGAGTGCCGCCGAGGTTGCCACCTCGCCGATCATCGCTGCGGTCTCCGCGGCACTGGCCTCATCGAGGTCGGTGCAGACGACGGCCCGTGCTCCTTCGGCGGCGAACCCCTGGGCCAGGGCCCGACCGATGCCGGAGCCGGCCCCGGTGATGATCGCCACCTTGTCCGACAGTTCCATGGTTCCTCCTCATCGATCGTGCCGGTTGACAGAGCCCGGCCGATCCCTGCTGCGGCCCGGTGCTGGGCCGCTGTTGCATTGCTCGGCTCCGGTGAGCCGAGGTTTCCCACGGATCGAGTGTCCCGTCGACCCGTCGTCGATGATGGCCCGTCCCGGCATCGGGTACGCAATCGGCGGTTCCATCCCCCGGTCGCCGGTCGGGGTGCGCCCGACCTCCGAGCGCGTGGCGGCACCGATCCGGGCCGGCGGTGGGCTCAGCCGCCGGCCGGACCGTCGCCGATGGCGTCCTCCCGCCGGAGCAGACGGTCGCCGAGGTGGCCGCCGAAATGATCGACGACCCGCCGGAGGCGGAGGAGACTGTGACTGCGGCCCGATGCAAACGTGACGCCATGGTCCGATCCGTCTCCCCGGGCGCCATCGGCGGCCGGGAATCCCGTTCGCCGATGCTGGAACAGATCGTCCCAGCGGCCGTCGAGCCTCCGCAGGGCGTCGGGGAGCGGGAGCGCCCGAAGTGTCGTCTTGCCATCGACCACCTCGAGACGGCGGAGCTTGTCGACCGCATCGTCGATCTCGAAGTCGACATCGCGGCGACACGCCCCCCGAAGCCAGTCTTCCACCGCAGCGTCGAGTGCCTCGGCGGTGAGCCCCTCCGGCGCAGCCAGCAGGAACCGGTAGGCGAGGATGACCTCCACGATCTCCTGCTGCTCGGCCGAGGCCAGCAACGTGTGGAGCACACCGGGACCATCACCCAGCGTGCGGAAGTACAGGTTCTCCGAGAGTGTCTTGAGATATGCCAATCGCCGGCTCTTCAGCTTCGACCACTGTCGGACCACGAAGGCGCCCAGGGTGATCGCGCCGCCCAGGAGGATCACCAGTGACGTCTGATCGAGGGCCGGTTGCTCATCTCGGAGTCCGAGCGAGGCGGCAACGAGGATGAAGATGAGGCCAAGCGTCGGCAGCAACTTGGTGGTGAGCACCACGATTCCGGAGACGAGCGCCGGTACGCCGACCATGAGGGTGTCGATGGCCCGGAAACGCACCTTGGCCGACGGCAACAACATCTCGATGTCGGCTCTGGGCACATTCTGGAACTGCTTCAGCGACACGTGATCGGGGACCAGGTTGCGGTCGGTCGGGTCGATCTTTTGTTCATCGAACCACTGTTGCGGCTTGATCCGGCTATGGATCACCACCCGCTCGTCGACGGTGATCGTCCGCTCCTGGGAGCGCAACCCTCTCCATTTCGGGACGTCGACGCGCTCGGATCGGCTACCTCGCCGGTACATCAGCAACTCGTCGTAGTCGTCGAGGTCGACCTCGAGGCGGAGCGGAATCAACGACTCCCGGCTGAGCGCATCATCGAGTTCGGCCATCGTGACCGTGGTGTAGTTGGCCGCATCGAGCAGACCGGTGAGCTCCTGGGTCACCGCCCCGGCTGCGTCGCCGTCCTGGGCGGTCCGCTCCCATGCCTCGATCAGCGCCTGCTCCCGGCCGTAGAACTCGTAGTGATAGAGCGCGGCAACGAGATGGACAAAGGCCCGGAACCTCGCCCCATCCTCATCGTCGACCCAGGGGAGCCGGCACAACTCGGTTGTCAACGGCCCCACCCGTTGGGGCACGAAACGCTCCTGTTCGGACATGGGTGTTCAGGGTAGGGAGCTGCGACACGCAGTGCACGGCGCCCCCGGCGCCGCAGCCGGCTTCAGCCTGCGTCCAGAGGCTCGACCCTCACCAGCTCGGGCAGGCCGACACCCCGCCGTCGACCACGAGGTCGGCCCCGGTCATCCACGACGCCAGCGGTGATGCCAGGAACACGCAGGCGTCGCCGATGTCGGTGGCCGAGCCGAGCCGCTGCAGCGGTGCGGCCTGGTTCCAACGATCCACCCCCTCCGGCCAGGCCCCACGGAGGCCCGGTCGATCGATCAGGCCCGGGCTGACCGTGTTGACCCTGATGCCGCCCTCGGCCAGCTCGACGGCTGCGGCCTTGGCGTGCATCAGGATGGCCGCCTTCGATGCGCAGTAGTGGGCGTGGCCCCTGGCCATGCGATGGCCTTCGATGGAGGCGATATGGATGATCGAGCCGCCCTCGGCCATACGTTCCGCACCTGCCGCGGTGCAGAGGAACGTCGAGGTGGTGTTGGTGTCGATCACCGACCGCCACTCGTCAACCGACATGTCGGACAACATACGGACCGGCTGCAGACCTGCGTTGTTGACCACGATGTCCAGCCTGCCGAAGTCGGCCAGGACCCGATCGAACACCGCCGACACCTGCCCGGGGTCGGTCACGTCGGCCCGGTAGGCCCGAGCCAGGGGTCGGTCCCGGTCGGGGTCTTTGGCCGACAGCCTCTCGGCCAACTCGGTGGCGGCCTGCTCGGCACTGCGGTACAGCAGCGCGACCTCGGCTCCGGCCTGAGCCAGCCTGGTGGCGATGCCGGCCCCCAGCCCACCATCGGAGATGCCGGTGACCACCGCCACCGAGCCACTGAGATCGATCTCGATGCTCACCGTGCCGTCACTCCTGGTCTGGTCGTTGATCGGGTTCTCGGTCCGGCTCGACCCTGGTCAGGGCCCGGATCGCCTCGGCGGCATCGGGGAATCGTCGCAGCAGCTCCCGGCGGGAGCCGAGCTCGAACGACGACCAGTCGAACGGCGGCGACATCGTGGTGCCGACCAGCGACCAGGCCCCGGTGGTCCGGGCCCCCATCCAGGTCCCGGGCGGTACGACCGCCATCGGGCGGCCCCCGCGGCGAAGGTCGGGCCCGAGATCCAGATGCTCGACGACTCCGTCTTCGGACAGCAGGACCAGGTCCACCGCAGCCCCGCAGTAGTGGTGCCACAGTTCCGGGCCCTGCAGGCGGTGGAAGGCCGAGAAGTCCGATCGCCGGAGTAGGAAGTAGATGGCGGTGCCGTGCTGATCGAGCCAGCTCTGGGCCCACATGCCGCCCTCGGCCGGCAGTGGTTCGAGCCCGAGCAGCTCGATGACCTCATCGGCGGCGATGTCGTCGAGTCCGGGATCACGGCCGGTCATCGGCCATCTCCCCGCCGGCGCATCCCGGCCGCCCGGTAGCAGGCGTCGATCGCCGCCATGGTGGCGATGCTGTCGGTTCCCCCGGTCGGTGGCGCAACCCGGGTGGTGATCGCATCCCGGAACGCCACCAGTTGGTGGTGGTAGGTCGAGGCCGACTCGATCCGCTCGGTCTCGACTCCATCGGCGGTTTCCAGGGTGAGGCTGTTGCCCCGCTGCGGGGCCAACGGATTGACGACGTCGAGTCTCCCGTCCGAGCCCGTCGCCGACAGCGTGGCGACCATTCCAACGTCGTCGGCCATGGAGCAGTGGATCTCGGCCTCGACGTCGCCGAGCCCATCGGCGGCCTGGCCGCGGCCGGATTCAAAACGTAACCGGGCGGTGAAGGACACGTCGACGCCGGCCGGTCCCTGTACCGCCGTCGCCTCCAACACGGTCGGTTCTCCGCCGGCGACATGGCGGACCCACTGCAGCGGATAGCAGCCGAGATCCATCAACGAGCCGCCACCCAGGTCGAGCTGGTAACGGATGTTGGACCGGTCGGGGATGGCAACGGTGAACACCGCCGACACCGATTGCAGCCGACCGAGACGGGTGTCGACCAGCTCCTTGACCCTGGCCGCCAGCGGGTGATAGCGCCAGTGGAATGCCTCCATCAGGAGCCGATCGGTCTCGGCCGCCACCGCCACCATCTCGGCCGCCTCGCCTGCGTTCAGGGCGATCGGCTTCTCACACAACACGTCCTTGCCCGCCCGTAGAGCCTCGATGGACCAGTCTCGGTGATGGCTGGCCGGCAGGGCCACGTACACGGCATCGACCTGGTCGGAACGGCACAGGGCGCGGTAGTCGGCCTCGACAACGGGGATGGCGTGTTCCGCGGCGAAGCCCTCGGCTCGGCCTCGATCCCGTGCCGCCACCGCCGCCACCTCCACACCGTCGACCTCCCGGGCCGGAACGATCATGGCCTGGGGTGCGATGGCTGCCGCACCGAGGATCCCCACTCGAATGGTCATCTCGTTGTCCTCGTCGTCATGCTGGTCGCGCGCCGCGATCAGCGGGCGGTACTGCCGCCGTCGACCGGATAGATGCCGCCGGTGATGTAGGCCGCATCGGCGGAGGCGAGGAATGCCACCAGCGATGCCACCTCCTCCGGCTCGCCATAGCGGCCGAGCGGGAGTCGTTCGCTCAACGCCTTGTGCACGTCCTCGGGGTCCTCGGGATTGATGCCGGCCTCGATGGATCGCATCATCCTGGTCTCGATGGGGGCCGGGCAGACCGCGTTGACCCGGATCCCGGCCGGCGCCAGTTCCACCGCTGCGGTCTTGGTCATGCCGATCACCGCATGTTTGCTGGCCCCGTAGGCGATCAGGCCTGGCGTGCCGCGGAGGCCGGCGATGGATGCGGTGTTGATGATGACGCCACCGCCGCGCTGTCGCATGGCGTCGACGCTGTGTTTCATGCCGAGCCAGACACCTTTGACGTTGACGTCGATCACCCCGTCGAAGGTCTGTTCCGGATACTGGTCGAGCGGGCTGGCCACCCCTTCGATGCCGGCGTTGTTGAACAGCACGTCGACCCCGCCGAAGGTCTCGACGGCGACGTTGACGTAGGCCTGGACCTCGTCGGACCGGGTCACGTCGGCCGCCAACGCCACCGCTGCGGCGCCGAGCGCCTCGACCTCGCCCACCACCCGGTCGGGGCCGGCCGACGGCAGGTCGACGACGACGATCGATGCGCCCTCGGTGGCGAACCGGAGGGCCGCAGCACGGCCGATACCGCCGGCGCCACCGGTGACGATCACCACCTTGTCGTTGAATCTGTCCTGGGATCCGGTCATGGCTGCACGATATGCGGCGGGTCCTTCGGGAGCCAGCCGTTCGGTCGATCAGGTCACGACATGGACCGGGGTGCCGTTCGGCAGTTCGTCCGGCAGGTACTCGGCAACGTGCATCGGGAGCCGGACGCAGCCGTGGCTTGCCGGGTAGAGCGGTACCGAGGCGGCGCCGTGGAGGGCGATCCCCCCGACGAAGTACAGCGGGTTGTACAGCCGGCCGATGTCGAGGCTGGATTCGCGCCAGCCGTCGATGCGTCGATCGATCTCGAAGTCTCCGACGGGTGTGATCGAGCTCCCCCGGTGATCCTCGTTCTCCCACGGGATGCCGCTGCCGCTCGAGGCGTGGCTGACCAGGGTGGGAATCGAGGATGCCGGGTCGTAGACCTTCATCAGCTGCTGTGACAGGTCGACCTCCACCCACCGCATCTCGTGGTCCTTCTCCGGTCGGCCGATCTCGGCCGACATGAGCCGTTCCCAGGCGTCCTCGTCCAGTGGGCCCCAGTCGCCGTCGACCGGGATGCCGGCCAGCTTCTCCAGCGCCCATACCGCCTGGGTTGTCGCCGTCCCATACTTCCCATCGACCACCCCCGGATCGAACGGCCCCTCTCCCAACCGGAGCTGCAGCTGCTCGACCTCGGTGCCCTCGTCGCCCCTGCGGACCAGCATCCCGTCGTAGCGGTACTGGGAGATGGCCCGGATGGTCTCCGCATCGGCGATCCCGGTCGTCTCCAGGCCGGCCAGGGATTGGAACGCCTCGACCGCGGCCAGCGTTCGCCGGCCGTAGTCCCCGTCCGGTGTGCCGGGCGAGAAGCCGAGCTCGTCCAGCCGGGTCTGCAGCGCCAGCACGTCATCGCCCGAGTCTCCGTCGGTGACGGGAACCAGCACCGGCCCGGTCGGTGCCGGGTCCGGCTCGGCCGGCTCCTCGGCATCGTCTTGTGACCCGTCGCCGCCATCGCCGTTGTCCTGGTCGGTTCCACCGTCGTTGCCGCCATCGGCCCCAGGCGGATCGTCGGTGTCGGTCCCGGTCTCGGTGCCGCCGTCGGTGTTGGTCTCGGTCGTTGTCTCGGTGCCGGTTGCCGAGTCGATCGTCGCCGGGGGCGTTCCTTCGGCTTGCCGGGCCTCGTCGGCTCCGCCGGCGACGGCCTCATCCGGTGCGTCGCCGCCAGAGCAGGCACCGACCAGCATTGCCATCGCCCCGAAGATTGCAACGATTCGCAGCCTCATCCGGCCCACTCCTTCACGGTTTCCTGCTCTTGTAGACGTGCCAGACCCCGATTTGGTTCCAGCCGGTCCCACCGACAACCTAGTTTCCGGCGGTATCGAGGCCACCCCCGGGGCGTGGTTCGTTACGAACCGATGACGGCGGCCGATGACGGCGGCCGATGACGGTGGCCGATGACGGCGGCGAGGCGATGGCGAGAGCGCCTGGGGTAGCTTGACACGACCGGCCATCCAGGGCCGGGTGGACGAAACGACATCGGATCGCACCGGAGGGCCGGTGGCCGGCACCGGAGGGCCGGTGGCCGAGCAACCGATGGGCCAGGGAGGTCATGGTGTCGGCCTACGACTACATCATCGTCGGCGGCGGATCGGCAGGCTGCGCCCTGGCCAACCGGCTCAGCGCCGACCGGTCGAACCGGGTGCTGGTGCTGGAGGCCGGCCGACGGGACTACCGGTGGGACGTGTTCATCCACATGCCGGCCGCGCTGGCCCACCCGATCGGCAACCGGCTGTACGACTGGCGCTACGAGAGCGAGCCGGAGCCTCACATGGGGGGCCGGCGGGTCTACCACGCCAGGGGCAAGGTGCTCGGCGGCTCGTCCAGCATCAACGGCATGATCTTCCAGCGGGGCAACCCGGCCGACTACGAGAAGTGGGCCACCGAGCCGGGGATGGAACGCTGGGACTACGCCCACTGCCTGCCGTACTTCAAGCGGATGGAAACCTGCCTGGCCGGCGCCGATGACTGGCGAGGCGGCGAGGGGCCACTGGAACTGGAGCGGGGCCCGGCCGCATCGCCGCTGTTCCAGGCCTGGCTGGAGGCGGGCGAACAGGCCGGCTTCCGCCGCAGTGACGACGTCAACGGGTACCGGCAGGAGGGCTTCGCCGCATTCGACAAGAACGTCCGTCGAGGTCGCCGCCAGAGCGCGGCCAGGGCCTATCTCCACCCGATCCTCGACCGGGACAACCTGACCCTGCTGACCCTGGCCACGGTCAACCGTGTGGTGTTCGAAGCCAACCGTGCCGTTGGTGTCGAGTATCGCCGGGGCCGCACCACGACGGTGGCCAAGGGAGGGGAGATCATCCTGTGCGGCGGCGCATTCAACACCCCGCAACTGCTGCAACTGTCCGGCGTCGGCGAGCCGGATCACCTGCGGGGCCTCGACATCGCAATGGTGGCCGACGTGCCAGGGGTCGGCGAGAACCTGCAGGACCACCTCGAGGTCTACATCCAGCACGCCTGTACTGAGCCGGTGTCGATGCAACCCCATCTGGCGAAGTGGCGGGCGCCGTGGATCGGCCTCCAGTGGTTGTTCCGCCGCGGTCCGGCGGCGACCAACCACTTCGAAGCCGGAGCTTTCGTGAAGAGCAACCCCGACGAGCCGTACCCGAACCTGATGTTCCACTTCCTGCCGATCGCCATCCGCTACGACGGCTCGGCCCCGACCGAGGGTCACGGCTACCAGGTCCATGTCGGCCCGATGTACTCGGAGTCGAAGGGCACCGTGAAGATCGATTCCACCGATCCCCGGCGGAAACCGAACATCACCTTCAACTACCTGTCGACGGACAAGGACCGCCGTGAGTGGATCGAAGCGGTGCGGACCACCCGTCGGATCCTGGGCCAGCCGGCGTTCGCCCGGTTCGACGGCGGCGAGATCTCGCCCGGCCCGGGGGTGGAAACGGATCGGGAGATCATGGACTGGGTGGCCAGGGATGCCGAGACGGCCCTTCACCCGTCCTGCACCGCAAAGATGGGGACCGATCCGATGGCGGTGGTCGAACCGGACTCGATGCGGGTCCGAGGCACCGAGCGGCTCCGGGTGGTCGACGCCTCGGTGTTGCCGGTGGTGACCAACGGCAACCTCTACGCGCCGACGATGATGATCGCCGAGAAGGCGGCCGACCTGATCCTCGGCAACCAACCGCTCGCCCCGGATCGGGCCCCGTACCACTTACCGGTGGCCGACCGTTGACCGCCGTCGCCCCCGGGCAGCCGAACATCCTGTTGGTGATGGTCGACCAACTGGCCGACCGCTGGCTGGACCACGCCATCACCCCGGCACTGGACAGGCTGGCGGCCGAGGGGGTCCGGTTCAGGGCCACCTACAGCAACAGCCCGCTGTGCGCCCCGGCCCGGTTCGCCATGATGAGCGGCCGGCCGATCTCCGAGATCGGTGCCTACGACAACGCCGCCGAGTTCCCGGCCGCGGTTCCCACCTTCGCCCACCACCTGCGAGCGGCCGGCTACCAGACGTCACTCATCGGCAAGATGCACTTCGTCGGACCGGATCAGCTGCACGGGTTCGAGGAGCGCCTGACGACCGACATCTATCCCGCCGACTTCGGATGGACCCCGGACTGGACGAACCCCGACGGCCGGTTCGACCGTTGGTTCCACAACATGGACAGCGTGACCGGTGCCGGGATCGCCGAGGCGTCGAACCAACTCGACTACGACGACGACGTCGGGTTCCGGGCGGTCCGCAAGCTGCGGGACCTGGCGAGGACCGACGATCCCCGACCGTGGTTCGTCACCGTCTCGTTCACCCACCCCCACGACCCCTATGTGGCCCGCCGCCAGTACTGGGATCTCTACCAGGACGAGGCGATCCCCGGCCCGACGGTGGCGAGGCCGACCGACCCCGACCCGCACTCCCAGCGGCTGATCCGACTCATGGCCGCTGATACCACCGAGGTGACAGCGGACCAGATCCGAGACGCCCGCCACGCCTACCTGGCCAACACCAGCTATGTCGACGGCTTGGTCGGCCAGCTGCTCGACCTGTTGGATCGGCCCGAGCTGGGCCGCGACACGGTGGTGATCTTCACCGCCGATCACGGCGACATGCTGGGGGAGCGGGGCCTGTGGTACAAGATGAACTTCTTCGAGCCGGCCAGCAGGGTCCCGCTGATCATCCGGGCACCGGGGCGATTCGGACCGGGCACCGTCGACACCGTCACCAGCCTGCTCGACATCGCACCGACCTTGCTCGACCTGGCCGGTCTCGAACCGGAGGAAACCATGGCCGGCGCCAGCCTGGTGCCACTGACCGACGGCCTCGATCGGGGACGAACCGTCTACGGCGAGTACCTCGGTGAGGGTGCGGTGGCCCCGATCCTGATGGTCAGGCGGGGCGAGCTGAAGTACATCTGGTCCGAGAGCGATCCACCCCAACTCTACGATCTGGCCACCGACCCCGACGAGCTGACCAACATCGCCGGCTCGTACCCGCTGACCCCCGACCTCGAGGCTGAAGTGGCCCGCCGGTGGGATGTCGAACGCCTCCGCGCCGAGGTGCTCGCCAGCCAGCGGGCTCGGGCGACGGTGGATCGGGCCTTGCGGCGGGGCCGGTATCATCCCTGGGACCACCAGCCGCTGACCGACGCCTCCACCCAGTACATGCGGAACCACCTCGACCTGAACGTCGTCGAGGCCGGTCGGCGCCTCCCCGGGCCCCGTTAGGTCGTCGGCGCGGCGACGCAGTAATCTCTGCGTTCCGGGCCGGAATCGCCGATGCCGTCTTTCGAGGATCGATCCAGCCGGCCCTAAGGGGGAACCACCATGGACGACCTGATCATCACGGGAGCCGAGATCGTCGACGGGACCGGCGCCGAAGCCTTCACCGGCGACGTCGCCGTCAATGACGGTGTGATCACCGAGGTCGGCTCGATCGACCGAAGAGCCCATCGGGTGATCGATGCCGACGGCCAACTGTTGACCCCGGGCTTCGTCGACATCCACACCCATTTCGACGGGCAGTTCTGCTGGGACAAACAGGTCACGCCCAGCAGCTGGCACGGCATCACCACCGTGGTTGCCGGCAACTGCGGCGTCGGGTTCGCCCCGGTCCGTCCCGGCACCGAGGAGTCGCTGATCGAGATCATGGAAAGTGTCGAGGACATCCCCGGCGTGGCCCTCAGCGAAGGAATTCCCTGGAACTGGGAGAGCTTCGGCGAATATCTCGACGCCATCGACACCCCGTACTCGGTCGACATCGGCACCCAGGTCGGCCATGTCGCCATCCGCCACTACGTGATGGGCGAGCGCTGCTACGACGACGCCACCGCCGATGACATCGCCCGGATGTCGGCCCTGACCCGCCAGGCGCTGGCCGACGGCGCCATGGGGTTCTCCACCTCCCGGTTCTTCGGTCATCGCGATGCCAAGGGTGAGGTCATTCCGGGGACCAACGCCAACGCCGATGAGCTGATCGCCATCGGCGAGGCACTGCGCGACGCCGGCCACGGCACGATCGAACTGGTGTCGGACCATCTCCAGGAGCCGGAGGAGTTGGCCTGGATCGAACACATCGCCACCCAGACCGGTCGCCCGTTGACCGCCCTTGTCAATGCCAATCCGGCAGAGGGGCTGTGGGAGATGGCCGACCGGCTCAACAAGGAAGGCATGCAGATCCGGCCCCAGGTGGGGGCTCGGCCCGCTTCGCTGCTGCTGTCGCTGGACGGCACACTCAACCCCATGAAGCAGTTCGTCAGCTACCGGGAGATTCGGGACCTGCCGATCGAGGAGCAGCGCCGCCGGCTGCGGGACCCGGAGTTCCGGGCCAAGATCATGGCCGACGAGCAACGAAAGGCCCGGTTCCCCGAAGCCACGGCGTTCACGTCGACCTGGCACAAGATGTACCCCCTGCCGGAAGACCTGAGCTACGAACCGACCTCGGCCGAGTCGATCGCCGGGATCGCCGAGGCCAGAGGCTGCCACGTCCGGGAGGCGCTGATGGATGTGATGGC
Source organism: uncultured Acidimicrobiaceae bacterium (assembly GCA_947259095.1). Taxonomy (GTDB): domain Bacteria; phylum Actinomycetota; class Acidimicrobiia; order Acidimicrobiales; family SZUA-35; genus JAHELU01. The sequence goes on along the minus strand of CAMYLA010000009.1, from coordinate 65,986 downwards.
CGAAGGCCGTCCGATCCTGGTGTTCGTCGGGGCCTACCCCGGCGACCTCGATGCTCAGCGGGCGGCCCTGCAGCGCGACAATTCGGTGTTCGGCCTGTCCGACGGTGGGGCCCACTGCGGGGTGCTGTGCGACGCCAGCGTGCCGACCTACATGCTCGCCTACATGTCGAGGGATCGGAGCAGGGGGCCGCTGCTCCCGTTGGAGTTCACTGTCCACAAGATGACCCAGGACACCGCCAGGCTGTACGGCATGCAAGATCGAGGGGTGGTCGCACCCGGCTACAAGGCAGACCTGAACGTGATCGACTTCGAGGCCCTCCGCCTCGACCCACCCGAGATGGTCCACGACCTGCCGGCCGGCGGCAAGCGCATCATCCAGAAAGCCCACGGTTACACCGCAACGATCAATCGTGGCGAGGTGACCTACGAGAACGGCCGGCACACCGGCGCCATGCCCGGCCGGCTCATCCGCGGCGGTCGCTGAGCTGAAGGCCCACGGTCACCAGTAGGAGAGTGCGTCCCGGTACAGCCCCACCAGGGCTGCTCGGTCGATCTTGATCGGGGCATTGTCGAGCAGCCGCCGCTGAGGGAGCGAGCCGGCGGTCAACGAGTCGATGTCGTCAGGTCCGTAGCCGACACCGGACAGCCCGTTCGGCATGTCGGTGGCCCGCATCAGCTCGATGATCCGGCCGGCCAGCAGCTCGCCGGCATCGGCGTCTGTCGCCTCGCCGGCCCCCGAGCCGGCATCGACCCCCAACCATCGGGCGGCCTGGAAGTGGCGTTGCGGATCGACCGGGGCGGTTGCTCGAAAAACCGATGGCGAATTGACGATGACGGACATGCCGTGGGGCACGATCGGTTCGCTCCTGGGATACCCGTCCGGTTGGAAGTCCTGGACCATGCCCGCCACCGAATAGGACATGCCGTGGGGGGCGTGGCAGCCGGCGTTGCCGAAGGCGATGCCGGCCAGGGTGGCGGCCCACATCACCTGATGGCGGGCCTCGGTGTCGTCGGCATCGTGGACCGCACGCTCCAGGTACAGGCCGAGAAGGCGCAGGGCCTCGGCGCAGCCCAGGTCGCTCCACGGGTTGGCCCCCTGGCCCGACGGACGCTGCGCCGGTGGCTCGGCCCGAGGCCGGTGCCGGAACGGCCGGGCGGTATAGGACTCCAGGGCGTGGCTCAAGACATCGAACCCGCTCGACGCCACCACCGGTGAAGGCAGCGAGGCGGTGACCAGCGGATCGATGAGTGCCCGGGTCGGTCGGATCATCTTCGAGGCGATCCCGGTCTTGGCCTTCATCTCCAGGAGGTCGAACACCGCGATCCCGGTGCACTCGCTCCCCGTTCCCGATGTGGTGGGGCAGGCGATGTGGGGCCTCAGCGGGCCGGGCACCGCCGCCCCCTCGCCGATCGGAGCGTTCACGTAGGTCAGCAGGTCGGCCGGGTGGGTCGTGTAGAGGTTGGCCGCCTTGGTGGTGTCGATGACCGACCCACCGCCGACGGAGATGAAACCGTCGACGTCGCCATGGCGGGCGAAGTCGGTTGCGGCCCGGAACGACACATCGGTCGGTTCGATCCGGACCTGGTCGTAGACGGCCACATCGATGCCCGCCGTCCGCAGCGATGCCAGGACGACGCCGACATGATCCGATTCGGCGAGGAGCGGATCGGTCACCAGGGCGATCCGTGCGATGCCGAGCTCCCTGGCCACGTCGCCGGCCTCGGCCAGGCAGCCGGGGCCGAAGGTGATGGCGGACGTCTCCACCGTGAAGGCGGTGTCGCCGTCGATCGTCTGGTCGGTGCTGAGATGGCAGCAGGTCATGGATGCTCGATTCGGATGGCGCCGCCCGCCGATGGGGGACCGGATGGTTTCAGGCGCCGAGGATGATCTCCGCCACCTCGTCGGGATGGCTGAACATCAGGAAATGGGGGCCCGGAATGTCGTGGTGGTGCCAGTCGTCGGCGAAACGGGTGACCTCGGCGTACCGGGTGAACCTGCTGGCCTCGCCGCCGGTGGCGTAGACGTAGGTCTTCGGCAGGTCGGTCGGGAGTTCCACCTGCCATGGCGCGGCCAGACAGGCGAACGACTGGGGTGCGACCCTGGCCAGGAACCACGCCACGGCCTCCTCGCCTCGGATCCAGGAGGGGTCGGGGTCGTAGCCGGCGAATGGCAACATGCCTCCGTTGGCCTCGGCCAGGGCCTGGCGCTCCGGCGTTTGGCCCGGGTCCGGGGCAACCGGGGCGTGGGCGTCGAGGTAGACCATCGACGAGATGCGGGGGGCCAACCGGGGGAACGCCCGGCTGATGACCCGGCCCCCATAGCTGTGCCCCACCAGCGTGATGTCGGTCAGGTCATAGGTCTCGACCAGGCCGCAGAGATCCTCGACGTGGTGGTCGAGGGTGATGTGGGGCCCTCCCTGGTGCCGTCGGGTGCCGTGGCCGGCCAGCGACACCGCCTGCACCGGTCGACCCGAGGCGGCCAGGATCGCCAGGATCGGGAACCACGACCACTCGCCGACCCAGGCGCCATGGACGAGGACGATCGCCCTCGATCGCTCCGTGGCGGGCGGTGGGAACATGGGTCGGTCCTCCTGCGGTACGGCGAGACGCAAGACTACCCGGCGGGCCCGATCCGGGGCCAGATGTTGTCTGGTTCAGCTGCCGATCCGTCGCGACCCGGGGCCGGCTTCGGTCGGATCGGGGTCCGGCAGGCCGACACGGTAGAAGGCGACGATCTCGGCAACGGCGTAGAGCCACATGCAACCGGCCATCGAAGCGCAGGCGACCACACCGATCAGCCCTGCGCCAGCGGAGATGGCCACCAGTCCCATGAACAGTTCCAGCGCCACCGCGATGACGAGGGCCCGGCCGATCGCCGGTCGGCGGCAGGTGCAGCCGGGGAGGTGAAAGCAGGTGCCATCGGTTGAGGGGGCATGTGCTGCTGAGGGGATTCGGAGGTGCAAACTATTTCCAGTCCAGACGTTTCCAACTGACCGCCCTGCGGTCCGAGAAACAACTTCGACCGAGGATCTCGGAACCTTGACCGGGAATACTGAGTCCTTTGTCACAGCGACGACGCGGTCGGCGCTACTCGGGGCTGGTGGTTCGGGAGGTCTTCCCCGGTGATGGCCTGTCACTCGGCCAGCGGTACCTGACCCACGCTCGACCGCCGTGCTCGAAGTCCGAGTCCTGGGCGTAGCCCACCTTCTCCAGGACCCGCCGGGCCACCTTGTGGGCCGCGTCGGTCCGAGCCGCCAGCGGGAGATCGAGGTGCAGTCCGATGGCCGTGACCGCTTGGACGGCTTCGGTGCCGAGACCTTGGCCCCATGATGGCTCGGTGAGGACGGCCGACACGTCGACCACCGGATCCCCGTCGACCGATCTGTCCCATCGCAGACCGGCCCGGCCGATCGGCCGGTCCGGTTCGTCTCGTGGCGAGATCACATAGAGGCCGAATCGGAACCGGTCCCAGTGGGCGAGGTTGGAACCGATGAAGCGCTCGGTTGTGGCCGGAGACCGGGTACCGCCGTGCAGCGCCATCACATTCCCCGACTGGTGGAGCTCGACCAGGAAATCGACGTCGTTCGCCAGGACCCGCCGGCCGATCAGCCCGGTGGTCGAGAACTTCTGCACGCCGGGCCCGCTCAGGACCGACCCCGCACCCTGACGGGAGTTCCGATCTGATCGGTCGTGCCCATGTCCGTGCCGACATCCCTTCCATTCCGGTCCACCAACGACGGCGGCAGGGACGGCGGCGTCGAATCGACGGTCGCCCCGCGTCCACAGATGGTACCCGTGGCCACGTCCCCGGCAATAATCTCGGTTGGCCAAACGGCTCGGGGTGGCAGACTGCGACGGTGAAGACGCCTCCCACCCGGCCGACAGACGACGCTGCCTTCACCTCGGTCGACTGGTCGCTGTTCGTCGCCATCTCCCTGATCTGGGGATCGTCGTTTCTGCTGATCGCCATGGGCCTCGAGGGGCTGACCCCGGCCATGGTGACCCTGCTCCGGGTCGCATCCGGCGCCGCGACCCTTGGCGTGCTGCGGGTCGTCGGCCGCAGCCGTTCGACATCGATCAGGCCTGCGGACCGTGGCCGAGTGGTTGCATTGTCCTTTGTCTGGGTCGCCGTTCCGTTCACGTTGTTCCCGTTGGCCCAGGAGCACATCAACTCGGCGATGACCGGGCTGTTGAACGGAGCAACGCCCATCTTCGTGGCCATCGTCGCCGCCATCATCACCGGTCGGGCCCCTCGGGGCGTTGTGCTGCTGGGCCTGATCGTCGGCTTCGTCGGCGTCGTCGTCCTCAGCCTGCCGTCGATCGGCGACGGCGGTTCCGAGTTGCGGGGGGTGCTGATGGTGGTGGGAGCCACGATCTGCTACGGGGTGGCGATGAACCTGGCCACCCCGCTCCAGCGACGCTACGGGGCGGTGACCTTGATGACCCCGATCCTGGCGCTGGCCACGGTGTGGCTGCTCCCCTTGGGGCTGTGGGACTGGGGCGACAATCGGTGGCGTGCACCGACGGTGGTCCCGGTGCTGGTGCTCGGTGTCGTCGGCACCGGCCTGGCCTACTGGATCATGGCCACGCTGGTCGGTCGGACCGGACCGGTCCGGGCCTCGTTCATCACCTACCTCATCCCGGTGGTGTCGCTGGTCCTCGGTGTGGTCGTGCGAGACGACCGGATCGCCCCGATTGCCCTCGTCGGCGCCGTCCTGACCACCTTCGGCGCGGTGCTGGCCTCCGGTCGCCTCCGGTTCGGCTCAATCGATGGCGTAGGGCCGGAGCCGGTCGTAGAGCCTGCGGGCCTCGTCGAGCACCGGCGCCAGGTTGGGTAACAGCTCGTCGTCCTTGGCCTGCCACGGCGCGAAACCGGTCGATCGGTGAACGGCGTCGTACCAGTACCGGGCCCAGATGCCGTCCTCGGGCTTCGGGCCGGCGGGCCAGCTGAGCATGGCCGGATCGAACGCCAGGTCCAGTCGCCGGCACAGTTCCCGCAGCACCCGCGGCGGGTCGTGCAGCAGTGTTTTCGAGTCGATGACGATCGGCTCACCACCTTCGGCAACGGTGGCCTCCAGGATCTGGGCCAGCTCCACGAATCCGGTGTCGTCGATGGTGGCGTCCGGGATGCGCTTCTGGAACGACGTCAGCATCTCGAACGGATCCCTGGTCAGCAGCACGTTGCTGCACCGGGACAGGAACGACCGGTCCAGGTCGACGAGGTGTTTCGCCATCTGCTTGAACAGCACCACCGGCTTGTCATGGGAACCGAGGATCAGCTCTCTGACAACCGCAGTACCGTCATTGTCCTGCGACGCCAGGACCTCGTCGGTGCCGGGGTGGATGCGGCCGGTGGTGGCGAGGTAGTGGGCGTACAATGGCTCGTCGAAAACCACCGTGTCGGCCCGCTCACGCCAGGCGTACATCAGCGCAGTGGAGATGTTGCGAGGGCTGGACCACAGGTTGATCCGCATGGTGGCCGACTCCAGGCCACTCCCGGCGCTGGGACCGGTCACGATCCGGGTCCGGCCATGGGCCGGGTCACGAGATCGGGGTCCGGGCCGGCCCCTGGCCGACGTCGGCCAGGACCGCATCGTGATGGAGTTGCCGCAGCCGCAACGTCATCGGCCCCGGGCCGTCGCCGGCTCCGATGGTGCGACCGTCCACCGAGTTGACCGGGGTCAGCCCGCCGAAGGTACCGGTGACGAAGGCCTCGTCGGCGTCGTACACGTCGGTCAGCGAGTATGGCCGCTCGGCGGTCGGCACCCCGGCCCGCGCCGCCTCCTCCAACACCACCGCCCTGGTGATGCCGGCCAGGTTGTATTGCCCGGTGGAGGTGATCAGCTCACCTTTTTGTGCGATGAAGAAGTTGGTGGCGTTGCAGGTGGCAACCGCGCCGGTCGGGTCCAACATGAGCGCCTCGTCGGCTCCGGCGTTCACCGCCTGGATCAGGGCGATGACCTCGTGGAGCTTGGAGTGGCAGTTGAGCTTCTGGTCCAAGGTGTCTGGGGGTGGACGTCGCACCGTTGCGGTGAACAGGGCGATGCCCTGATCGGCAACCGTCGGATCGGCGAGCTTGTGTTCGGCGATGATGACCATGTTCGGCCCCCCGACCACGTTGGACGGATGCTGCGACGGGGTCTTCTTGTCGCCTCGGGTGATCATCAACCGCAGGTGCACGCTGTCGACCATGTTGTTGCGTTCGACCGTGGCCGCCAGGGCGTCGATGATCGCCCGGCGCGGACCGATGTCGAGGTGGATGGCCTTGGCCCCGGCGTAGAGCCGATCGAGGTGGCGGTCGAGGAACGCCAGGCGACCATGGTGGAGCCTGATGCCCTCCCAGATCCCATCTCCGACCAGGAAGCCGCTGTCGAACACCGAGATCCTGGCCTCCCTGCGGTGGAAGAACTCACCGTTGATGTAGATCTCGACGTCGTCGTTGCGACGGTCGGTCACCGCGGCATGGGTGCTCTTGGTCATGGAGACAAACTACTGGCCGGTCCGGTCAAGGTCGGTCAGCGGCGGTAGGCGATGTAGGACTTCGGCATCCCGAGCCAACGCTCGACCAGGATCTCACAATCCGGGAACAGCGCCTCCATATCCGACCGCCGCAGCAGCTGGAGCTCGTCGACCAGATCGTCGACCTGTTCCGCCGAAGGGCGGTTCATCAGCCCCCAGACGGTCAGGTTCCGGTACAGCCTGCGCTTGGCGGTGTCCGGCAGCCAGTGGACGAACGGGGTGATCAGGTGAGGTTCGAGGAAGAACTCCCTGGCCGGGGTCTGGATCCAGATTCGCTTCGCCACCCGGTTGGCCTCGGTGACGAACCGAACCTGGTTGTCCCGGGTGTACAGATGCTCGATGACGCTGTTGGAGAAGGCGATGTCGAACTCGCCGTCCTCGAACGGCAACCCGGTTGCATCCCCCTCGACCAGCTCCATGTCGGAGCGAAGGCCCTGGGGGTCCTGGCTGGGGGCGTTCTTGTTGATCAGGGTGACGTGGGGCTCGATGTCGAGCTGCTGCCAGTTGTAGGGCGTGCCGCCGATGTCGACGATGCGATGGTCGGCGTCGGGCCCCATGATGTCGTCGAACAACTTCATCCGCTTGCGGCGGGTCCCGGTGACCCGGAAGAGGAAGCTGTACAGCGTATGGATATTCATCGGCCGTCCTTTTCGGCGGCACGAAACCGATGCGCCCGCCGCCCGGCAAAGACTACGGTCAATTGTCGCCGTCGGCTACGCCGCAGGCACGCCTCGGCCCCGATTTCGGAGATCGCCGCAGGTTCCCTCAGGTCGCTCGGGCCGCGGCCGATAGCCCTACTGTGGCTGACAACGGCTTTGGATCCAACACGGTGGTCGTACCCCGCTATCGGCGGGTCGGGTTGCGCATGAGCTGCTGGAGTTGTGAGGTGGCATGGACCGGCGCGGTGGAGTCCACCTGCTGGGTCTGTGACGGTCCCGGGGTGCCAGGACCCCCACCGTCGATCTACCCCGACATTGACTGAGGATCGGGACTCGGGACTGAGGATCGGGACTCGGGACTGAGGATCGGGACTCGGGACTGAGGATCGGGACTGATCGATCAGTCCCCTTCGGGGACCCACGGGGCCGGTTCCCGCTTGTTGAATGCGGCGATGCCGACCTGGGCCTCCTCTGACAGGAACAGTTCCCGGGACTTGACCGTTGTCCACTCGAATGCGGTTTGACGATCCATCTGGGGCACTCGATTGATCAGCTCCTTGGCGCCGGCCAGGGCCATCGGACCGCCCCGGACCAGCATGGCGACCAACCCGGACACCACATCGTCGACGTCATCGGGGTCGACGGCCCGGTTGATCAGCCCGGCCTCGACCGCCCGGTCGGGGGTGATCCGTTCTCCGGTGAGGAACAGCTCCGAGGCGTCGGCTCTGGTCATCTTGGGGAGGCACACCACCGAGATCACCGCTGGGGCGACCCCGATGCGGACCTCGGTGAACCCGATCTTGGCGTCGTTTCGCATCACGGAGATGTCGCAGGCCGCGACCAGCCCGACCCCGCCCCCGGTGGCATGACCATCGATCCGGCCAACCACCGGCTTCGGTGAGCCCAGAATCTGCTGGAAGACGTCGACGAAGGTCCTGCGGTGGGTGGACTTGTCGGTGTCGGCCACGCCGGGCCTGGCCGACTTCAGGTCGGCCCCGGCGCAGAAGGTGTTGCCGGTGTTCGTCAACACGATCACCCTGGCGTCGTCGTCGGCCTGGGCCCGGTCGAGCATGGCGCTCAGCGACCCGACCAGCTCATCGGACAGACTGTTCTTCCGCTCCGCCATGTTGAGGGTGATGGTGGCCACCCCGCCCGACACCTGGTAGAGGATGGGGTCATTCTGGTTTGTTTCGGTCGACATCGCCCCAGCATTGCCTCGGTGGCCGCCGGAGGCAAAGAACACCGCCGATGGTGGTCACCGGCCGGCCGGCGCAGGCCCACGGTTCGCAGCCGCTCCGCCATCACCGCACCGGTGGGGGTCTAGATTGCAGGGATGGACGGTCCGTTCGAAAAACCTGGCCCGACCCTCACCGACGAGGAGCTCCGGGTCCTGGCCTGCCTCATCGAGAAGGCGCATACCACGCCGGACCAGTACCCGCTGTCCAGCAACGCCCTGACCACCGCCTGCAACCAGAAGAGCAGCCGGGATCCAGTGGTCGACTATCCCACCAAATTGGTCGACGAGACCCTGCAGCTGTTGCGGGACGGGGGTTGGGTGCGGATGATCCGAGCCTCCGGCAACCGGACCTTCAAACACCGCCACATCATCGACGAGGCCCTCGGTCTGGACACACCCCAGCAGGCCGTCCTGGCGGTGCTGGCCCTGCGGGGCCCCCAGTCGCCGGGCGAGCTGAAGACCAGAACCGAGCGGTACCACCCCTTCGAGGACGTGGCCGACGTCGAGCGGACCCTGTTCTCGCTGCGGGAACGAGACCGGCCGCTGGTCCACGACATCGGGCGGCAACCGGGCCAGAGTCAGGATCGCTGGATCCAACTCCTCGGCCCTGTCGACCCGGCCCACGATGTCCCGGTCGGCGCCGCCCGGTCGAGCGCGGTGGTGAACCGACCCCCGACCGGCCAGCCGGCCCCGCCCGAATCGGCCCCCCTGCGGTCGGCGATGCCCGGGGTCGAGGTACCGGCGGCCGCCGGACCGGCCCCGGGCTCGGCCTCGGTGGAAGGTGGCCCGACGGTTGCCGGCGCCGTCGCGGTGATCCGATCGGCGGGTGCGCCAGGGCCACGACCGGACCACCCTGAGCAGTCGGCCCGGCCCGACGCAGCCGAGGAACCGCTCCCGGCGGCGGCCGACATCGACGGCGAACCGCTGTCGACCGCCAACGAGCACGTCGGGAACATCGACGGCCTGCACGGCTCCGGCTGGTCGGAAACGGTGTTCGGGGAGCTGAACCAGGCCGGCGTCCACGGCCTCGTGGCCACGATTGCCGAGCGCGACTCGTTCCGGGGGATGGTCTCCAACATCGAGCGGTGGAACCGGAGGTTCGATGAACACCGCCTGCAAATCATGGCGGGGCGCACCGGCGACGACGTCCGTCTGGCCGCCACCGAGGGCCGGACCGCGGTGTTCTTCGGCTTGGAGAGTCCATCGCCGATCGAGGGCGATCTCGGCCTGGTCGAGATCTGTCACAGCCTCGGGGTCCGGTTCATGCAGCTCAGCTCGGATGGCCAGTCGTTGCTGGCCGCCGGCCACGCCGAAGACGACGACGGCGGTATCACGAGACTGGGCCGGCGGGTCATCGCCGAGATGAACCGGATCGGCCTGGCCGTCGACACCAGCCGTTGCGGCCCTCGCTCGACCATCGAAGCCATCACCCTCTCCGAACGGCCAACCGCCATCAGCCGGGCCAACCCGTCATGGTGGCATCCGTCGCCGGCCAACAAGGGCGACGAGGCGCTGCGGGCCGTGGCCGAAACCGGCGGCATGCTCGGGTTGTCGCTCGACCCCGACCTGCTCCCCGGCGGAACCGATTGCCGGCTCGACGACTTCTGCCGGATGATCGTCGAGGCCGCCGCCCGCTATGGGGTCGACCATCTCGGTCTGGCGTCCGACCTGCGGCCGGGTCGGCCCGCCGATACCGGATCGTCGTCGTGGCTTGGCGACGGTCCCGATCGCACCACCATCGCCGATGGGCTGGCCGCAGTCGGCTTCGCCCCGGACGAGGTCGGGCGAATTCTCGGCGGCAACTGGCTCCGGTTCTACGATCACTCGTTCGGACCGGCGACCGCCTGACCAACGGCAGGCCGTGGCCAGACGGCAGGATGATCGGGCGCTGCGTCGGCATCGACGGCCCTGATTGGTACTGGTTGGTGCTGTTTGAACTTCTGTCGAGGTTCGATCCGGTGGCCGAAATCGTTGACCCGACTGGCCTACCATCGTTCGGGCATGCCTGGAACCGCCCTCATCGTCGCCGGTGGCGCGCCCCCCGATCCGCTGGTGATCTCGGCGTTGCCGACGTTTGATTTCGGTGTTGCCGCCGACGGTGGAGCCGACACCGCAGTGGTGTTGGGGCTCCGACTCGACGCCGTCGTCGGTGACATGGATTCGATCAGCGACCCGACGTTGTCCGACCTGCGGGCCGGTGGGGTCGACGTCCGTGACTACCCGACCCGCAAGGATCAGACCGATCTCGAACTGGCCTTCGCCAGGGTGGTCGAGGAACGACCGGAGCGGATCGTGGTCGTTGGCATCGGTGGCGGCCGTCTCGATCATGCGTTGGCCAACCTGGCGGTCCTGGCCGCCGACGGCTACGGCGAGGCGGAGGTCGAGGGGCTGGTCGGATCGGCTCGTATCTCGGTGGTTCGGGGCGCTCGAACCCTCCAGGGCTCACCCGGCGAGACCGTGTCACTGCTGCCGGTGCTCGGGCCGGTCGAGGGGGTCACCACCGACGGACTCGAGTATCGCCTGCGGTCGGAGTCGCTGCGACCCGGTTCGGCCCGAGGGGTCAGCAACCGGTTTGTCACCGGCTCCGCAACGGTGACCGTTGAACAGGGTGTGCTCTTGGCCATCCAGCCGTTTGCACTCCTGGGCGGGGAGGAGCCGTGAACTCGATGTCCGAGCCGGTCATCGCTCGCCCCGGTCGTACCTGGGTCCAGCGGGCGGTCATCGCCATGAACCTGTTCCTCATCACCGCCAGCCTCGGAGCGGCCCTGGTGCTCAACTACGGCTACGGGCGGGCCGCCGCCATCAACCGGGTGGCCCTGGGTCGGAGTCTGAGCGCGCTGCCGGCAGATGCCGAGCCGGGGGAGCGGGTGATGAACATCCTGCTGGTCGGGTCCGACTCTTCGGCCAACCTGGACGACGACGATCCCATCCAGATCGGGCGCCGAGGCGAACGGTTCGGCGATGTGATCATCATCGCCCACATCGACGAGCGGTCGGGGGAGATCGCCCTGCTGTCGCTGCCCCGCGATCTCTGGGTCGACATCGCCGGGACCGGTCGGGCCGGCCGGATCAACCACGCCTTCGTGTCGGGGGGGCCGTCGACGCTGATCGAGACGGTCGAGGACGAGTTCGACATCCCCATTCACCACTACCTGAACGTGGACTTCGCCGGCTTCCAGGGTCTGGTGGCCGCGGTCGGTTCGGTCGACGTGTACTTCGAAACCCCGGCCCGCGACTGGAACGTCAACGCCAAACCGGCGCCCCGCAGTCAGACCGGCTTCCTGATGCCGGAAGCGGGCTGCCAGTCGCTCGATCCGGAAACCGCGCTGGCCTACGTCCGGTCACGCTACTACCAGACCCAGGACGAGTCCGGCCGCTGGATCACCGATCCGACCTCGGACCTGGGGCGGATCCGCCGCCAGCAGGACTTCCTCCGCCGGGTGGTGCAACAGGCCATCGACATGGGTGCCAGGAACCCTTTTGTGCTCCGTGATCTGATCGATGCCGGGCTGGAGAACGTTGCCATCGACCAGCGCCTGACCCCGCAGGTCCTGCTCGACATCGGGATGACCTACCGCTCGTTCGAACCGGAGCGGCTCCAGACCTACAGCTTCCCGGCCGTGGACGGCCGGGTGGGGCAGAACCAGGTGCTGTTGCCACTGGACGAGGAGGCCGAGCCGCTGCTGGCCCTGTTCGGCGGTGCCGAGTTCGACGATCCGTCCACCGTTTCGCTCACCGTCGTTGGCCCGACCGCCGGCGGCCTGCTGTCGCAGGGCGGGTCCGACCGGTTGGGCACCCTGCGCCGGGCCGGGTTCCGTTTCGAGCAGGTCAGGGAGCAGGACCTGCCACCGGGCGTGACCATCCAACACGGTCCGGACGGTCGACTTGCGGCCGAGCTGGTGGCGAACGCCCTCGGCGAGCCGATCGGGTTCGAGGAGGTCCAGGAGCTGGGCGGTCGTTCGCTGCGTCTCCTCGTCGGGGCCGACCTGCCGGTCGCCGAGGGGGGTGCCGACGGGGCCGACCTGGCCGGCGGATCGACGGGTGGCTCAGAACAAAGCGGCCGATCCGGGACCGGCGATTCCGGGGATGCAACCGAGCCTCCACGGTTCGAGTCCGACGGCGGCGGAACCGCCGTCGGCCCCGAAAATGAGTCGTCGGACCCAAATCCCAGTGGCCCACTGGGATTTGAGGCGCAGTCGCCGGCAGACACATGCGGTTGAGTGCTGCAACCCGTAATTTCACCCGTTCGGCGATAGCTTGCCACCTGGTACGGTCTGTCATGCAAATGACAGAAAACTGAGGAGGATGAGTGGCCTCGATTGCGATAATTGGCACGGGCTACGTTGGGCTCACGACAGGCGCATGTTTTTCCCATCTGGGACATGACGTCATCTGCGCCGACGTGGACGCCGCCAAGGTGGCACGACTGCAGGCAGGCGAGATCCCCATCGTAGAGAAGGGCCTCGACCGTCTGGTCGACGAGGGCATCCGCTCCGGCAAACTACGGTTCGTGGTCGGCGCCGCCGAGGCGTCGAAGGAAGCGGAGTTCCACTATCTCTGCGTGCCGACCCCTCAGGGTGAGGACGGCGCAGCCGATCTCAGCTACCTGCAAACGGCGGCGGCCCAGATCAGCGCGGTGCTCCCGAACAACAGCGTGGTCGTCAACAAGTCCACCGTGCCGGTCGGCTCCACTCGCGTGGTGGCCCGGGTGCTCGGTCGGTCGGACGTCACGGTCGTGTCCAATCCGGAGTTCCTCCGGGAAGGCACCGCAGTGGCGGACTTCCTCCAGCCCGATCGGGTGGTCATCGGCTCCCAGGATCAGGAAGCGGCCATCCGGGTCGCCGCCCTGTACTCGAGGATCGCAGCCCCCATCATGGTCACCGATCCGGTCTCGGCCGAGACCATCAAGTACGCGTCGAACGCCTTTCTGGCGTCAAAGCTCTCCTTCGTCAACGCCATCGCAACCCTCTGTGAAGCGGTCGGGGCCGACGTGAACGACGTCGTGCTCGGCATGGGCTACGACTCCCGCATCGGCCGGGAGTTCCTCCGCCCCGGTCCCGGCTGGGGCGGAAGCTGTTTCCCCAAGGACACCAGGGCCCTGGCCAGGATCGCCGAGGACGCCGGCTACGATTTCCGCTTCCTCAACGAGGTGCTCCAGGTCAATGAGGAGCAGTTCGACCGAACGGCTCGGAAGATCATCGATTCCGTCGACGCCAAACAGGCCGGCAAGCACGTGGCCGCCCTCGGCCTGACGTTCAAGGCCGGCACCGACGACCTGCGGGACTCACCGTCTGTCGAGGTGCTCAAGCGGGTCGTGGCGGCCGGTATCAAGGTCAAGGCATACGACCCGGCGGTCCTGGCGGGCGAGAACCAGCTCAGCCGGGTCCACCCCGACCTCGTGGTCGAGCTGGTCTCCGACCCCTACGCCGCAGCCGAGGGTGCCGCATCACTGGCCATCCTCACCGAGTGGGACGAGTTCACCTGGCTCGACTTCGACAAGCTGGCCGAGATCATGGCCGGCCGCAACATCGTCGATGCTCGCAATCTGCTCGACCCCTCCATCCCGCAGCGGCGGGGCTTCAACTACCGCGGCATCGGGCGATAGCGGTGGCCCGGGTCGTCGTCACCGGGGGTGCCGGTTTCCTTGGCTCCCATCTCTGCGATCGGCTCCTGGAGCGGGGCGACGAGGTGGTCTGTATCGACAACCTCGTCACCGGCTCGATCGGCAATATCGAGCACCATTTCGGTGACGATCGGTTCTCGTTCAACCGCCACGATGTGTCGAACCACATCTGGGTGCCAGGCGAGGTCGACGTCGTCATGCACCTGGCGTCCCCGGCCTCGCCGGTCGACTTCGCCAGGATCCCGATCCAGATCCTGAAGGTCGGCGGCCTCGGAACCCACAATGCCCTCGGTCTGGCCAAGGACAACGACGCCAGGTTCTTCCTGGCCTCGACCAGCGAGGTCTACGGTGACCCCCTCGTCCACCCCCAACCGGAGACCTACTGGGGCAACGTCAACCCCATCGGGCCTCGCGGCGTCTACGACGAATCGAAGCGGTTCGCCGAGGCGATGACGATGGCCTATCACCGTCATCACGGTGTCGAGGTGCGGGTGGTACGCATCTTCAACACCTACGGGCCCCGGATGCGGCCCGAGGACGGTCGGGTGGTGTCGAACTTCATAACCCAGGCGCTGCAGGGCCTGCCGATCACCGTCTACGGCGACGGCTCGCAGTCCCGGAGCTTCTGTTACGTCGACGACCAGATCGCCGGCCAACTGGCGCTGTTGGACGGGGACCACACCGGCCCGATCAACATCGGCAACGATCAGGAATTCACGATGCTGGAGCTGGCCGAAGTGGTCATCGGGGTCACGAACAGCAGCAGCGAGATCACCTTCGAGCCACTGCCGGTCGACGACCCGACCCGCCGCAAGCCGGACCTGACCGAGGCCACGACCAAGCTCTCGTGGAAGCCGACGGTCGATCTGAGGACCGGCGTCACCGCAACCGCCGAACACTTCGCCGGCGTCCTCGGTATCTGACCCGATCGCGGCCGGTGGGGCCTCCTCGAGGTCGGCGCCGGTGCGGTGAGCGTGCGCGAGTCGGCCCGGCAACGGTGCCAGAATCGAAGCCGTGAAACCCCAGGTTCTCGCCGTCGTCGAACAGTTCTGGCACCGGGCTCCCGGTGGCACCGCCACCGCGACCGAGAACACCCTCGCCGCCCTGGCCGGCCTCGACGCCTTCGACATCGCCGGCCTGGCGGCCAGACACTCACCGCCGGTCCATCCGGTCCACCCGGCGAGGGGTGGGCGGACCGGGGTCACGCGGCCGGCGCCATGGGCCAGGATGCCGGCCGGCTCAACGCTCCGATTCCATCCACTGCCCCGGCCGTTGCTGTACGAGGGGTGGCTCGGTCCCGGTCGGCCGTCGATCGACAGATACTGCGAAGACCACACCGTGGTGTGGGCGTCGAGCCTGATCGTCCCGCCGACCTCGAGGCCGGTGGTGGCCACCGTCCACGACCTGGACTTCCTGGCCAACCCCGATTTCTCGAGCCGCCGAGGCCGGCGATTCTTCCCCTTGATGTGGCGACGGGCGATGGAGCGGGCCGACGTGCTGGTCTGCCCCACCGAACTGGTGGCCGACGACTGCGTGCGGCGGGGGGTGTCCCCCGAACGGGTGCGGGTGGTTCCCTGGGGTGTTGCCCCGCCGCTGTGCGGTCCCGACGAAGCCGAGCGGATGCGGCGGGACATGGGGCTACCGGAACGGTTCGTCCTCTGGGTCGGCCCGCTCGCCCCCAGGAAGAATCCCAAGGGGGCGGCGAAGGCCATGGGCCGAATCGACGCCGACATCGTGGTGGTGGCTCCCAAGAGCGAGTATCTCGAGGCGGTGCTGGCCTTCGATTCGTTGGGGTCCAGGGTCCATCGGCTCGAGTTCGTCGATGACCTGACGCTCAGCGCCCTGTACCGAACCGCAACGGCGCTGCTCTACCCGTCGTTCGCCGAGGGCTTCGGCCTGCCGGTCCTGGAGGCGATGGCCCATGGCACGCCGGTGGTCACCTCGTCCGGCACTGCGACCGCCGAGGTGGCAGGAGGGGCGGCGGTGCTGATCGACCCGGAGGATCCCGACCACATCGCCGAGGGTCTGCACACCGCACTCCACGACACCGGGGCCAGACGGCGGATGATAGAGGACGGGCTGAATCGAGCCGGTCAGCTGTCCTGGGAGACGACGGCCAAAGCCTACGCCGACGCCTTCCGGGCGGTGCTGTGACCGCCGGGGCCGACGTCCCCACCATCGGGGTCAACCTGACATGGCTGGTTCCGGGGGTGGTTGGCGGTTCCGAGGAGTACACGGTCCGACTGCTGGAGGCGGTCCAGCCGCTCATCGCCGATCGGCTGCGGTTGCGGCTCTACGTCCGGCCGGACTTCGCCGCCGCCCATCCGACGGTGGCCGACCGGCACACGATGGTGACCGCTCCGGCCATCGGCTCCAAGGCCGGTCGGGTGGCGTTGGAGCAGACCTGGCTGGCTGCGGTGACCCGCAACGACCAGCTGGTGCACCATGCCGGAGGAACCGTGCCGTTCCTGCGCTCGGCCCCGGCGATCGTCACCATCCACGACCTGCAGCCGCTGGAGATGCCGGAGAATTTCGGCCCGGTGAAACGAGCCTGGCTGGGACGGGCCATCCCCCATGCGGTCCGGTCGGCCCGGCTGGTGGTCTGCCCGAGCCGGTTCACCGCCGATCGCCTCCGCGACCTGCTGGGGATCTCCGAACACAAGATCCGGGTCGTTCGCCACGGCCACCGGCCGACGCCTTGCCCCCGAGCCGGGCCGGGCCACCGTCCGCCCCCGGTCGAGCGGTTCGGGCGATACCTGCTGTACCCGGCCATCGCCTACCGCCACAAACGCCATATCGACGCGGTCCAGGCCCTGGCCCGGCTCGGCCCCGAGCTCGACGACGTCAAGCTGGTCTTCACCGGCCGCCAGGGGCCGGAGCTCGATCGGGTGCTGGCCGAAGCCTCGTTGCTCGGCGTCGACGGCCGGGTCGTGGCGCTCGGCCGGGTGCCGGCCGCAGAGCTCGATGACCTGTACCGGTCTGCGGTGGCGCTGGTGTTCCCCTCGGCATACGAGGGATTCGGCAATCCGGCTCTGGAGGCCATGAGTGCCGGCTGTCCGGTGGTGGCCGCCGACGGTGGCGCCCTCCCCGAGGTGGTGGACGATGCCGGCCTCCTGTTCCCGGTCGGCGACAGCACCGCCCTGGCCGATGCCGTCACCAGGATCCTGGGCGAACCGGCGCTCGCCGATTCGCTCCGGCAGCGGGGTCTGGCCCGGGCCGGGAGCTTCGACCCCGGTATCGCCGCCCGGCAGCTGGCCGACGTCTACTCTGAAGTGGTCGACTCCCGCCACAGCTGACCCGCCGTCGGTGTCGCCGGATGTCCATTCACTCCATGAAGCTTCTCCTCTTCTGCCCCCATTTCCGTCCCGACCTGCACGCCGCGACGGGCGAGGTCATGACCCAACTGGTGGAGGCGCTGGCCGAGCGCGACCACCGGATCAGTGTCGTCACGTCGTTGCCCTGGTATCGAGGCCACAAGGTGGACCCGGCCTGGTCCGGTCGGCCGTGGCGGCGGGAGCGGACCGAGTGGGGCCAGGTGGTGCGGGTCTGGCCCTTTCCCACCAACAAGACCAACATCCCGGCCCGGGCCCTGGGCTTCGGCGGGATGACCTCGATCGCCGGGGGCCTTGCGCTGACCCTCGGTCATCACGACGTGGTCATGGCGATGTCGCCACCGGTGTTCCTCGGCGACGCGGCCTGGCTGGTGGCCAAGCGGCTCCGGGCACCACTGGTGTTCAACACCCAGGACATCTTCCCCGATATTGCGGTCGAGCTCGGGGCGTTGCGGGGTCGTCGGGTGGTGGAGCTGG
The DNA here is from genome assembly GCA_947259095.1 of uncultured Acidimicrobiaceae bacterium. Classification (GTDB taxonomy): domain Bacteria; phylum Actinomycetota; class Acidimicrobiia; order Acidimicrobiales; family SZUA-35; genus JAHELU01. Next base: position 48,139 of record CAMYLA010000009.1, on the reverse strand, counting down.
CCCGGCGCCATGAAGCGTCGATCTACCGTCGGGCCGACGCCATCACCGTGCTGTCGGAGGATCAGGCCAGAAACGTCCGGACCAAGATCCTGGTCGACCGGAGATCCGGTTCGGCCGGGGGCCGGAAGGAACAACCGGGGACGGACAAGGTCCACGTGATCCACAACTTCGTCGACCTCGATCGGATCCGGCCGCTGGATCGCCACAACGAGTACCGGCGCCGGCACGGCTTGATCGGCAAGACGGTGGTGATGTACTCCGGCAATGTTGGCCTGTCCCAGTCGTTCGAGCTGATCCGGGCCGCAGCGATCCGGTGGGCGGGCGACCCCGACGTTGTGTTCGTGATCAACGGTGAGGGTGCGGCGAGGGCCGACGTTCAACGGTGGGCGCAGCCGATGTCGAATGTGCGGGTGGTCGACTTCGGCCGCCGGGAGGAGGTGCCGATGATCCTCGGTGCCGCCGATCTCCATCTCGTGCTCCTCAAGGGTGGGCTCGCCAAGAGCAGTACCCCCTCCAAGCTCTACGGCATCCTGGCTGCGGGCAGGCCGGTGCTGGCCAGCATCGACGAGGGCAGCGAGGTGTCCTCGGTGATCAAGGAACACGATCTGGGCCGGGCGGTCCCGCCCGACGACGAGTGGTCGTTCTGCCGGGCGCTCGAGCAGCTGCTGGCCGATCGAGGGCAGCTGGCGGCGATGGGGGAGCGTGGCCGGGCCTTCGCCGAGGCGTGGCTCACACCCCGAGCCCAGGCTGCGGCCTATGAGGCGTTGTTCGATAGGTTGATGTCTTAGATCAGCGGGCGGCAACGGGCGAACTGGTATTTTGTACCCAGGCGGGAACGATTCTCGGGAATCGTATCCTTGTCACCGAAGCCGCCCAGTGCACCGAGGCCGAACAGGCGCAGAAGGAAAAATGAGTCGACCCGTCGTAGTCATCGTCAGCGGATACTTCAGCCCCCTTCACGTCGGGCATCTGAACATGATCGAGGCTGCGGCCGGCGGAGGCGACAAGCTGGTCGTCATCGTCAACAACAACGCCCAGCAGCTGGCCAAGAAGGGGAAGGTCATCATCGACGAGCGTGATCGACTGCGGCTGGTCCAGGCGTTGCGTGACGTCGACGAGGCCCTCATCGCCATCGACTCCGATCGCACGGTCTCCAAGTCGCTCGGCCAGGTGGCGAAGACCCACCCCGGCCACGAGCTGATCTTCGCCAATGGCGGCGACCGCAAATCGGGCGAGGTGGTGCCTGAGGCCGAGGCCTGCGAGGAGTTCGGTATCAGGATGGTGTTCGACATGGGTGGCAACACCAAGGCCGATTCCAGCACCAGGATCAACATGGAACTGGGATTCGAGTCGGAGCCGTCGCCGCTGCCGAGCACGAGCTCCTGACCGGTCGGTCCCGGATGCCTACCGTTGCCGACCGAGGAACTCGATCACCAGGTCGTTGAACCGCTGCGGGTTGTCCTCGTGGACCATGTGGGAGGCGTCGGCGATCGTGGCCCGGGTCGATTTCGGTAGTAGCTCGTCGAGCCGGGCTGTCAGGTGGGTCCACACCCCGGGGCTGCGGTCACCGGTCACCAGCAGTGTCGGACGGTCCATCTCCTTGAGTGACCGGGGGTCGAGGGCCGGGAATCCCGAGCCGAGGTATTCGGCCCGGATGTTGTTGTCCAGCGCTTGCTGCCAGCGCTCGGGGGACAATCGCTCGAAGGCGTCCGGGCCGAGCACCGCCCGACCGAAGCGCGTCATGGCCTTCTCCATCTGATCGTCCCGGGCCGCCTTGGTCGCAGGAATCAGGCCGGTTGCGGCGAACCGGATCAGCGCCGCTGCGGTCCTCGGTCTCGTCGCCAGCAGCTTCACCAGCTCGGTCGGGTTCGGCGGATCGCTCAGATAGAGGGGCACGACCGGCGGTTCGATCAAGACCAACGATCGGATCAGATCGGGTCGCCGCAGCGCCACCATCAGTGAGACGTAGCCGCCGTAGGAATGGCCGACCAGGTGGGCCGGGCCTCCGTCGAGCGATTCGATGATCCCGATCAGATCCTCGACATGTTCCTCCATTGCGTAGTCGGCGCCGTCGTCGATCGGCTTGTTTGCCCCGTGATGGCGGCGGCTGTAGTCGACGACCCGAAACTCGCCGGCCAGCAGAGCGGTCTGGCCCTGCCAGCTTCGCCGGTCGCCGGCCGAGCCGTGGACCAGTATCACCAGGGGGCCTCGGCCCCGGTCATCGTGGTCGAAGGCCGTGTCACCCAGTCTGAGCTCGCCCATCTTTGCCTCGTTTCGGGGGGCTGGTCACGGCCAGTCCCGTTGCCTCTTGGATCGCGAAAGCGGTCCGCTGATACATGTCGGTCGAGCGAGCTGCTGGGGAGGCGCCGCTCAGGCGAGGTCTGCTGCCCCGAAAGCGGCGTCGAACCGGTCGCACCAGATCACAACGGTGTTGTAACGGTCGAGATCGAGGTCGACGTCGACCTCGTAGTTCTGGTCGCCGACGTTGCCCGCCAGGCGACCGAGGTTGACGAAGTCGTCATCGAAGAGGCCCCTCTCTCCCTGTGCGGTGGCATCGGCCACGAGGTAGACGAACAGATCCGGGCCGTTGTCGGTCTCGAAGTCCTCGAATCGCAGGAATCGCTGCTCGCCATCGGAGATGATCGTCGCCTCGCCAACCGCCGGGTGGTCCAGGCCGATGAAACTCCCGCTGGTCTCGACGAACGGGGTGGTTGCTTCGGAGGCGGGGCCGCCGCTGCGGTCGGCCGCGTTCTCGTCGTCGGCCGGTGCTGCGGTGGCGTCGTCCGTCGCTTCGGCCGACGGGTTCGAATCGGCTTCGCCACCGTCGCCGGTGTCCCCGGCGCCGGGGGCCGTGACTGCGAACGGATCGGCCTGGTCGACGGTCTCGTCGATGAACGCCGCTTGGATACCGAAGAACCCGAACGCCAGCCAGGCCACCACCGCGATGCCGATGAGGCCGCCCGCTGCGGCGAGGAGCTTGTTGTTCCGTAGGAATTCCATCTGCGTTCGTCTCCAGAAGGTTGCGGCCACCGGAGCGGCCAAGATCGTATCGTCACATCAAACCAGGCCGGATGGCGCCGCATTTCGCATCGCAGGCGAACAACTCGTGAACTCGGTTTGTGGTCGATTCGGATGCCTCTGCCGGTGGCTGGAGACTGCCGGGGACAGACCACTACAGACTGTAAGCCCGCCGCCAGTCGATGACTGCGGTTCCCTCTTCGGCCGACCGCCGGAGATCGACCACCCCTTCGATGCGCCAGGCGTCGATGTCGTCGGGGTCATGGAGGAGCTGTGTCGCCACACCGGTTTTCGGGTCGTAGTTGAAGCGGTCGCGGTAGCGGGCGTCGCCGTCGGTCAGGATCTCGTCGAACTCGTCCCAGTAGCGGTCGAGCTCCTCGGCGTGATCGCCGGGCGGCAGGAGGTGGTAGCGCTCCGTGGCCAGGCACTGGACCCAGCGGAACATCTCGTTGCGGACCATGACCCGGAACGCCCTCGGGTTGGTGGTCACGTCGTACTCGTCGACCAGGGGGTGCTCGACCTCCACTTCCGGCCCCATGTCGGGGTTGGTCAGGCGGTCCCACTCGTCGATCAGGCTGGAGTCGACCTGGCGGACGACCGCTCCCAACCACTCGGTCAGATCTTCGAGATCCTCGGTCACCGCATCGGCCGGCACATTCTGTCTGAGGGCTTTGTAGGCGTCGGACAGGTAGCGAAGCACCACCCCTTCGGATCGTTTGAGGCCGTAGTGATTCACGAACTCCTTGAACGTCATGACCTGCTCGAACATGTCCCTGGCGATCGATTTCGGGCGGACGTTGTCGCTGCCGACCCAGGGGTGAACCACCCGGAACGCATCAAAGCTCTCGTAGAGCCGCTCCTTGTCGGGCTTCGGTGCCTCGACCTCGGCCAGCTTCTCCATTCGCTCTTCGTACTCGATGCCCCTGGACTTCATGTCGGCCATCAACTCCGACTTGGCATGGTTGATCTGGGCCGCGATGATCACCCCGGGCGACTCCAGCACCGACTCGACCGTCGTCAGCACCGCCAGGGCGTAGCCCTCGTCCTCGGGGTCGAGCTGGTCGATGGCTTCGATGGCCCACAGCGAGAGCGGCTGGTGCAGGGCGAACTCGTCCTGGAGGTCGAAGTTGACCCGGATCGTGCGCCCCGCCCCGTCCGGTTCGGGAAGTCGCTCCAGCAGGTCCGCATCGAGCAGCGATCGGTAGATGCCGATGGTCCGCTTGATGTGGCCTCGCCCCCGCCGCCGGGTCTCGTGGTTGTCGGTCAGCAACTGCTTCAGGGCGGCGCAGCCGTCGCCGGGGCGATCCAGCATGGTCAACACCATCTGGTGGTTGACCCGGAACGACGATGTCAGCGGTTCGGGGGCGCCGCCGACCAGCTTGTTGAATGTGTCCTCGGTCCAGTGGGCGTAGCCCCGCTCTGGCGGTTTCTTCTTGACCGGTCTCTTCTTTTTTTTGCCCGCCTTGTCGGCGTCGGCCACCTTCTCCTCCGCTCGAAGGTTCTCGACCACGTGGGGTGGGGCCTGGACCCAGACGTAACCGATGTCGTCGAAACCCTTGCGTCCGGCCCGGCCCGCGATCTGCTGGAACTCACGGTTGGACAGGATCCGGTTGTCGTTGCCGTCGTACTTGCAGAGCTGGGTGAACAGCACCGACCGGATCGGCACGTTGACACCGACCCCCAGGGTGTCGGTGCCGCAGATGATCTTGAGCAGCCCCTGCTGGGCCAGCTTCTCCACCAGCAACCGGTACTTCGGCAACAGCCCGGCGTGGTGTACGCCGACCCCGCCCATCACGTAGCGCCGCAGGTCCTTGCCGATGGGCGAGTCGAAACGGAACCCGCCGATGGCCTGGCGGACCTGGTCCTTCTCGGTCTTGCTCAGGGGGTCGAGCGAGAGGTAGCTCTGGGCGGCCTCGGTGGCTTCCCGTTGGGTGAAGTGGACCAGGTAGATCGGGGACCGTTCCGATTCCAGCAGCTCGGAGATCGATTGGTGGAGGGTGGTGGACCGGTACTGGAAGTCCAGGGGAACCGGTCGCTGGTCCGACGAGACCAGCGACGTGTTGCGACCGGTTCGCCGGGTCAGGTCTTCCTCGAAGAAGGCGGTGTTGCCAAGGGTGGCCGACATCAACAGGAACTGGGCATCGTGCAGCTGCAGGAGCGGAACCTGCCAGGCCCAGCCCCGTTGGGGGTCGGCGTAGTAGTGGAATTCGTCGACGATGACGACGTCGGCCTCGGTTTCGGCGCCGTCCCGCAGAGCCTGGTTGGCCAGGATCTCGGCGGTACAGCAGATGATGGGAGCGTCGGGGTTGATGCTGGCGTCGCCGGTGACCATGCCGACGTTGTGCTCACCGAAGTCGTGGCGGAGGGCGAAGAACTTCTCCGACACCAGGGCCTTGATCGGTGCGGTGTAGACGCTGCGCTTGCCCGCCGCCAGGGCGGCGAAGTGGGCCGCCGCCGCGACCAGCGACTTCCCCGATCCGGTCGGGGTGTTGAGGATCACGTGGTTGCCCTCGAGCAACTCCAGGATGGCCTCCTCCTGGGCCGGGTAGAGCTCGATGCCCTGCTGGGCCACGAAGTCGACGAACCCGTCGAGCAGGGCATCGGGATCGGGGGCCGGTGGGAGGTGGTCGGTGAGGGTACGGCGGGTCGCCGCCGCCTCCTCGAGATCCGGGCCCGGGCCGGAGTGCCGCCGATCCAGGTCGTGCTCGGTGTCGGACATCGGCTACCTGAACAGGTCTTCGCTCGGGTCCCGCACGATGTCCTCGGCCACCGAGCCCGGACCGAACCACCCCGGATCGCCACCCCGGATCACCGCCACCGCAATGCCGGTGGCCTTGCCCCGAACCAGCTCCGCAGCACCGGCGAGCTCGTCGACCAGACAGACCTCGGTCACCTGGAGCTCCCTGCCGACCGCATCGTCGGTGCCCCGCAGATCGAGGATCGGTTTGATGCCGGCGCAGCCGATGGCGATGTCGGTCAGACCCCGCCGCCACGGACGCCCGAAGGTGTCGGCCACGATGATGGCCACCTCCACCCCCACCCGACCCTTGATGGCGTCCCTCAGCCGCCTGGCCGACCGATCGCTGTCCTCGGGAAGCAGGGCGGCAATGTCCGGTTCGACGTTCGACCGGTCGATGCCGGCGCTGGCGCAGACGAAGCCGTGCTTGGTCTCGCTGATGATCAGATCACCACGGCGTCGGACGATCCTGACCGACTCCGCCACCACCAGCGGCTTGTGGGCCTGGGGGTCGTCCGGGTCGACCCGGACCAGCTGATCCTCGGCCTTCGAGACGACCTTCTGGCTGACGACCAGCACGTCGTTGACCTCCAGGCCGGTGGAGGCGGTGCAGGCGTCGATGACCAAGCCGGCCAGGTCATCGCCGGGCCGGACCTCGGGCAGGCCGGGTACCGGCAGGATCTGCAGGGAGCGAAGCATCGACTCATTGGAGCACGAACCGGTCGATGCGTCGAACAGGGTACGGACCAGGCGTTGCGGCAAACCGCCGGGCGCTCCCTCGGTGGCGATTCCGCTCCCTACAATGTGGCGGTGGCAAAGAACTCGACGAAGGACCGTGGCGGGCGAGACGACTTCGGCGTCCAGAAGATCTCGACCGTCGACAATCCGAACCAGGGCGGACCCCGGGTGTTCATGATCGCATTGGGCTTGATCCTGGTGGCAGGTATCGCTGCGGTGGTGTACGTTGCCAGCGCTCGGGAGTCGAACATCGGAGTGGCCCCGGTGGCCAGTGTCGATCATTGGCACAGCGCCTACCTGATCAACGACTGCGGCACCGACCTGCCGGTGACCGGTCAGTTCGAGAACCCGGCCGGTCTTCACACCCATGGTGACGGGCTGCTCCATCTCCATCCCTACAACCCGTCCGCCGCCGGCAACAACGCAACCCTCGGCCAGTACTTCGCCGGGGCCGACGCCGAGCTGACCGACGAATCGTTCACCACCGGTTTCAGCGACCCGTTCCCGACCACGATGTCGGAGGCCAACGGATGTGATGGCGAGGACGCGATGCTGCAGCTGGCGGTGTGGCCCAACGCCTTCGACGAGACGTCCGAGCCGGAGATCATCACCGAGAACCTGGCCGACTTCCGCTTCACCTCGGCGGGCATGGCCGTCACCCTGGCACTGCTGCCGGAGGGCAGCGAGATCCCCCGGCCACCCGACGATCGCGTCGCCTCCCTGGCCGAGACCGGTGCCGGTGGGCCGATCGCCGGCGTCGAACCGGGTGAGAGCCCGTTCGTGACCGCCAGCACCGAACCTCCGGCCGCCGCCGATGAGAACGCCCCGGACGGCGCCGACGCCGACAGCCCGGACAGCACGACCGACACAACCGACGGCGAGAGCACCGAGAGCACCGAGTAGCTCGGGAGCACCGGGGAATCGCCGGGGCCGGCCAGTACGGCGCCGACGTTCAGCGGCCGATGGGGAGCGCCAGCAGCGTGCGGGCCAGCCCGGCGGCCACCGCAGGCTCCGACATGATGGTGTCGGTCGCCACCGCAGCGATACCGAGCGCCTCGATCTCGACGGCCCGGTCCGCATCGGCGTCGTCGACCACCAGGGTGCCGATCAGATCCCGGTACCACTGGGCGACGCCGATCACCGATGCCTCCCGGCCCAGCTCGGTCAGCAGCCGGTCGGCCGGACCCTTGATCGCCTTGCCGGCGATGATCGGCGAGACCGCAACCACCGATGACCGCCTGGCTCGCAGCGCCTCGGACACGCCGGGGACGGCCAGCACCGGATCGATCGAGACCGCCGGGTTCGACGGGGCGATGATCACCCGCTCCGCACCGGTGATGGCATCCAACACCCCCGGTGCCGGTTCGGCGTCGGCCGCGCCATCGAAGCGAACGCTGGTCACCGGCACGCTGTGGGCCCTGGCCACGAAGTACTCCTGAAACGAGATCTCCCCGTGATCGACGGTGGTCACCATCGTCCGCACCCGGTCGTTGCTCACCGGTAGGACCCGGAACGTCAGGCCCCAGGCGGCGGCGATGTCGGTGGTGATCTCGTCGAGCGCACGACCGCGGCGCAACTGGTCGGTGCGGAACAGGTGGGTCCCCAGGTCCCGGTCCCCGAGGCTGAACCAGTCGGCCCCGCCGTAGTGGCGGACCATCTCCATGGCCTGCCAGGTCTCACCCTCCAGGCCCCAGCCCCGCTCCCGGCTGACCTGGCCGGACAAGGTGTAGACGACCGTGTCGAGGTCGGGTGAGATGTGGAGGCCGTGAAGCTCCATGTCATCGGCCACGTTGACGATGGCCGTCAGCTCGGCCGGGTCAACCACCTGGATCAGCCCGGTCAGCAGCCGGGCCGCGCCGACGCCGCCGCACAGCACCACCGTGTCAGCCACCGACGATCGCCTCCGACCGGTCCGCCGGTCCGGTCCGCTCGGCCACGGTCTACCGGGCCAGCTCGCGCTGTTGGCGGGCCACCAGTTCGAGGTCGGCCTCGACCATCATGGTCACCAGCTGGGGAAAGCTCGTCTTGGGTTGCCAGTTCAGCACCGTCCTGGCGTTGCTGGCATCACCGATCAGCAGATCCACCTCGGCCGGCCGCATGAACGCCTGATCCTGGACCACGTGGTCCTGCCATGTCAGGCCGACGTGACCGAAGGCCAGCTCACAGAACTCCTGGACCGAATGGGTCTCGCCGGTGGCGATCACGAAGTCCTGCGGCCTGTCCTGCTGGAGCATCAGCCACATCGCCTCCACATAGTCGCCGGCGAAGCCCCAGTCCCGCTGCGGGTCGAGGTCGCCCAAACGCAGCTCGTCGATCAGCCCCAGCTTGATCTTGGCAACGTGGTTGGTGATCTTTCTGGTCACGAACTCCAGGCCCCGCCGGGGGCTCTCATGATTGAACAGGATGCCGCTGGTGGCGTGGAGGTTGAAGCTCTCCCGGTAGTTCACGGTGATCCAGTGGCCGTAGAGCTTGGCGACGCCATAGGGGCTGCGGGGGTAGAACGGGGTCTTCTCGGTCTGCGGGACCTCGACGACCTTGCCGAACATCTCCGACGATGAAGCCTGGTAGAAGCGGATGTCGCGGTCGGCTTCCCGGACGGCATTGAGGATCCTGGTCACGCCGAGGGCGGTGGTCTCGCCGGTCAGCACCGCCTGTTGCCACGACGTCTGGACGAAGGACTGGGCGGCCAGGTTGTAGACCTCGTCCGGCTTGTGCCGCCGGATCACGTCGATGAGTGACATCTCGTCGAGCAGGTCGCCCTGGACGATGTTGATGTCGTCCTGGATGTGGGCGATCCGCTCGAAGTTCACCGTGCTCGATCGGCGGACCATGCCGCTGACCTCATAGCCTCGTTCCAGCAGAAACTCGGCCAGGTAGGAGCCGTCCTGCCCGGTCAGACCGGTGATCAGCGCTCGCTTGCTCATACTTCCTCCAGAGGGTTCGGTCCGCCGGACACACTCAGTGACTGGTCAAACCTAGCCGTTGGTGGTTGCGAGCGTCGGCAAGCACCGAGGCCAGCGTCGCGTCGAGTTCGATTCGTGGTTCCCAGCCGGTGGCGGACCGGAGCTTGTCGAACGAACCGCGCAGCACCGGCAGATCGACAGGGCGAACCAGCGCCGGATCGACCACCTGGTCGACCTCGACCTCGCTCATCGACAGGAGCGCATCGAGCAGGCCCTGCATGCTCACCGTTCGACCGGAGCAGACGTTGTAGACCTCACCGCTCCGGCCCTGTTCGGCCAGCAGCCGGTAGGCCCGGACGACGTCACGAACGTCGGTGAGGTCCCGGTGGGGACTGAGATCACCGTGTTCCAGGCGCCTACTGCCGCCGCTCTCTGCGGCCGCGATCTGGGCCGCGAACGCCGGTGCAACGAACCGGGGGGCCTGGCCCGGGCCGAGGTGGTTGAACGGCCTTGCCACCACCACATCGACACCGTTGCCCCGATGGTATTGCAGGGCCGCCGCTTCGGCCGCCTGCTTGCTGGCGCCGTACGGCGAGCGGGGCTGGACCGGGTGGTCCTCGGTCAGCGGCAACCTGTCGGGGGTCACCACGCCGTAGACATCGGCGCTGCTGATCAGCAGGATCCGACCAGCGCCGGCCTGTCGGACCGCCTCGAGGATCGAGATGGTGCCCATCGTGTTGACCTCGAAGGTGGTGATCGGATCGCTCCACGACCGGCCAACGTCACTCCAGCCGGCCAGGTGGTACACGACATCTGGCCGGTGGTCGCCGATGGCGGCGATCCACGCCTCGCTGTCGCGCAGGTCGGGGCCGGACGCCAGATCGAGACCGATGACATCGTCGCCGGCATGCCGCAGATGGTCGGCGAGGTGAGGGCCAACGAAGCCGCCCGCCCCGGTGATGAGGGCCTTCAACGGTCGCCCGCCGGCGTCGGCCCGGAAGGCTGCCCGGCCATCCCGACCGGGGGGCTCGGTGGCCCGAGGTCCCCGAATCGGGGCACCGGTGCACTGGTCTGGCTGACCACGGGGTCTGCGGCTGATCGGGGAAATGGATGGCGAATCACCGGTGCCGATCATAGCCCGGCCACGGCATCGATTCGGGCCACGGGCCCGGTGGCAAGTGGCCGGGGTGGGGCGGTATGACCTCGATCGTGGAGTAGCATTCGTGGCTCGTGAGTGAGATCAGCGAAGCGACGATCGAGGATGCGGCGCCGGTCTCGTCCATCGTCCGCGCCGAGGGTGAGGACGTGCTCGAAGTCCCGGCCGTGGTCGCGGTGGTCGTCGCCTGCAATCCCGGCGAACACTTCGCCAAGACGTTGTCCTCGCTCGGCGATCAGGACTACGAGAACCTGTCGGTGCTGGTGGTCGACGCCGGCAGCGAGGAGCCGATCGCCGACCGGGTGGCCGAGGTGCTCCCCGACGCCTACCTCCACCGGCTGGCCGGCGATCCCGGTTGGAGCGTCGCCGCCAACCAGTCGATCGAGCTGGTCTCCGGCTCGCCGTTCCTGCTGTTCTGCCACGACGACGTCGCCCTTGCGCCGGACTGCGTGACCGAACTCATGGGGGAGCTTTACCGCAGCAACGGCGGCATCGCCGGCCCCAAACTGGTCCGCTGGACCGATGATCGCCGCCTGCTCCAACTCGGCATGGGCTCCGATCGCTTCGGCGTCATGGTCGACCAGGTCGAGCGGGGCGAGTTCGACCAGGATCAGTACGATTCGGTTCGCGACGTCTTTGTGATCCCCGGTGGGGTGCAGTTGATCCGGGCCGACCTGTTCGCCGCCCTCGGTGGCTTCGATCCCGCCATCAAGACCATCGGTGAAGACCTCGACCTGTGCTGGCGGGCCCACGCCGCCGGCGCCAGGGTGTTGGCCGTGCCGTCGGCCAAGGCCCGTCACATGGAGTCGATGAAGGACCGGATCACCGTTCGGGAGCGGCGCCGGCTCCTGACCAGGCATCGGTTGCGGACCGTGCTGGCCACGTCGACCAGGCGCTCCGTGCCCACGGTTGTCCTCGCCTTCCTGTTGATCCTGATCGAGAGCTTCTATTCCCTGCTGGCCGGTCGCCGGGGTCAGGCCCGCGACGTGCTGGCCGCCATCCCCTGGAACCTGACCAGGCTCGATGACCTGCGCCGCAAACGACGCCAGCTGCGTCGTATTCGCACCGTCCCCGAACAGGACATCGCCAAGATGCAGGTCGGCGGTTCGGCCCGGCTGGCGGCGTTCTCCCGGGGCCAGTTCAGCGCCGGCCAGGACCGCTTCTCGGGCATGCTCGGCACCGTCCGCTCCTCGTTCCGGGGCGAGGACGCAGGCAATGTCCGCGACGCCACGGTCATCGGCGCCATCCTGGCGGTGTTGCTGATCTTCGGCAGCCGCCATCTGCTCACCAGAGGGGTTGCCCCGGTGGGGCAGATTCCCGATGTCCCCGATGCCTTCACCCTGCTCCGGGAGTGGCTCGGCGGCTGGCGAACGGTTGGCACCGGTGGCCCGGGCAACGCGCCGTCCGCGCTGCTGCTCCTGGCCGGGGGGAGGCTCGTGTTCTTCTGGGGCACCGGGCTCTTCGACACCCTGCTGGTGGTGGCCCCGGTCCTGCTGGGCCCGATCGGTGTGTACCGGTTGGCCAGACCGCTGGCCAGCCCCCGGGTCGGTGCGATCGGGGCGCTGGTGTATGCCTGCAACCCGGTGACGGTGTCGGCCATCTCGGCCGGCCGCTGGGAGGCGCTGGTGATCCTGGCTGCGGCGCCGTTCATGCTGGGCGCCCTGATACGGATCGGCGACTACAGCCCCTTCGGCGGCCAGGGGGGCCTGGCCGGCCCGGCTGTCGCCGACCGGAACCTGCCGGTTCGCCTGATCCGGTTCGGCTTCCTGGTGGCGGTGGTGGCCACCTTCGCACCGGCGGTCATCCCGATCGCCGCGGTGATGTGCCTCGTGTTCGCCCTCGCCACCCTGGCCCTCGGTTCGGGAGGGCGGCCCCAGGACTATCTGCTGGCCGGCGCGGTCGGGGTGGTGGCCCCCGTCTCGCTCAACGGCCCGTGGAGCTTCGATTTCCTCCAGGGGCTCTCCTGGCGCTGGATCGTGGGGCCGATGTCCCCCGAGGCCAACGTCAATTCGTTGCTGGAGCTGCTGCAGTTCGCCCCCGGTGCCCCGCCGGCCCGATGGATCGCCCTCGGTCTCGTTGTCGCCGCCGCCCTCGGTCTCGTGGTGGCCAACTCGGCCCATTTCCACCTCGCAGCCACCGGTTGGCTGCTCGCCGTCGTGTTCTGGCTGCTGATCTGGGCCGGTCGTCGGGGCTGGATCCCGTTCTCGCTGCCCACCGCCGAGGCGATGCTGGCACCGGCCGCCATCGGGCTGACCTTGGCCGTCATCGTTGGTGTCCGGGGGCTGGAGCTGGAGTTCGTCGGCGTCGAGAAGCGGTCAAGGCGGAGCCGGGCCATGGCCGGGCTCGGTGCCGTGGCGGTGGCCTGCCTGTTCTTCACCGGCTTGCTGTCGAGCCTCAGCGGACTCTGGGAGGCGCCGACCCAGAGCTTCAGCGCCTCCACACAGTTCCTGGTCCGCCAGCAACAGGTCGAGAACGAAGAGCTCCAGCCCGGCCGGGTGCTGTGGATCGGCGACGCCAGCGTGTTACCGCTCGATGTCGTGGTGTCGGATTCGGGGATCGAATACGCGGTGTCCGACGGTGGTCGGCCCGAGGCCCGCGGCCGCTGGATGGCCGGGCCGGTCGGCGCCACCGACGGCATCGGTGCCCAGCTCGACCTGGCCCGGGCGGGAGAGGTGGTCCGACTGGGCCGCCTGCTCGCCCCCTACGGCATCGATAATGTGGTGGTGGTCCGCCAGCTCGCACCCGCCCCCTACGTCGGCCCCCAGGTCGACCCGGCCGGCGGGGTGCTCCGGTCCCTGTCCCAACAACTCGACCTCGAGCGAGTCCCGGGCGTGCCGAGCCTGATCGTGTTCCGAAACACCTCATCGGCCGGGCTGGCCCCGATCCTGCCCAGCCCCGACGCGGCATCGGCATCCACCGCAGTGGAGCAACTCGATATCGATCTGGCCCGGGAGTCGGCGCCGATCATCAACAACCGGCCAGGGAAATGGATCCTGAGCATGCCGGCCGACAGTGAGGTGCTGCTGGCACTCGACAGCAACGGACTGGTGGCCACCGGCGCCCGCAGCGAGGTCAATCCCGGGTTCGACGATCTGGCCGTCATCCCCGCCGGCCCGGCAGGCGAGGTCTACATCGAATACGGGCCGAGATTGCGCCGTCAGCTGGCGTTGCTCGGCCAGTTCCTCCTGGTGGCGGTGGGAGCGATCCTGGCCCAGACCCGTCGGGAGGTCGTCGGATGACCGAGGGTCGGCACCGGGTACCGAGTTCCGTCGCCAGGGCCGGGGCAAGGCGGACCCCATCGGCAAGGCGGACCCCATGAGCGGTATCAGCCGCTGGCCCATCGTGTTCGTGCTCCTGGGGCTGGTCGCCGGTGGCCTGGCCTACGACCGAGCGGTCTCCATGCCGCTCGGCGGCCTCACCACCGAGACCGAGCAGGTGATCGTGACCCCGTCGATGGGGGATCCACCGAGGCTCGACGGCGCTTGGTACTGCCCGGTCGGATCGAGCAGTCCCGGCGGCTTTGCCGACCACCAGGTCAACATCTCCAACCTCAGTGACGAGCCGGCGGTGGCCATCGTCAGCATCCTGACCGGGGAGGGCCCCGGTCCCGACCGGCGGATCGAACTGGCCCCGCAGTCGACCGAGCGAGTGAAACTGTCCGATACCCAGGTGGTGGAGATCGCCGGTGCGGTGGTGGAGATCACCGGCGGCCGGGGCGTGGTCGGCCACACGGTCACCACCGCCGAGGGTGTGGCCGAGGGGCCGTGCTCCACCGACGCCTCCAACACCTGGTACTTCGCCGCCGGCCGCACGACCAGGGATGCGAAGCAGTACCTGGTGTTGATGAACCCGTTCCCCGAAACCGCAGTCTTCGACATCCAGTTCCAGGCGGTTGGCCGCAGTCGCGAACCGGGACCGCTGCAGGGTGCCTTCGTGGAAGCTCGGTCGGTTCGCATCATCGAAGTCGATGAGTTCGTGGCCCGCGAGGAAGCGCTGGCGACCAAGATCACCACCAACCGAGGCCGGTTGGTGGTCGAACGCCTGCAGCTGATGAACGGCGAACTCGGGCCGTCCGGCGCCGCCCTCCAGCTCGGGGTTCCGTCGCCGGCCAGGAGCTGGATTTTCACCGCCGGTCGTATCCACGAGTCCGGCGATGACCTGCTCACGATCTTCAACCCGTACGAGGTCTCGCTCGACGCAGACGCAGACGAAGACGAAGGCCCGGTTCAGGGCGAGGAGAGCGACACCGAGGAACCCGCCGACGACGCCGCCGACGACGGAACTGCGACGGAGGGGGAGCCGGGAACCGACGGCGACATCGGCAGCGATGCGGTGGCCGATGGGGCAACGAGCGACGGCGACCGGGAGGGATTCGTCACCGTGGCGGTCGAGCTGTGGCCAACCAACCCCACCGACCTGTCGACCTACAGCGTGGTCACCATCGAGCGGGAGGTCCGCCCCGGGACGTTCGTCACGATCGACCTCCAGGCTCAGGCCGAACGGTTCGAGTTCCCACTGCCCTACGAACTGGGGGTCTTCGTCACCTCGAACGACGGTCTGCCCATCGTCGCCGAACGATGGCAGTTTGCCGACCAGCTGCTGCTTGACGGTCCGGCCGGGGCGATCCAGCCGGACGAACCGGCTGACGACGAAGCCCCGGCCGATGGCGAAGCCCCGGCTGATGGCGAGGCCGCGGCTGATGGCGAAGCTCCAGCGGACGGTGAAGTTCCAGCGGACGGCGAAGCTCCGGCGGACGGTGAAGTTCCGGCGGACGGTGAAGCTCCGGCGGACGGCGAGGAGGCCATGGAGCTCCAGCCGGCCGAGCCGGCCGACTCCGGGCTCCCGCAGCCCATCGCCACCACCGGTTTCTCCACCACCCGGGGCAACGAATTGTTCTCCACCCGTTGGATCGTCCCCTGGGTCACGATGCAGGACGACTCGACCCTCATCGCCATCTCATCGGTCGACGAGGCGGCGGTCGAGGTCCGGGTGCTGTCGGGCGGCGAATTCGTCGGCCCGATTCGGGCCACGGTGGTCGCCGGCGGGCGGGCGATCGTGCCGGTCACGTCGGTCGACGGCGGGGCCTCGGTGGAGGTCACGTCGGACACACCGATCTCGGTCGAGGCGATGGTGGTCATCCCGGACCAGTCGCTGGACGTGGTGCCGGCTGTGCCGACGGTGGCGGGGTAGGCGTCATCGTGGCGACGAGGCTGATCGTGCTGGTTGCCCTGGCGATGCTTGCCGGTGCGGTGGCCTACCTGCTGCAGCGCCGCAGGCCCGACCCGCCGTCGGCCCCAAGCTATCGAGCCCCGGCCCAACTGGACCGCAACGATTTTGACCATCCCGACCGACGCCACCTTGCGGTGGTGTTCGCCTCCTCCACCTGCAACACCTGCCCCGAGGTGTGGGCGATGCTGCAAGGCCTCGACACCCCGTTCCTGGCGCGGCAGAGAATCGACGTCCAGGACTCGGCTGAGCTTCACAAGCGGTACCGAATCGATGGTGTGCCGACGACGCTCTTCGCCGACGCCCAGGGGGTGGTGACAAAAGCCTTCTTCGGCCCGATCGACCCCGATGAGTTGCGGGCGGTGCTCATGACCATCGGCCCCGGCGACCAGTAGCGCCCCCCGCCCGTCCCGGGCTGGGTTGTGGCCGCCCGTCCCGGGCGGTGGGCTGTTGCCGCCAACACCCGACCGCTAGGTTTTTGCCATGAGCGCCAATGAGCAGTTCGGGGGAGTGATCGGTCGCACCGCGACGGAGTCGGAGCCGTGGTGGCCGGACCCGCCACCCCTGGAGGACAAGCCGAACGTGGTGTTGATCCTGTTCGACGACACCGGTTTCGCCCATTTCGGCTGCTACGGCTCCGACATCGACACCCCGAACATCGACCGGTTGGCCGCCGGCGGCATTCGTTACACCAACTTCCACACCACCGCATTGTGCTCACCGACGAGGGCATCGCTGCTCACCGGCCGGAACCACCATGCCGTCGGCATGCGGTGCATCTCGAACTTCGACACCGGCTACCCGAACATGCGGGGTCGGATCAGCCACAATGCGGCAACCGTGGCCGAGGTGGTCGGCGATGCCGGCTACGCCACGTTTGCGCTCGGGAAGTGGCACCTCTGTCCGATGACCGAGGCCTCGATGGCCGGCCCCTTCGACGACTGGCCACTGCAGCGGGGCTTCGATCGGTTCTACGGGTTCCTCCAGGGCGAGACCGACCAGTTTCATCCCGAACTGACCTACGACAACCATCATCTCGAACCGAAAGGTCCCGGTGACGACGGGTACCACCTGTCCGAGGACCTCACCGACAAGGCCATCGATTTCATCCGGGAGTCGAAATCGGTGCGACCGGACCGGCCGTTCTTCACCTACCTGGCATGGGGGGCCACCCACTCACCCCACCAGTCCCCGCCCCGGTATCTTGAGAAGTACCGGGGCCGCTACGACGAGGGATGGGACGTCATCCGGCAGCGGTACTACGAGCGGCAGCTGGAACTCGGGATCATTCCCCCCGGCACCGAGTTGGCCCCCCGGAACCGTGGGGTCCGACCCTGGGACGAGTTGAGCGAGAACGAGCAGCGGCTGGCGGCCCGCCTCCAGGAGGCGTTCGCCGCCTTTCTCGACCACACCGACGCCCAGATCGGCAGGCTGGTGGACTTCCTGTCGTCGATCGACGAGCTGGACAACACCATCTTCATCGTCACATCCGACAACGGGGCCAGCCAGGAGGGCTTCGCCACCGGGGTGGTCGATGAGATGCGGTTCTTCAACGGCTTTCCAGAAGACGTCGACGCAGCCCAGGACCGCCTCGACGACATCGGCGGCCCCAAGTCCCACACCAACTATCCGTGGGGCTGGGCCCAGGTCGGCAACACCCCGCTGAAGTGGTACAAGCAGAACACCTTCGGCGGCGGGGTTCGGGACCCGCTGATCGTTCACTGGCCGGAGCGGATCAGCGATGCCGGTGGGGTTCGCAACCAGTTCCATCACGTCAGCGACCTCACGCCCACGATCCTCGACCAGTTGGGCATACCCCAACCGACGGTCTTCGAGGGGCGGGAGCAACTGCCGGTGGCCGGTCGGTCGCTTGCCTACTCCTTCGACGACCCGACGGCCCCGACCAACCGTCACGCCCAGTACTTCGAGATGTTCGGCCATCGGGGCATCTGGTCCGACGGCTGGAAGGCGGTCACCTATCACCGGCCCGGCAAACCGTTCGACGATGATGTCTGGGAGCTGTACCACGTCGACGAGGACTTCTCCGAGACCCGAAACCTGGCCGATGAACAGCCGGAGAAGCTGGCCGAGATGGTCGATCTTTGGTGGTCTGAAGCGGAGGCGAACGGGGTCCTCCCCCTCGACGACGACGTGAGTGGCCTCGCCTTCCGGGCCAGGCGACCGGGCACGGCCCATGCCAAGACCAGCTACCGGTTTCTCCCGCCGCTGTCCCGGTTGCCGAGCGAGGCGGCCCCGGCCATCGCCGGCCGGAGCTGGCGGATGCGGGCCGACATCGACCGGGACAGCGTCGCCGATGAGGGGGTGCTCATGGCCTGGGGTACAGCCAACACCGGCCTGAGCTGCTATCTGCTCGACGGACAGGTCGCGTTCGACTACAACCTGTTCGGCACCCACCATGTGGTGGCGGTGCCGGCCCCGCCCCCGGGTCCGGCCACCGTCGAGGTCGTCTTCGACCGGACCGATGCCGGCGCCGATGTGTCGATCTCGGTGTCCGGCCACGGATCCAGCACCATGCAGGTTCCCTGGGTGCTCCGGTTCATCGGGATGTCGGGCATGGACGTCGGGCGTGACGCCGGTTCACCGATCACCGACGCCTACAACGCCCCGTTCCCGTTCGGTGGCCGGTTCTCGTTGCTCGAGTTCGAGGTGACAGACGAACTGGCACCCCAGGAGATCATGAGACTGGACCGGGAACGGGTCCGCCGGGAATTCAGCACCCAGTAACGCCGTCCCCGGAGGGTGATTGTGGTTACAGGTCCCGGGCCGGGGTGACCGGGGCCGGGCTGTCGGCAACGCCGGTCGGGCCACCGTTTGCCACCTCGGCACTCGGCACCAGCTCGGCCTCGTCGCCGCCCGGTACCGCCGCGGTGACCTCGTTGTTGGCAACGGCGATGAGCCGGTTGACCTCCGCCCCGCTCAGCGTTTCGTGCTCGAGCAGGTTGCGGGCCACCAGGTTCAAGGCGTTGCGGTTGGTCGTCAACAGGTCCCGGCAGCGTTCTTCCTGGTCCCGGAGGATCCGCTGGGTCTCCTCGTCGATGATCCGACCGACGTCCTCGGAGTAGTCCTTGGACTGCATCATGTCGTCGCCGAGGAACACAGGGCCGGAGCCACCAAAGGCCATGGGCCCGATCTTCTCCGACATGCCCCATTCGGTGACCATGCGGCGGGCCAGCCCGGTTGCCTTCTGCAGGTCATCGCCGGCACCGGAGGAAACAACCCCGAAAACCAGGTTCTCGGCGTTCCGCCCACCGAGCATCATGACGATCATGTTCTCGGCGTGACTCTTGCGAAGCGAATGACGGTCCTCCTCGGGGAGGGTCATCGTGACGCCAAGGGCCATACCGGTGGGGATGATCGTGACCTTGTGCAGTGGGTCGTAGTCCGGCAGCAGGGCTGCGCACAGGGCGTGGCCGGTCTCGTGGTATGCGGTCATCTCCCGCTCCTCGTCCGACATGACCAACGAGTCCCGCTTGACCCCCATGATCACCCGATCCCGGGCCATGTCGAAGTGGCGAGCGTGGATTTCGTCGTCGCCGCCCCGGACCGCGAAGAGCGCGGCCTCGTTGACCAGGTTGGCCAGGTCGGCGCCGCTCATCCCCGGTGTGCCCCTGGCCACGACGTCGAGGTCGACGTCGGATGCCATGCGCTTGTGCTTGATGTGGACCTCGAGGATCTTCTTGCGATCCTCGAGCTCGGGCAGTGGAACCACGACCTGACGGTCGAATCGGCCGGGCCGCAGCAGCGCCGGGTCGAGGATGTCCGGACGGTTGGTGGCGGCGATCATCACGATGCCTTCGGTGGCCTCGAAGCCGTCCATTTCCGACAGCATTTGATTGAGGGTCTGCTCGCGCTCGTCGTGGCCACCGCCGAGGCCGGCGCCACGCTTGCGGCCGATGGAGTCGATCTCGTCGATGAAGATGATGGCACGACCCATCTTGCGGGCCTCGTTGAACAGGTCACGGACCCGGCTTGCGCCGACGCCGACGAACATCTCCATGAAATCGGAACCGGTGACGGAAAGGAACGGTACGCCGGCCTCGCCGGCCACCGCCCTGGCGATCAGGGTTTTGCCGGTGCCGGGCGGCCCCACCAGCAGCACACCCTTGGGGATGCGAGCGCCGATGGCCGAGAACTTGCTGGGATTCTTGAGGAAGTCGACCACCTCGGTGATCTCCTTCTTCACCGCCCCGTAGCCTGCGACATCGTCGAACATCGTGCCGGGACGCTCCGAGGAGTAGGTCTTGGCCTTCGACCGCCCGATCGACATGATCCCGCCCATCTGGGATTGCTGGCGACGGGCCATCCACCAGAAGAAACCGAGGATGATCACGAACGGGAGGAACAGCGGCAGCAGCCCGATGAACCAGTTGGTGGTGGGGGTGACGGGCTGATAGTCGACGTTGTTGTTGTCGAGCAGTTCACGTTCGGCGTCGGTGAACTCCTTGAAACCGGTGGTCTGGAAGGTCTCACCGTCGGTCCGGACCCCCTTGATGCGGAAGGTCCCGTTGTCGAACTCCAACGACTCGACCTGACCGGCCTCGACGTCCTGGATGAACTCGGTATAGGTGATCTCGTTGTCAGACGAGCTGTTTGTGGCCGATGCCACCGCCAGCAGGGTGACCAGGATGCCGACCACGATCCAGGCCGACCATCGGGGCCAACCACCGTCGGAGCGGCCCGGAAGTTTTGAGTTTCGACCCTGCTGCGGAGGTGGGGGCGGATTGGACCCTTGCGGACTCATGAGACCAGCCTAATTGCCCGGAAGCGGGATGCCGAGATCGGGGGAGGGAGCACGTTTGTTCCAGTCGGTCGTTCGAGGGGCACGTTGAGGTCTATCCAGTTCTACCGCCGGCGGGGAAAACCGGGGTAAAGCCGGTGGTCTCGACCTCCTCGCCAGCCAGTAGGGTTTGCGCCATGACGGAGGTGTCGGCCCGCCCCGACCACGACTGGCCGGTCGGTGGAGACCAGGTTCGGTGGGGCCTGCCGGCCGCCGTGCTGTGCCTGCTGGGGGCCCAGTTGTTCGCCGTGGTGTGGTTCGTCTTCGCCTCTGGTCTGGTCTACGGCTCCGAGCCCCTGCCTTCGATCGACAGCCGGCCGATCTGGACGCTGGTGCTGTTCAACCTGGGGCTGTGGCTGGCCTATCTTGTCGGCCCGGTGCTGGTCAAGCGCTTCACCGGCAGCGGGCCGCTGGTCGACTTCGACCTCCGGGTCGGACCGATCCAGATCCTCGCCGCCGCCGCGCTCGGCGTGGCAGCCCAGCTGCTGTTGCTTCCGGCGTTGTACTGGGTCTTGCTGCAATTCGTGTCCGGTGACCCGAACCGCACCGCCGAAGCCCTCGGCGATCGGGTCAACAACCCGGCCGACGTTCTGCTCTTCGTGGTGGCCGTGGTGGTGGTGGCGCCGGTGGTCGAGGAGTGGTTCTACCGTGGCATGCTGTTGCCTACGCTGGCCAGGCGTTTCGGAACCGTTGCCGGGGCGGTGTCTTCGTCGGCGGTGTTCGCCCTCGTCCACCAGGAGCCGATCCTCCTCCCCGGCCTCTTCGTGCTGGCGTTGCTGTTGTCCTGGCTGACCATCCGCACCGGTCGGATCGGCCCCGCCATCGTGGCCCACATGGCGTTCAACGCCACCACGGTGGTCCAGCTGCTGGTGTTCTAGACCACCATCGGTCGACCGACGGGGATTTCGCCGACCGGGGCCCGGTTCGGCCTGATCGTCGGCCCCGAGATCACTGAGCCCCCTGAATCATTTGCCGGGCGGCCGCTCAGTGTTGCGTCCGGCGCTCCGACGTGTCCGGTAGGTAGGGCGCAGCCGCACCACGTGGTGTCGAGAGGCGCGTGCATCCCCACGTCAACCAGGAGGTCTCGGTGGAAGCGAACAGTCGATCCGGTGCAAACACCCCGATGATCGGTGAAGGTCCCGGAGAGCCCGGTGAACGGCCGGCCCCGGAACGTGACCCGGAACGTGGGCCGAGCCGACTGTTGTCCGGGCCGCCATGCGGCCGCTGTGGTGGCGAGCAGGCTGCGATAGAGATCATTGTCGACGGCAACACGTTGTTGATGGAGTCCTGTGACGGTTGCGACACCCGTCGATGGCAGCTGGCGGGGGAACGGATCGACTTGCAGGAGGCGCTGAACCAGGTCGGGGAACATTCCGGCCGGCGACGCTAGAAGGCAAATCTTTACTATCGTCGACGCTGTGCATGCATCTGTTTGTCGCGTCGACCTGGTCTGCCGCGCACCGCGACGCCCCGTCCCGACCGGCGCGATGGTGGGGCAGGGCCTCCCGGAGGCAACGACCCGCCGCACCTCGGGTGCAGGGGTCCGGTCTTGACCATTTCTCCGTCGGCCCCGGCCGACACCGCCGCTGAGCCGTCGACGCTGGTCGACGGTGCTGATCACCCGGATCACCGGGACTCGAGGTTCGACGAACCGGCCGATGTCCACCGACCCGGTGGCGCCTGGTCGTTTCGAGACCTCGGGAACTCCTCCCGGCCGATCGAGGTGTCGGTCGGCCTCGGGGTCGCCGCCGTGCTCTCCCTGTTCGTCTTCGCCCTGCTGAACTGGCCAGATCCCGACGATTGGAGCGATCTGACCGGGCCACTGCTTTTCGTCGACACGACGCCGTCCGGCGGCGATATGGGGGCCCATGTTTGGGGCCCGGCGTTCCTCCGGGACCACCTGCTGCCCCAGGGACTGCTCAGCGGGTGGACACCCGACTGGTACGCCGGCTTCCCGGCCTACCACTTCTACATGGTCGTCCCCTCGTTGGCCATCGTCGGGGTCAATGCCGGCCTGCCGTGGTATCTCGGAGTCCCGCTGGCGGCGCTGGTGCTGTTGGGTGGCCATCGTCTCGGCCTGCGGTTCGAGACGGCCCGGAACTGGATCCGGGCCCTGGCCGTGGTGGTTGCGGTGCTGCTGGTCGCAGTTCCCTACGGCGTGTCGTTCAAGCTGGTCAGCGTGGCCGGTCTGGTCATGTTCCCCATGGCCGCCTGGGCCATGGGCCGCCTCGCCCGGGCGTCGGAGCCGGTGCCGGCGTTCCTGGCCCTTGCCGCCTTCCTGTTCCTGTTCGACACCAACTTCACGATCTACGGCGGCAACATCGCCTCCACCCTGGCCGGCGAGTTCGCCTTCTCGCTCAGCCTCTGCCTCTCGCTGCTGGCCATCGGGATGGTGGTTCGCGGCATGGACGATCATCGGTGGCGTGCCCCCGCTGCGGTGATCATCGCCCTCGTGGCGTTGTGCCACATCATTCCCGTGTTCTTCCTCGTCCCGGCGCTGGTGTTGCTGGTCTTGATGCACCCTTCGGTACCCCGGGCCTGGGTCGTCGCCGGCACGGTCGCCATGGCGCTGATCCCCATCGCCTTCGCCGACGGCACCGGACTGGGTGTCCGGGGCCTGTCGGTCGTGGCGGTTCTGGTGGTACTGGCGTCCGCTGCGCTGGCCGAACCGGTTGTGCTCGGCCGAACGCTGTGGCTGGCGCTGAGCGGCTTCACCGCGGTGCTGTTGTCGTCGTTCTGGCTGGTGCCGTTCTACCTGCGGGAGCCTTACTTCAACGACATGGGCTGGGAGCGGCTGGAGGAGATCGGCCCACCGATGTTGACGGTACCGATGCAGATCGCCCTGCCGGTGGCCGCAGTGGGGTTCCTGCTGTCCTATGCCCTCCGGGAGCGCATGGGGATGGTGTTCACCGCAACCGGCCTGCTGTTCGCCGCCGCGGTGGCCAATGTCGGTGAGGGGCCGCTGTGGAACGCCCGGTTGCTCCCGTTCTACTACCTGTCGATCTACATGGTGGCAGCGGTCGGGGTTGCCTTGGTCGCCCGCTATGTTGCGGCGATCGCCACCGGCCGGCTCGATCGGCCGGACGGATCCACCCTGGCCGCAGCCAGTGCTGTTGGGCTGGTGGCGGTGTTGATCGCGGTCTCCATGCCGTTGCGGGTCCTGCCGTTCGGTCAGGTCTCCGACACCGGCGACGGAAGCTACGACTGGCTGGTCTTCAACAACAGCGCCCGCAGCTTCATCCCCGGATGGGCGGAGTGGAACTACTCGGGCTACGAACGAAAGCCTTCCTACGCCGAATACAACGGCGTGGTGGAGACCATGGCGTCGGTCGGCGAGAGCCGGGGCTGCGGTCGGGCGATGTGGGAGTACGAAAAAGGCCTCGACCGCTACGGAACGCCGATGGCCCTGATGCTGTTGCCGCACTGGACCAACGGCTGCATCGGCTCGATGGAAGGGCTGTATTTCGAGTCCTCGGCCTCCACCCCGTTCCATTTCCTCAACCAGAGCAGGCTCTCCGAGGCCCCGTCGCGGGCACAGCGGGATCTCCCGTACCAGGACTTCGACATCGACAAGGGCATCGACCAGCTACAGGTCACCGGGGTGCGGTACTACCTGGCCCAGTCCGATGCCGCCATCGCAGCCGCCAGGCAGCATCCGGACCTGACCGAGGTCGAGGAGGCCCAACCGTTCGTGATCTTCGAGGTGGCGGGCACTGAGCTGGTGCAGCCGCTCGAGGTGGAGCCGGTGGTCACCGCCGGCCGCACCGAGGAGGAGGTGGCCGGCGACTTCGCCGAACCGGCCGATGTGTCCCGGTTCGAGGTCGGCTGGGTCAGCCAGGCGGTTGAGTACTACAACGACCCGGCCTTCTATCCGGCCATGCCGGCCGAGGACGGCCCGGCGTCCTGGGCCCGCCTCACCGGCCTCGACGGGGCCGAGGCTCGACCGTTGGAGCCGGTCGAGGTCTCCAACATCGCAGTCGACACGAACGAGATCTCGTTCTCGGTCGACCGACCCGGCACGCCGGTGTTGGTCAAGGCCTCGTACTTCCCCAACTGGAATGTCGACGGCGCGGACGGTCCGTGGCGGATCGGACCCAACCTGATGGTGGTGGTCCCGACCGATGATGAGGTGAGGCTGTCCTATGGCCGAACCCCGATCGACCTGGCAGGGATCGCACTGTCCGTCCTGGGCCTGATGGCGCTGGTGGTGCTGGCCGGTATCGATCGACGTCGCTGGTTGGTTCTCGAACAACCGGTCTGGGGCGAGGATCGCTCTTGGGACGACGAGGACCTGAGGGTGCTGGCCGACGACCTCGACCCGGCCATGGGCATCGACGATGCGGGCCCGCACCAACGCCTCGACGACCGGCCCCTCGGGCCGACCGACGGCGTCGCCGTCCCCTCTGGTGTCGAAGGTGTCGAAGGTCTCAGCGGTTTCGGTGTCGGCGGTGATGGCGCGGGTGGCGTCGGCCCTGCCGACCGAGCGGGCACCCCGGTCGCATCCAACGGTGACCGGGGGTCCGAACAAGATGACGACCCCACCAACCCCGGGTCCGGCCCGGACCACGCCGACGAGGACCGCCGCCCCGATCTGGCGTGAGGAGCCGTCTCCGGCTCTTCGCTCTGGTCGGGCTGCTCGCCACCGCAGTCGATTTCCTGCTGCTCATCGGGCTGGCCGATCGGTCGGTCGGGCTGTGGCTGGCCGACCTCATCGCCCTCTTTGCCGCTGCGGTCACCGCCTACATCCTCAACCGGGTCATCACCTTCCGGGGCGACCCGTCCGCTCGCTGGGTCAGCAATCCCGGGTTGTTCGCCGCCACCGCAGGCGTTGCCGGCGCAATCGACCTCGGGGTTCTGCTGTTGCTGGACAACCTCGGGCTGCCCCTGGCGGCGGCCAAGGTGGGGGCCATCGGTTGCGCCGCGGTCGTCCGGTGGGTGGCCTACCGTTGGATCCTCTTCCGGCGGGTCCGCAAGGATCTGGCCCAGCGGGTGTCCCGTCCCCCGCCCGGCCGCAGCCTGCGGCTCTCGGTGGTCATCCCGGCCTATAACGAGGGTGAGCTGATCGCCGAGACCGTGAAGGCCATTGACGACGAGCTGGGTCGAGCCATCGGCGAACCGGACTACGAGGTGCTGGTGGTCGACGACGGTTCGAGCGACAACACGGTGTCGGTGGCCGAGCGGGCCGGCGCCCGGGTCCTGCCCCAGGTCGAGAATCGTGGCAAGGGGGCGGCGGTTCGAGCCGGGGTGCTGGCCGCCCGAGGTCGCACGGTGGTGTTCACCGACGCCGACCTGGCGTACCCCCCGGCGCTGGTGGCCCAGATCCTCGACGAGGTCGAGAACGGCTGGGACATGGTGGTCGGGAGCCGCAGGCACCGGGACACCGCAACCCTGGTCAGGCCGCGGCGAATCCGGGAGTTCGGCGGCCGGATGATCAATCGGTTGACCCATCTGGTCCTGCTCGGCCACTTTCGCGACACCCAGTGCGGGATCAAGGGGTTTCAGGGCGATGTGGCCAGGGTGATGTTCGAACGGACCAGGATCGACGGGTTCGCCTTCGACGTCGAGCTGTTCCTGATCGCCGAGCTGGATCAGCTGTCGCTTCGGGAGGTGCCGGTGTCGGTCCAGAACCGGCCGGGGTCCTCGGTTTCCCTGGTCGGCGACACGGTCGACCTGCTGGCCGATCTGTTTCGGATCCGACGGTGGGCGGGAGAGGGCGTCTACGGTCCCGATGTGGCCCAGCGGACCACGCTGGATGCCCGGATCTGATGCCGACCCTGCCTGCCCCGATCGCCGACGGACGGTGATTGGCCGCCGTCGCCGGTTGATCGGTCCGGTTTCGTTACCCTGAGGGCGTGACCAGTACGGACAGCTCGCTCGATTCCATCGTCAAGGCCTACGACATTCGAGGCACCTATCCCGATCAGATCAACGCCCACATCTGTCGGGCGTTGGGCGTCGGGCTCAGCACCTTCCTGGCCGAGGTCGAACCGGAGACGACCTCGGTGGTGATCGGCCGCGACATGCGGCCCTCGGGCCCCGAACTGGTCGACGCTTTCGCCGAGGGTGTGCTGTCGTGCGGGCTCGATGTGACCGACATCGGACTCTGCTCGACAGACATGCTCTACTACGCATCCGGTTCGCTCGACATGCCGGGGGTCGTGTTCACCGCCTCCCACAATCCGGCCCAGTACAACGGCATCAAGATGTGCCGCAGCGGGGCCGCTCCCATCGGCGAGGACACCGGCCTCGACAGGATCAAGGCTGTCGCAGCCGATCGGCTCGGCGGTGAGCTCGAGCCGTCGGCGACGGTCACCCCGGGCAAGCGCTCCGAGCTCGACCTGTTGAAGGCCTTCGGCGATCACGTCAGGACCTTCATCGACGCCGAAGGGCTTCGCCCCATGAAGGTGATCGCCGACACCGCCAACGGCATGGGTGGGCTGGTGGTGCCGGAGGTGTTCGGCCAACTGCCGTTCGAGCTGGAGATCATGTATCCCGAACTGGACGGCACGTTCCCCAACCACGAGGCCAACCCGATCCAGGAGGAGAACCTGGCCGATCTGCGGGCCCGGGTCCTGGAGACCGGCGCCGACATCGGCCTGGCGTTCGACGGCGACGCAGACCGGGTCTTCCTGGTCGACGAGAAGGCCGAGCCGGTCTCCGGCTCGCTGACCACGGCGCTGCTGGCCAAGTCGATCCTCGCCGACGATCCCGGCGCCACCGTGATCTACAACCTCATCTGCTCGAAGGTCGTTCCCGAGGTGGTCAGTGAGAGTGGCGGGGAGCCGCTGCGATCCCGGGTCGGCCACTCCTTCATCAAGCAGACGATGGCCGAGACGGGGGCCGCGTTCGGTGGGGAGCACTCGGCTCACTACTACTTCCGGGAGAACTGGCGGGCCGACTCCGGGCTGATCGCCACAGTGATGATCCTGGAACAGCTGGCCCGGTTCGACGGGACGCTCTCCCAGCTGCTGGCCCCGCTGCAGAGATACTCGAATTCGGGCGAGATCAACACCCGGGTCTCCGATGCGGCGGCGGTCATCGAGGCGGTGGCGGCCCACTACGACGATGCCGAGAGTGATCGTCTGGACGGGTTGACGGTTGACCACGGCGACTGGTGGTTCAATCTTCGGGCCTCCAACACCGAACCGTTGCTCCGGCTGAACCTCGAGGCGGCCTCCGACGAGGAGGTGGCCCGCCGGGTGGCCGAGGTGCAGTCCGTCATGTCCTCGGTCGGCTGATCCGGGGGACCGAGTCGTTGGAGTCGAATCGGAGGGGCCGTCCCGTCGGCACCGCGACACGGGGCCCGTCTTGATGCACCTGCTGCAGGGCGTCATTCGGGACTACGACTGGGGAGACCGGCGAGCCATCGCCGACCTGCTCGGCACGCCCGCCCCTGGTCACCCCCAGGCCGAGTACTGGCTTGGGGCCCACCGGACCGCACCGAGCACCCTGGTCGACACCGGCACCGGCCTCGACCGGCTGGTGGCCCAGAATCCGAGCACCACACTGGGGCCCCGGACCGGGGCTCGATTCGGCGAGTTCCCGTTCCTGCTGAAGATCCTCGCTGCGGCCAAGCCGTTGTCGATCCAGGCCCACCCCAGTGCCCGACAGGCCCAGGTCGGCTTTGCGGCGGAGAACGCGGCGGGCATCGACCTGGCAGCACCGCATCGCAACTACCGCGACGACAAGCACAAACCGGAGCTGATCTGTGCCCTGACACCGTTCGAGGCCAAGTGCGGATTCCGTGCCCTGGCCGATTCCAGACGACTCATCGGAGGCCTGGCTTCGGCCGCCGGAGCCGACCGGTTGTCGGAGCTCACCCGGCATCTCGATGGCGACGGCAGCGACGATGAGGTCCTGGCCGAAACCGTCGGCTGGCTGCTCCGCCTTCCCGCCGATCGCCGGGGACCGCTGGTCGACGCCGCCGTCACCGGTGCCGCAGCGTTGTCGGCGGCCGCCGGTGCTCCAACCGGGGGCGGCGACGGCGCCCGGTTGCTCGCCGAGTTCGGGGCCGAGATCGCCTGGACCGGTCGCATCGCCACCGCCTTCCCCGGCGATATCGGTGTTGTGCTTGCGATGCTGATGAACCACGTCTCGCTGGCGCCGGGCCAGGCGGTGTTCCTCGCCGCCGGGAACCTCCACAGCTATCTGCGCGGCGTCGGTGTGGAGCTGATGGCCAACAGCGACAACGTGCTGCGGGGCGGCCTCACCGGCAAACACGTCGACGTCGACCAACTCCTGGAGGTGGTTGACTACCGGCCCGGCCCGCCCCCGGTCCAGACCCCTACCGGGCCGGTCCACCGGTTCGACACCCCGGCCCCGGAGTTCAGCCTGACCAGGCTCGACGCCACCACAGGCGACCTCGGCCACCCATCGTTCGAAACCCGGGGTCCGGAGATCGTCCTGGTCACCGCCGGCCGGCTGTCGCTGACCAGCGGTGGCCGGCGCCTCGCCCTCGACGCAGGTTCGGCCTGTTTCATCGGCCACGCCACCCGGCGCTACACGATCGAGGATGGCCGGCCCGGCACCACCGTGGCCTGGCGGGCCACCGTCGGCGTCGAGCCGTCTGGCTGAGTCGCCCGGATCGTTCTCGTCGGGCTGAGTGGCCCGTATCGGTCTCATCCTTGTTGTTGTCGATCGAACCGCGGGTGGTCGAGGGCCCCCCGGGGGCCGCTACGATGACCGGGAATCGGCCAAGGGAGGGCATATGTCGCTCGATCCACAACTGCTGGAAATACTCGCCTGCCCGGAGGACAAGGGCCCGCTGCTGTACATCGAGGACGAGTCGATCCTCTACAACCCGCGGTTGTTGCGTCGCTACAGGATCGACGGCGACATCCCGGTCATGCTCATCGACGAGGCCGAAACGGTCGACCAGAACGAGCATGATCGGCTCACCGCCCTGGCCGCCGACAAGGGGATCGAGCCCACCTTCAACCAGGAGGGGTGAGGCCGTTCGGGCCTCATTCCGGCCGGTGTCGGGGTGAGGTGGCCCTCACCGCCGAGCGATCGCAGTATCCTGATGGCTTACTTCGGGCTGTCGTGATTCGGGCCAGCAGGCCTCAGCCCCCCAACAACCCGAACACTCAGGGAGCTGAGCTATGACTGCAATCGAATCGCGTCCACGGACCGTGGCCGAGGGCGACTACAAGGTCGCCGACATCGACCTGGCCGGCATGGGCCGGAAACAGATGGAGTTGGCCGAGGTCGAAATGCCGGGCCTGATGGCCCTCCGAGGCGAATACTACGATGAGCAACCGCTCAAGGGGGCCAGGATCACCGGCTCCCTCCACATGACGATCCAGACCGCGGTGTTGATCGAGACGCTCACGGTGCTCGGAGCCGAGGTCCGCTGGGCCAGCTGCAACATCTTCTCCACCCAGGACGAAGCTGCAGCGGCCGTGGTCGTCGGCCCGAACGGCACGACCGAAAATCCCACCGGTGTCCCGGTCTTCGCCTGGAAGGGCGAGACGCTCGAGGAATACTGGTGGTGTACCGAGCAGGCGCTGCGTTGGCCTGACACCATCGGCGGACCCAACCTGATCCTCGACGACGGCGGCGACGCCACCCTCCTGGTCCACAGGGGGGCCGAATACGAGGCGGCCGGCGCGATCCCCGACGCCGCCGATGACGACCCGGAGGAGTGGCACGTCATCATCGACCTGCTGAAGAAGCTGCACACCGAGGACAACACCCTGTTCACCACCATGGCGGCCACGATTCGCGGCGTCTCGGAGGAGACCACGACCGGCGTCCAGCGGCTGTACGAGATGAAGGAAGCCGGCACGCTCAAGTTCCCCGGCATCAACGTCAACGATGCGGTCACCAAATCGAAGTTCGACAACAAGTACGGCACCCGCCACTCACTGCTCGACGGGATCAACCGGGGCACCGACGTGATGATCGGCGGCAAGACCTGCGTCGTCGTCGGCTACGGCGACGTCGGCAAGGGCTGCGTCGAGGCGTTCAAGGGCCAGGGCGCCCGGGTCATCGTGGTGGAGATCGATCCGATCTGTGCCCTCCAGGCCGTCATGGACGGCTATGAGGTAAACACCCTGGAGCGGGTCATCGAGACCGCCGACATCTTCATCACCTCCACCGGTAACAAGGACATCCTCTCGGCGGAGATGATGAGCCGCATGAAGCAGGGGGCCATCGTCGGCAACATCGGTCACTTCGACAACGAGATCGACATGGCCGGCCTGTTCCGTCAGAGCGACATCCAGCGGATCAACATCAAGCCCCAGGTCGACGAGTTCCGCTTCCCGGACGGAAAGAGCATCATCATCCTCAGCGAGGGCCGGCTGCTCAACCTCGGGAACGCCACCGGCCACCCGAGCTTCGTGATGTCGGCCAGCTTCACCAACCAGGTGCTGGCCCAGATCGAGTTGCACCGCAATGCCGAGTCGTACGGGATCGACGTCGTCACCCTGCCGAAACTGCTCGACGAGAAAGTTGCCAGGTTGCACCTCGATGCCCTCGGTGTCCGGCTCACCAAATTGACCCAGGAGCAGGCCGACTACATCGGCGTGCCGGTCGAGGGCCCGTACAAGCCCGATCACTACCGGTACTGAGCACCCTGGCCGGCGGCAGGCGCCGGCCAGGTAGTTGGTCTGCCGCCTGCGGCGGGCCAACCGGTTCCGACGACCGGCGCTGTCACTCGGTCGCACTATCTTCGGCGCTGTGTTGCTGGCACGAGACTGTCCCGGATGTGGGGCCGGCCGATCCCTCTGGGTCGGCCGGCTCGGTTCTTCGGCCGCCGTGTGCCGGAGCTGTCTCGATCGGGCCCGTCCCGGTGGCCGGTTCGTGGCGCCACAGGGGTGCGACGGCGCCGAGGCGCTGTTCCTCTACGACGAGCTGATGCGGCGAATCGTGGTGGCGGCCAAGAACCGGGGTCGGCGAGACGTCCTGCGCCAACTCGGCAAGCTGCTCGCCGCCCAGCCCCGGCTCGCCGGCCGGGCAACGATAGATCAAGACCCGGTCCGAGTCGATGGCGGGAGCCGGGTCTGGCCGGTTTTCGCCGGAGGCGGGCGAGCCGATCGCGGGGTCCCCATCGTCGGCGGGCATCGGTCCGGTCGGCCCTTCGATTTGGTCACCTGGGTTCCGGCAAGCAGCGCCGGACGGCGGCGCCGTGGCTACGATCAGGGCCGCCTGCTGGCCGACGGGGTGGCCGCCGGGCTCGGCATCGGCGCAAAACGGCTGCTGATCCGTCGCCGTGGCCAGCGCCAGGCCGGCCTCGGTCGCCTCGCCCGCCTTTCGGGGCCGGAGCTGTGGGCCCCGGTGCGCTGTCCGGACCGGGTCCTCGTCGTGGACGACGTGATCACCACCGGGGCCTCGCTTTCCGCTGCTGCACAGGCGCTGCGAGCAGCGGGAGCCGTCACCGTGATCGGGGCGGCCGTCGCCCGTGCGGAGGGCTGAATTGCCGGGCCCCTTCTGTCGGAGGATCGGCGGCGCTTCCTATAGGGTTGGGGCATCGGACTACCCCACAGGAGACGAACCCGATGGAGATAACCGTCAGCGGTCGGCACACCACAGTGTCCGAGTCGTTACGTCGTCAAGCCCACGAGAAGATCGGCCGCCTCGACAAGTACCTGGCGGGGATGGATCGGGCGGAAGTCCACTTCTGGGAAGAGAAGAACCCCCGGATCGACAACAAGGAGATCTGTGAGGTGACCATGGAGGGCCACGGACACCACATCCGATGCAAGGTGTCGGCCCCCGACGGGTTCACCGCCATCGACCTGGCGGTCGAGAAGCTGGAGCGCCAGCTCCGAAAACTCAAGACGAAGGTCCAGAAACGAAACAGGAGCCGGGAGCGGCCGGCCATCGATACTGAGCTGGTGCCGGAATCGCTGCTCGCCGACGGCGAACAGCCCGTGTCGGTCTACAAGATCGTCAAGACGAAACGATTCGACGTTGCGGCCATGGATCCGCAGGAGGCTGCCCTCCAGATGGACCTGCTGAACCACGACTTCTACGTCTTTCAGAACGCAGACACCGAGAAATCGGCGGTGGTGTACCGCCGCGAGGACGGCAATATCGGTCTGATCGACGTGGAATAGCGGTCGCCGAGGCTCCCCCCGCCACCCGCCGACCCCCTCGCCTGCTTGCCGATTTCGGCCGCAGGCCCACCTCCCCGGCGCCGGGCAACCGCCCGGGGCACATAGACTGGTCGATGGAATGAAACTTCTCGACAAAATCCTTCGCGCCGGGGACGGCAAGCGGCTCAAGGCCGTACAGAGCGTCGTTGAGCCAATCAACGCCCTCGAATCCGACATGGGCTCGTTGAGCGATAGCCAGCTCCAGGCCAAGACCACCGAGTTCAAGCAGCGACTGGAGAACGGCGCTGATCTCGACGATCTGTTGGTGGAGGCGTTCGCGGTCGTGCGGGAGACCGCCGACCGGGTGATCGGCCAGCGCCACTATGACGTCCAGATGATGGGTGGAGCGGCCCTCCATTGGGGCTCGGTTGCCGAGATGCGAACCGGTGAGGGAAAGACGCTCGTCTCCACCCTGCCGGTGTACCTCAACGCCCTGGCCGGCGAGGGCGTCCATGCGGTCACGGTCAACGACTATCTCGCCAGTCGTGACGCCGAGTGGATGGGCCAGATTCACCGCTGGCACGGACTCACCGTCGGCCTGGTGGTGCCCGGCAACACCAACACCGACTTCAAGAAGGCCCAGTACGCCTGCGACGTCACGTACGGGACGAACAACGAGTTCGGCTTCGACTACCTTCGGGACAACATGGCCCGCAGCCTCGACGGCCTGACCCAGCGGGGCCACCACTACGCCATCGTCGACGAGGTCGACTCGATCCTGATCGACGAGGCCAGGACCCCGCTCATCATCAGCGGCAAGGTCAGGGGTGCGGCCGATCTCTACTACCGCTTCGCCGAAATCGTGGGCCGGCTCAAGCGAGACGTCGACTATGACGTCGACGAGGAGAAACGAATGGTGGCCATCACCGACGATGGCATCTCCCGGGTCGAGGAGCTCCTGGAGATCGAGAACCTCTACGACGGCGTCCAGGGCGACCTCGTCCACCAGCTCAACTCGGCGCTCAAGGCCAAGGAGCTGTTCCATCGGGACAAGGACTACCTGGTCGATGGTGACGAGGTGAAGATCGTCGACGAGTTCACCGGCCGGGTGCTCGACGGGCGGCGCTGGTCCGACGGCCTGCACCAGGCGGTCGAGGCCAAGGAGGCGGTGAAGATCAAGGAAGAGCAGCAGACGATGGCCACCGTCACGCTGCAGAACTACTTCCGGCTCTACGACAAGCTGGCCGGCATGACCGGCACTGCGCTCGCCGATGCCGCCGAATTGGAGACCACCTACGGTCTGTCGGTGGTGCAGATCCCCACCAACAGGCCGTTGGTGAGGCTCGACCAGCCCGACCTGATCTACAAGACCGAGGGCGCCAAGTTCGGCGCCGCGATCGACGACATGGCCGAGCGGGTGGCCAAGGGTCAGCCGGTGCTGATCGGTACCGCCTCGGTGGAGAAGTCCGAGGTCCTCAGCGATCTGATGACGAAGCGGGGCCTGGCCCACGAGGTGTTGAACGCCAAGGCCAACTTCCGGGAGGCCGACATCGTGGCCCAGGCCGGTAAGTCGGGGGCGTTGACCGTCGCCACCAATATGGCCGGCCGGGGTGTCGACATCGTGCTTGGCGGCAATCCGGAGAAGCTGGCCGAGGCCGATACCAAGGCCGAGGGCTATGAGCTCGAGTCCGACGAGGGGCAGGTCTATTACGAAAAGCGTGTCGGCTACTGGACGCCCATCTGTGCCGAGGACGGCGAGAAGGTCCTCGGGGCCGGCGGCCTCTACGTGCTGGCAACCGAGCGCCACGAGAGCCGCCGCATCGATGACCAGCTCCGGGGTCGATCCGGGCGACAGGGGGATCCCGGGGAGAGCCGGTTCTACCTGTCCCTGGAAGACGATCTGATGCGGATCTTCGCCACCGGAGCCATGAACTGGGTGATGGATCGGGCCCTGCCCGAGGACGTGCCGATCGAATCCAAGATGGTCACGAAATCGGTGGAACGGGCCCAGAACACCGTCGAGCAGCGCAACGCCGAGACCCGCAAGAACGTGTTGAAGTACGACGAGGTCTACAACCAGCAGCGCAAGGTCATCTACGGCCGTCGGATGCAGATCCTGGAACAGGGCGACCTCCGGGAAGACACCGTGGAGGCATTGAGCGATGTGGCCGATGCACTGGTCACGACCCACTGTCTGCAGGAGCTCGACGACACCTGGGATCTCGAGGCGCTGCTGGCGGAGCTGACCACCTTCTGGCCCACCTCCATAGCCGCCGAGGACCTCAACGGTGTTCGCAGCCTGGATGCCATGCGGGAACTGATCGCCGGCGATGGGCTGGAGCGCTACGAGCAGCGGGAAGCCGAGCTTGGTGAGACGGTGATGCGCCAGATCGAGCGGCAGATCATGCTGCAGCTGATCGATCAGCGGTGGCGGGACCACCTGACCGAGATGGCCCACCTCAGAGAGGGCATCAACCTGCGGGCCATGGGCCAACGAGATCCGCTCACCGAATGGCAGAGCGAAGGTTTCGAGCTGTTCAGCGAGATGATCCACTCGCTCAACGTCGACTACATCCGCTACCTCATGCACGTCGAGGTCCTGCCACCCCAACCCCAGCCGGCGGTGGGCGACCAACCAGCCGACGAGGCGGCCGCCACCAAGGACGACGGTGCGGCCGAGCCCGCCCCTGCGGTGCCGGCCGGGCGGACCCCGGCGACGGTTCCCACCACAACGGAGATCACCGCATCCAAGGAAGGCGCAGAGGACGGCGAGGCACCGAAGGCAAAGGCCACGGGGCCGGATCAGCCATACGTCAAGGACGAATGGGACAAAACGCCTCGCAACGCACCCTGCCCCTGCGGCAGCGGCAAGAAGTTCAAGCAGTGCCACGGCGCATCCCGGTGAGGGGTCGGCCGTTCCGGCCGGCGGGCCCGGGTCATCGCCCCCGGCGGCCGACCATCGGCCGTTCCGAGGCACCCACCACCTAGTTTCGGGGAGTAATGGCCGATCTATCGGAAGACCTGAAGAGCCTGCGGACCGAACTCGACGAAGCCGAAGAGTACCTTCGGGTGGGCGAGCTACGGGCCAGGCTGCCCCAGCTCGAAACCGAGATGGGCCGCCCCGACCTGTGGGACGACGCCGAGCGGGCCCGGGTCATGCAAACCGAGTTCACCACGGTGAAGGAGGATCTCGACCTGTTCGACCGGCTCTCGGGCCAGGTCGAGGACGCCGAGACCCTCTTCGAGCTGTCGAGGGAGGAGAGCGACGAGGCCCTCGAGACCGAGGCGGTCGACCTGATCTCCGCACTGCATGCCGAGTTCGCCGAACTGGAGCTGCGGGCTTTGTTCACCGGACGCTACGACGAGGGTGATGCGGTCTGCGAGGTCCACTCCGGGGCCGGCGGCACCGATTCTCAGGACTGGGCCGAGATGCTGCTGGCGATGTACCGGAAGTGGGCTCAGCATCGGGGGTTCGGTTTCGAGGTCACCGACTGCCAGTACGGCCAGGAGGCCGGAATAACCTCGGCCGACTTCGTGATCAAGGGCCGCTACGCCTACGGCTGGCTCCAGGCGGAACGGGGGGTGCACCGCCTGGTGCGGATCTCACCATTCGACTCACAGGCCCGGCGCCATACCGCCTTTGCGTCCTTCGCCGTGGTTCCCTACATCGAGGACGCAGCCGACCAGATCGACATCGACGAGAAAGACCTGCGGGTCGACGTCTTCCGGTCTTCGGGGGCCGGCGGCCAGCACGTGAACACCACCGACTCCGCGGTTCGCATCACCCACCTCCCGACCGGCACGGTCGTCTCGTGCCAGAACGAGCGCAGCCAGCACCAGAACAAGGAACGGTGCATGCAGATGCTGGCCATGAAGCTGGTCGATCTGGAGCGCCAGAAGCGGGAGGACAAGCTGGCCGACGAGGCAGGCGAATCCAAGAAGGTCGAGTGGGGCAGCCAGATAAGGTCCTATGTGCTGCAGCCGTACCAGCAGGTCAAGGATGAGCGGAGCAGCTACACCTCCGGCAATCCCGAGGCGGTGCTCAACGGCGGCGTTGGCCCGTTCATGGAGGCCTGGTTGCGGTGGCGACGAGCGGTACCGGCCCACACATAGCGGTCCGCCGATGGCCGTCATCGGTGGTGACGATGGTGATCGCCGGTCTGATCCCCCCTGTCCGTGAGTTTGTGGCGGGGCCAACTAGACTGGCATGTGGAGAGAAAGAGTTCTGCGCGGTGTCCACCATCCTGGATGCGTAGAAGAACCAAGAGGCTGAGGCACAAAGATGATCAAGCTGGAAGGCGTCTCGAAGGAATACCCCGGCCAGACCGAGGCCGCACTGAGAAATGCCGATGCCGATATATCGAAGGGCGAGTTCGTCTTTCTGGTCGGCCCGTCCGGGTCGGGCAAGTCCACCTTTCTCCGGCTGCTGAACAAGCAGGAGGAGCCCGATACGGGTCGTATCTTCGTGGCGGGCAAGGACATCGGTCAGATGTCGAGCTGGAAGGTGCCGATGCTTCGCCGCAACATCGGAAGTGTCTTCCAGGATTTCAAGTTGCTGCCGACCAAGACCGTTTCCGAGAACGTGGCGTTCGCCCTCGAGGTGATCGGCCGCCCCCGGGGCGTGATCCGAACCCAGGTCCCGGCGATCTGCGAACTCGTCGGCCTCGGCGACAAGATGACCAAATACCCCGATCAGCTCTCCGGCGGTGAGCAGCAGCGGGTTTCGATCGCCAGGGCGTTCGTCAACCGTCCACTGATCCTGCTGGCCGACGAGCCGACCGGGAACCTCGATCCGCAAACGTCGATCGGCATCATGCGGCTCCTGGACCGCATCAACAAGACCGGCACCACCGTGGTGATGGCCAGCCACGATCGAGGGATCGTCGACACGATGCGCAAGCGTGTCATCGAGCTCTCGAACGGTGTCATCGTCAGAGACCAGGACCGCGGCGTCTACGAGTAGCTGCCCCAAACGGCAACCAGAAGCCGAACCAACGAGCTGAGAACGACTGCACCATGGCATTTCGCGCTGATTACCTCCTCCGGGAAACAGGCCAGAACCTGTTCCGCAACCCGTCGTTGAGCATCGCCACCATCCTCACGGTGGCGGTCTCGTTGTCGTTGATGGGGGCGTCGCTGCTGGTCCAGCAGGGGGTCGGCCGGATCAACAACGTGTTCAAGGACGAGGTGGAGTTCATCGTCTGGATGGACGTCGGGGTGCAACAGGAACAGATCGACGCAACCGAGGACTTCCTCGACAAGAGCATCTACGTCCGAGAGATCCGCTACGTCAATCAGGAGCAGACCTACGCCGAGTTCCAGAGCTACTTCGCCGACGAGCCGGAGATCCTGGAACTGGTGGAGCCGGACCAGCTGCCGACGTCGTTCCAGGTCACCCCGCAGGATGCCGATGTCGAGTCGATCCGCGCCATCGCCGACGAGATCCAGATCCTGGCCGGGGTCGACGAGGTGGAGTTCGCCAGCGACAACATCAAGGCCATCAGCACCTTCTCCCGCGGCAGCTCACAGATCATGCTGTTCGCCGCCCTGCTGTCGGCGGTTGCGGCCGCAATGCTGATGTACAACTCGATCAGAACCGCGGTGTTCGCCCGCCGTCGAGAGATCGAGGTGATGCGGCTGGTCGGGGCCACCAAGTGGTTCATCCGGATCCCGTTCATGCTGGAGGGTCTGCTCCAGGGGGTGATCGGGGCCTTCCTCAGCATCTTCCTGGTGTTCGGGCTCAACAAGGCGTTCGACAACTTCTTCGGCAACCTCGACAGTTTCGTGTTCAAGGACTTCGCCTTGCCCAGTTCTCAGATCCTGTTCATCGGCGGCTCGCTGATGGCGGTCGGGGCGTTGCTGGGAGCGATCGGTGCCGGTGTCGCCGTGACCCGCTACCTCGACGCCTGACCGGTCGCCCGGTGTCGGGGCCGATCCCGTTCGCCGGGCCGGACATCAGCCGACGGCGGCCCTGAGCACCGCCGTCACGGTGGCGGCGATCACCAGGACGAGCCAGAACGGCGCCCCCCGCAGCACCGCCACCGTGCCGGCGACCACCCCGGCCAACCTGGCGTCGAGTACCAATCGGGAGTCGGTGACCACGGTCTGGCTGACCACCAGTGCAGCCAGGAGAGCCGGGGGAAGCAGCTGGCCGATCCGCAGTGCCAGGCCGGGCTCGGCCATGGCGCCGGGGTCTGCCGGGCCGCCGAGCGGGCCGGCCCCCGGTGCCGCATCGTTTCTCCGTCGGCCGATCGCCGCCGGGCCGAAGACCAGCAGTCCCATCGCCTTGAACAGGTAGGCGCCGGCGGCCAGGAGGCCGATCGTGGTCCAGCTCACGTCGTCGGGGGCTCGCTGCCGGTTCGTCGATCGGCGCCGTCGCCGGCAGGGTCGCCGCCCCGGTCGGGGACCGGGACCGCCAATGCCACCAGTGCGCCGAACGCGGCCAGCAGGATCGGCACACCGGGTCGGACGAACGGTGTGGTGACCACGGCGATCAGCGCCCCTGCCACTGCGGCCACGATGCCCCGCCGATGGCCGAACGCCGGCGCAGCCAGGGCGATGAAGCCGGCGGGAAAGGCGGCGTCGAGCCCGAGCGCAGCGGGGTCGCCGATGGCGTCGCCGCCGATTGCACCCAGGAGGGTGCCGGCATTCCAGAACAGGAAGACCGAGAGCCCACCGGCCCAGAATGCCGGTTCCCGATCCGCCGGGTCGTCCTGCGCCAGTGAGAGTGCCGTCGATTCGTCGATGATGAGCTGGGAACCGACGACCCGGCGCCACAACGCAGATCGGATGTGGCTGGCCAGGGCGATGCCATAGAAGCCGTTCCTGGCCGCCAGCAGCAACGCCGAGCCCAATGCCGCCGGCTCACCGCCGCCGGCACCGACGACCCCGACCGCAGCGAACTGTGATGCGCCGGTGAACACGAGCAGCGACATCGCCATCGTCTTGGCCACGGTCAACCCGGTGGTGGCGGCCAGGACCCCGAATGCGGCGCCGAAAACCCCGGTGGCGCCGCCGATCACCAGCGCGTCGCGAACATAGGCCGACCGGCTCATCGAGGCGAGACTACCGGGGGTAAGGTGCGACGATGACGTGGCTCTTCGTTTTGGCCGCAGTGGTGGCGTTCCTGCTGATACTGGCGGTCATCGATGTGATTCAGACCCGCCACGCCATCCGCCGCAACTTCCCGTTGATCGGCCGCCTCCGCTACGTCCTGGAGCGGCTCGGTCCGGAGCTGCGGCAGTACATCGTGACCGACAACGACGAGGAGCGACCGTTCAACCGGGATCAGCGGCGGTGGGTCTATTCCAGTGCCAAGCTGGAGAACCAGTACTTCGGGTTCGGGACCGACAACAAAATGGCCGGCCCGTTGTACCCGATCTTTCGCCAGTCGGCGTTTCCATACGTTTCGACCAACGGCCTGAACCCCGCCGCCGGCCCGTCGGCGACCGCCGTTCGGGCCGAACACCACCTGCCACCGGCCAAGATTCTGGGGGAGTGGCGGGATCGGCCGGGGGCGTTCCGGCCCCAGTCATTGGTGGCCATCTCGGCCATGAGCTTCGGCTCTCTGTCGGGTCGGGCCGTCGAGTCCCTGAACCGGGGGGCTGCCGCCGCCGACTGCCTCCACAACACCGGTGAGGGCGGTGTCAGCAGCCATCACCTCCACGGCGGTGAGTTGATCTTCCAGCTCGGCACCGGCTACTTCGGCGCCAGAACCCCCGATGGCCGGTTCGACCTCGACGCCGCGATGGCACTGATCGATCGGGCCCCGATCCGGGCCATCGAGGTCAAGCTGAGCCAGGGAGCGAAACCGGGCCTCGGCGGGGTCCTGCCGGCGGCGAAGGTCACCGAGGAGGTCGCCGCCGCCCGAGGCGTGCCCGTCGGCGTGACCGTGGCCAGCCCGCCCCGTCACGCCGAGTTCGGAACCGTGGCCGAGATGATCGGGTTCATCGAGCGGATCGCCGACGGTTGCAAGGTTCCGGTGGGGATCAAATCGGCGGTCGGCGATCCCGGCTTCTGGGTCGAGCTGGCCGACGAGATGGCGGCGACCGGCCGGGGTCCGGACTTCATCACGATCGATGGGGGAGAGGGTGGCACCGGCGCCGCCCCGCTGGTCTTCAGCGATCATGTGTCGCTGCCGTTCCGGTTCGGATTCGCCGAGGTGTACCGGATCTTCGCCGAGCGGGGCGTACACGACAGGGTGATGTGGATCGGTGCCGGCCGGTTGGGGTTTCCAGGCGAAGCGATGGTGGCCATGGCCCTGGGGGCCGACATGATCTACGTCGCCAGGGAGGCCATGCTGGCCATCGGCTGTATCCAGGCCCAGGAATGCCACACCGGGCACTGCCCGACCGGCGTGGCCACCCAATCGAAGTGGCTGACCCGGGGCCTCGATCCGACCGACAAGTCGACGCGGGCCGCCAACTACCTCATCAGCTTTCGTCACGAGCTGATCAAGCTGGCCCACGCCTGTGGCAAGCCCCATCCGGGTCTGGTCAGCGGTCGGGCCGTGGCGCTG
The DNA here is from genome assembly GCA_947259095.1 of uncultured Acidimicrobiaceae bacterium. GTDB lineage: Bacteria > Actinomycetota > Acidimicrobiia > Acidimicrobiales > SZUA-35 > JAHELU01. Next base: position 7,004 of record CAMYLA010000009.1, on the reverse strand, counting down.
ATGATGGAGGGTGAGGGCACGACGTCGCTGTGGAACCACTTCGGCTATCGGGACCTGTGGCAGGCGGTCGGGCCTGAACAGGAGGCCGAGATCGCCAAGCTGATGAGCTGACGGCGTCCGCCGTCAGGCGTTATAGCTGCCAGACGTCGTATCGCCCCCGGTCCCGGTCCAGTTGGTGTGGAAGAACTCTCCCCGGGGCTTGTCGATCCGTTCGTAGGTGTGGGCGCCGAAGTAGTCGCGTTGGGCCTGGATCATGTTGGCCGAGCCGCTCGCCGTCCGGTAGCCGTCGTAGAAGGAGAGGGCGGTCGCATAGGCCGGTACCGGCACACCGCCCGACACTGCAGCCGCCACCACCCGCCGCCACCCGGCTTCGACCCTGTTGAGCTCGGCGGCGAAGGACGGATCGACCAGCAGCGACTCCAGGTCAGGGGTGCGATCGAATGCCTTTGTGATGTCCACCAGGAAGGCGGCCCGGATGATGCAGCCGGCCCGCCACAGCCCGGCCACCACGCCGAGGTCGAGTCCCCACCGGTGGTCCTCGGATGCGGCGCCGAGGAGCAGGAAACCCTGGGCGTAGGACACGATCTTGGACCCGTACACCGCGTCGCGGAGGTCCTCCAGGGTGAATGCGCCCTCGGGGACCGACCCGTCCGGCCCGCCGAGGATCTCCGAGGCCCGAACCCGCTGCGCCTTCATCGAAGACAGGATCCGGGCGCTCACCGCCTCGCTGACCAGCGTGACCGGTTGGGCAAGCTCCATGGCCGAGATGACCGTCCACTTGCCGGTTCCCTTCTGGCCTGCGGCGTCGAGGATCTTTTCCACCAGCGGGGTGCCGTCCTCATCGGCGGTGGCCACGATCTCGGCGGTGATGTCGATCAGGAACGAATCGAGCACGTCATCGCCCCAGGCGGCAAAGGTCTCGGCCATCCGTTGATGGGAGAGACCCATGGCCTTCATCAGCGAGTAGGCCTCGGCGATCACCTGCATGTCGCCGTACTCGATGCCGTTGTGGACCATCTTGACGTAGTGCCCGGCCCCGCCCGGGCCAAGCCAGGCCGCACACGGCTCGCCGTCGTCGGCTCGGGCCGCAACCGCCTCCAACATCGGCATCACCAGCTCGGCGGCCGCCTCGTTGCCGCCGGGCATGATGGACGGACCGTTGCGGGCACCCTCCTCCCCACCGGACACACCGGAGCCGACGAACAGGAGCCCGTCGGCCGCCAGCTCGTCGACCCGCCGCTGGGAGTCGGAGAACAGGGAGTTGCCGCCGTCGATGATGACATCGCCCGGTTCGAGGAATGGCTTCAGCTCGGCGATCACGGCGTCCACCACCGGGCCGGCTTTGACCATCAGCATGATGCGTCGCGGCCGCCGGACCGCCGCCACCAGCGATTGGAGATCGTCGCATGCCACCAGGCTGTGGCCGGCTCCGGGGCCGGCGATGAACTCGTCGGTGACGGCTTTGGTGCGGTTGTGGACGGCAACGGTGTAGCCGTGGTCCGTGAAGTTGAGCGCCAGGTTCTGGCCCATGACGGCCAACCCGATGAGCCCCAGGTCTGCAGTGGTCATACCGACCTGTCTAGAGCCAAATCCTTCGCAATCCCCGCGCCGATCGGGGATCGTCCCCGGCGCCCCGGCGATCCGGCGTTCCTCCAGCCGTCATTTTCCGTGGCGGACCGGCCGTAGTAGAAACGAGCCATGGATTTCGAAACCCTTCTCTACGACGTCGACCAGCACGTGGCGACGATCACCCTCAACCGGCCGGAGCGGCTCAATGCCTTCAACCAGCGGATGCGGGACGAGTTGCTCGACCTGTTCGATCGCATCGATGCCGACGACGATGTCCGAGCGGTGATCATGACCGGTTCCGGGCGAGGGTTCTGCGCCGGAGCCGACCTGCAATCCGGTGGCGACACCTTCGACGCCGGAGCCAAGGGCCGCAACCCGGACGAGGTCAATCGTGACGGCGGGGGACTGGTCAGCCTCCGGATCTTCCGGCTGACGAAGCCGATCATCGCCGCCATCAACGGCCCTGCGGTCGGGGTTGGCATCACCATGACGCTGCCGATGGATGTCCGCCTCGCCGCCGAGAGTGCCAGGATCGGCTTCGTGTTCGCCAGGCGTGGCATCGTGCCCGAGGCGGCATCGTCGTGGTTTCTCCCCCGGGTGGTCGGTATCAGCCAAGCCGCCCGCTGGTGCTACTCCGGCCGGGTCTTCGATGCGGCCGAGGCCGAGCGGGGCGGCCTGGTGGAGACCGTCGCCGATGATGAGCTGCTCGACCGGGCCAAGGAGATGGCGACCGAGATCGCAGTCCACGCCGCACCGGTGTCGGTGGCGCTGACCAGGCAGATGCTGTGGCGGGGGCTGACCTTCGACCATCCGATGCAGGCCCACCGGGCCGACTCCCGGGCCATCCAGGGACTCGGTCGGCTGGCCGATGCGAGGGAGGGGGTCACCAGCTTCCTGGAGAAGCGAGATCCCCGATGGTCGATGAAACCGTCGCAGGACACACCGGAGGTGTTCCCGTTCTGGGACGAACCGGACTTCTCCTGACGAATCGCACGATGATGGCCGGCCTCGGCTGTCGGAGGCCCGCAGTCCTGTGATGAGCGGCCGAGCGCTGGTGCGTGGTGTCGGTACCGGCCCTCAGGCGCCGGCGTTCTCCAGCGATTGGCTTCGTGGCTCGCCCTCGAGGAAGGCACAGGCGTAGCGTCGGTCCCCGTCTTCCCATCCCGGCTCGTTTGGGTACCAGAACGGGAACTTGCCGAGTTCCGACTCGAACGGTGAGGCGCCGACGAAACCGGTGAAGAGCTGCTCACATTCGGCGCCGGCCAACTGCTGGACGCCGTCGTCGGCCGGGAACGGCTCGGTTGGTTCGACGTCGAGCTCGCCGCTGCCGATCATCTGCCCGACGTGGGGATCGGTGCAGGCGACCACTCGGACCTGGTCGTCGAGCCGAAGTGAGTCAGACGTCTCCTCCGGCCCGAGGTTGAAGCAACGGCCGGTCGCCAACTCGTAGAATGGTTCGAAGCCGGCTGGATCGAAACGCTCCACCAGGGGGTCGGCATCGAGCACCGAGCACAGGATCGTCCGGTCGTCGAGGTCCCAGCTCTGCTGGTTCGGTCGCCAGTAGCGGTAGTTGAATCCGTCGGATGCCACCCCGAAGTGCTCGGTGAACAACTCCCCGCAACGGCGGCTGGTGGCGTCGCCGACCGCGTCCTCGCCTGGGAATATGGACCCGATCGGCTGGTCGAGGCGATCCCTGCCGAAGAACACCCCGTTGTGCTCATCGTCGCACGACACCAACATCACCGGGCTGTTGCTGTTGAGGTCGTAACTGTTGGTACCGGCTGTCGGCACAAAGCAGTCGCCGTCGATCAGCCGGGAAACCACCACCTGATCGGTTCGTGGGAAGCCGCTGCCCCGGCCGGCGAGGGAACCGGTCAACGAGGTGGAGTCGAAGCGCCGCACGTAGCAGGTCGCACCGTCGTCGCCTGCCGACCAGGTGTTGAAGTCGGGGAGGAGGCGACCATCGGCCAGGGTCGTCTCCAGGAGGGGCAGGCCGATGAAGGCTTCGGTTCGTTCCCCGCAGCGGACGCCGACCCACTCGGTCATGGCGTCGGCGCCGGGGTAGACCCCACCGGCATCGGGATGGGTGATCTTGGCGGTGACCTGTGCGATATGGGGGGCGCCACAATCGGTGATGGTGAATCGGGCCGTCGAACCGGTGCCGGTGAAGTTCATGCAGTCTTCGGGCTGCAGCTCGGCGGCGGTCACCACATCGCCGACCCGACCGTTGGATCCCTGGCCGGCCGCCACATCGTCGCCCGAATCGCCCGCCAGCCACAGCAGGCCGGCGATGATGGCCAATGAGAAAACGCCGGCCAGCACGCCACCACCGATGGCCAGGCCGGGCCGGGACTGGCGGGGCGCTGTGTGGACCGAGGTCATGGCCTCAAGCTTGCACGGAAACGCCTGCAATCGGCAACGCGTCGCCCGAAGGTGCAACGTTGGGCCTCTTCCCTGGCAATCGGACGCAGCGTTTCGATGCGAGTCGAGCTATCGCATCGGCCTCGCTGACCTCGGCCGCGCTCCTCGGATCGTATGTGATGCCAGCCTGAATGGCGATGCCGTTCGACCTGTTTGCCGGTCTCCGCCGAAAGCGTACCGGCTCAGCCCAGGGGTGATCGCCGAGGGCGTCTTCCTCCGAAACTCTGGAACCTCGACGCAAAACGGGGTCACCCGGCGGCGTCTCGCCGCACATGACGCAGGGGGGAACATGTGCTGAAGCGGGAGTGAATCCTTCCCCGACTGCGTTGATCCCCCAGGAAGCGTGCTACATATTCTCCGAGCAGCGGCTCGCCCTTGACGACCGCGCAGGTCACCGGGCCGCCGCCCGAGGCCTCCAGACACTCGAACTGGACGAGGAGCGATCATGAGCGAACCGGCGCCGTCCGCACCAACCGGCGAGCCGACCGGCCTGGACGGCGCCGAACGACGTCGGCTCCGGGAGCGGCAGGGCGGCGTGCCCTGGCAGCGCTGGGGCCCATACCTCAGCGAGCGCCAGTGGGGCACGGTTCGCGAGGATCTCAGCGGCAACGGCGACGCTTGGTCGTACCTCCCACACGACCAGGCCCGGTCACGGGCCTACCGGTCGGGTGAGGACGGGCTCGCCGGCATCTCCGACGATCATCAGGTGCTCTGTTTCGCGCTGGCATTGTGGAACGGTGCGGATCCGATCTTCAAGGAGCGTCTCTTCGGGCTGACCAACGCCGAGGGAAACCATGGCGAGGACGTCAAGGAGTACTACTTCTATCTCGACGGCACGCCGACCCACTCGTACCTGAAGTACCTCTACAAGTACCCGCAGGCGGCATATCCGTACGAGGATCTCGTGGTGACGAATCGGGCCCGCTCCTTCGGCGACTTCGAGTATGAGCTGATCGACACGGGCGTGTTCGCCGAGGATCGCTACTTCGACGTCGTGGTCGAGTACGCCAAGGCGGGGCCCGAGGACATCGTCGTCTCGGTTGACGTGACCAACTGCGGCCCGGAGCAGTCGCGCCTCCACCTGCTGCCCACGTTGTGGTTCCGGAACACGTGGCAGCACGACGGCGCAGCCCCGCCTCGGTTGGAGCAGGTCGACGGCGTGGCGGGCGCCGCAGTCGTTCGCGCCGAGCATGACCAGCTGGGCGTTCGGCATCTCGTTGCGGTCGGCAGTCCCGAGCTCATGTTCTGCGACAACGAGACCAATAGCGAGCGACTGTTCGGCACGCCGAACGCCACCCCTTTCGTGAAGGACGGTGTCGAGCAGGCGGTCATCAACGGTCGCAGCGATGCGGTCAACCCTGACCGGCGTGGCACCAAGGTGGCCGCCCACTACCTGGTGGATGTCGCTCCGGGTGCGACCGAACGGGTGCAGCTCCGGCTGACCGACCTCCCCCAGGCCGAAACGGCACAGCCAGCGGCTGCGTGGTCGTCCAACCTCGATGCAGTCCTCGAGCAGCGACGCAACGAAAGTGACGAGTTCTATGCCACCATCATCCCATCGGCGCTGTCCGACGACGCCCGATCGGTGATGCGCCAGGCGCTGGCGGGCATGTTGTGGTCCAAGCAGTACTACCAGTACGACGTCTCGGGCTGGCTCGAAGCCCATGGGCTGCATGACCGCCAGGCGCTGCGCAACTCTTCGATCCGCAATCGAGCCTGGCACCACATGTTCAACGCCGACGTCATCTCGATGCCCGACAAGTGGGAGTACCCATGGTACGCGGCGTGGGACCTTGCGTTCCACACCCTGCCACTGGCGCTGGTCGACGTCGATTTTGCCAAGCACCAACTCTCCCTGATGCTCGACGAGCGCTATTTGCACCCCAATGGGCAGGTGCCCGCGTACGAGTGGAACTTCAGCGACGTCAACCCCCCGGTCCATGCCTGGGCAGCGATGGTCCTCTACCGCCAAGAGATGGCGCAGGGGGGCGCGGGCGACATCGACTTCCTCCAGGAGATCTTCCAGAAGCTCTCCCTCAATTACACCTGGTGGGTCAACCGCAAGGATCCCGACGGCAACGACGTCTTCGGGGGCGGTTTCCTCGGACTCGACAACATCGGCGTGTTCGATCGGAGCTCGCCGCTGCCGACCGGCGGACACCTCGAACAGGCCGACGGCACGGCGTGGATGGCGTTCTACTCGCTGACGATGTTGGCGATCGCCATCGAGCTGGCACTCCACGACGACTCTTACGAGTCGATGGCGAGCAGGTACCTCGAGCACTTCCTGCGGATTGCCGAGGCGATGGACGACCCGTCGGATCCGGATCGCAGCCTGTGGGACGACGAGGACGGCTTCTTCTACGACGTGCTCGTCCTCCCCGACGGCAGCGCGACCCCCATGAAGGTTCGTTCGCTCATCGGTCTGCTGCCGCTCGCCGCATGCGTGGTCATCGAACCCGACGATGTGGTCCGCCTCCCCAGGTTGATGGAGCGGGTGCGCTGGCTCAACCAGCATCGGCCCGACCTGGTCGCTCGCATCCCGTCGCTGGCGGACCCCGGGGTCGCCGATCGGCGTCTCCTGGCCGTCCTCGACGAGACGAAGCTGCGGCGGATCCTCGGCCGCATGCTCGACGAGGAGGAGTTCCTCGGAGCGCACGGCATCAGGTCGGTGTCGCGTTTCCACCGCGACCATCCGTTCGTCGTACACGTCGGCGGGACCGAGTACCGCGTCGACTACCAGCCGGCGGAGTCGAGGAGCGGGATGTTCGGAGGGAACTCCAACTGGCGCGGACCGATCTGGTTCCCGATCAACTTCCTGCTCGTTCGCGGCCTGCTCGCGTATGCGGCCTACTACGGCGACGAGCTGACGATCGAGCATCCGACTGGATCGGGCAGCGACGTGACCCTCCAAGAGGTGGCCAAGGACCTCTCGGCGCGGCTGGCCGGCATCTTCCTACTCGACGACCAGGGGCGGCGACCGGTCTTCGGTGGCACAGAGGCGATGGACCGCG
>CAMYLA010000008.1 GCA_947259095.1 uncultured Acidimicrobiaceae bacterium | reverse complement strand
CGGTGAGGGGCGCTGCGTCGGGGGTGGGAGGTTGCCCGGTGAGGGGCGCTGCGTCGGGTGTCGGTGGCTGCCCGTCGTTCGGCATCGGTGGGTGGCCGGTGAGGGGGCTCTCCGTCGGCGGTGGCAGGGCGGAGGTCGGCTCCAGCAGTGTGCCGGGCGGCGGGATCGCAGGGATCTCTTCTACCGGCCCGCCGGTCTGGTCGACTTCCTGGGCCGGTGGCACGGCGTCACCCGGCAGGCCTTGGCCCGGCCCACCGTCGCCCGGCGCAACCGCCGCATCGGCCGATGGGAACGGCTCGGCGAGCGCCGACACGGTCCGTTCCAGTTCGGGGCCCTGCCCGTCGATCCCGACGGGGTCACCCCGACCGGGTTCGCCTGCCGGGGTGGACCATCCGTCGTCGGCGGGCGGGCCGGAGGTGTCCGGTGAGCCCCCGCCGGTCGGCTGATCGCCGGGGATCCAGGTTTCGGTCACGGTCTCCTGATCGGCTGAAGACCGGGAATCGAAGGTCGGTTCCGGTTCGACGGTTGGCGACGATTCGAACGCCGCCGGTTGGGCGAGGTTGGGCCGGTCCGAGATCGGCCCCGCGTCCTCGGCCGACCGTTCATCGCCGATCGGCGAGCGGTCGAAGGGCTCGCCGTCACCGGTGCCGGTATCTTCTCCCGCCGCTCTGGCTGCGGGCGCAGATCGGAAGAACGACTCGTCGGGGCTGAACGGGTCGAATCGCAGCCCACCCGCCGCTGGGACGCCGGTCGCTGCGACGTCAGGTTCGGCTGCGCCGGCTTCTTCCTTGTCGGGTCTCTGCTGGGTCGTTGCGGCATCGGGCTCCGGATCCAGCCGGTTGTCCAGGGTGCCGTCCGACGCCACCGCCTCAGCCGAGCGGGGATGCCCGGAGCCGGCGCCGACATCGGCCGTCGGTGCGTTCTCACCCGGTTCGGGGTACTCGGTCGACGCTGTGCGTTTGGCCGCCGGTCCGCCGTCTCCCAGTGTCTCCTGGCCGGCTACGGCCGGGTCCTGGTCGGCGCCGACGGTGTCATGGCCCTCCGCGGATGCCCCGTGGCCGTCTTCGGCGGTCGCATGCTCGGTTTCGGTCGGATCGGTCGATTGGTCGATCAGCGTCTGCGTGGCCGCCATGGCTCCAACCGCCGCGCCGCCGACGGCCGCCACTTCGGCTGGTGCCGGCGCAGCCTCTGCGCTGAGCCACATGCGGACACCGCCACCGGCCACCGTTCCTGCGAGCAACCGGGACCAGTCCGTGGCCGTCCCACCGGCCAGATCATCGTCACCGGCGGCGACCACGACCTCCGGCCCACCGACGAAGACCGTGTTCCATCCCGAACGACCACTGCCGTGATGGGTCTCCGAGGGCTCCAATACCGTGGCCCGGTCGAACAGGAAGGCGATTGGATCCGGCCCGACGTCGAGCACTGCGGCCACCCCGACCGGTTGATGCGCAACGACGAAGGATTGCAGGGCCTCGGCCACCGGACCGAAGGACAAATCCGCGGAATCGATCAGCTCATCGACCATGGCCGTCGCCACCAGGGCGACGGCGGTCTGATCACCGTCGACGGCGACAATGACGGTCAGGGGCTTGCGGTGCACAACCACGGCGTCGCCGGGGAGCACCTGGGCGGCGGTACGGCGCTGGGCCGGCGGTGGTTCCGTTCGTTCGCTCATCCTCATCCTTACCGAGCCCAACCTTCGCCCAGCCGACGCTCTGTCTCTCGACCAATCTCGTCGACCCATCGACGAGAGTCGGGGCCGGCCTGTGCCCCCGACCCTGGCCGGGTCGGTTCGACATGGGCCAGACTATGGGCTTCCCGCACCAGTTGAAAGCGGGGGCCCGCCGGCGATCGCCACGGGCCCCGCTTCCAGGGCCGGGTGCAGTGGCCCGGCCATTGAGCAGGCAAGTGTGTCGGCCCAGAACGACGATTGTTTGTTGATATGCACCCATCTTGAATCAAGCTCGGGGTAGAGTTTGGTGCGGTGAGTCGTAGCGCCCTTCTTTCAGGGGTGGCATTGCCAACGGCGCTGATAGGATCTCACGGCGGGCGGTAGGAGGAACACAAAGCGTGAGTATCGTTCAGCACGTCCTGGGCCGCGAGGTTCTCGACTCCAGAGGAAATCCCACCGTCGAGGTCGAGGTCCTCCTCGCTTCAGGTGCGAGAGGTCGAGCGCTGGTTCCATCCGGCGCCTCGACCGGTCAATTCGAGGCCGTCGAGCTTCGAGACGGCGGCGACCGGTACCTCGGCAAGGGTGTGCAGACCGCGGTCGGGCATGTGAACACCGTGATCCACGAGGCCCTGAGTGGCGCCGACGCCTACGCTCAGCGGGAGATCGATCAGCTGCTGCTCGATCTCGACGGCACACCGAACAAGGCCACGTTGGGGGCCAATGCCATTCTCGGGGTGAGCCTGGCGGTGGCTCGGGCCAGCGCGGATGACCTCGACGTCCCGCTCTATCGCTATATCGGGGGAGCCAACGCCCATCTCCTGCCGGTGCCGATGATGAACGTGCTCAACGGTGGGGAGCACGCCGACAACAACATCGACTTCCAGGAGTTCATGATCATGCCGGTCGGGGCCGCCTCGTTTTCCGAGGGGCTCCGCTGGGGCGTGGAGACCTACCACGCCCTGAAGGCGGTGCTCGGCGAACGGAACCTGTCGACGGCCATAGGTGACGAGGGCGGATTCGCTCCGAATCTCGGCTCGAACGAAGAGGCGTTGCAGCTGCTGATCGAGGCCATCGAGCGGGCCGGCCGGACGCCGGGTGACGAGATGGCGCTGACCATGGACGTGGCCTCGAGCGAGTTCTACGTCGACGGCCAGTATCGGCTGGCGGGCGAGGGGCGGGAGCTGTCGGGCCAGGGCATGGTCGATCTGCTGGCCGGCCTGGTCGACCGGTACCCCATCGTCTCGATCGAGGACGGTTTGGACGAGGAGGATTGGTCCGGCTGGGCCGAGTTGACGGCCTCGCTCGGCGACCGCTGTCAGCTGGTTGGAGACGACCTGTTCGTCACCAACACCGAGCGTCTGTCGCGGGGGATCGAGGCCGGGGTGGCCAACTCGATCCTGGTCAAGGTCAACCAGATCGGCTCCCTCAGCGAGACCCTGGAGACGGTCCAGCTCGCCACCGCCAGCGGCTACACCTCGGTGATGTCGCATCGTTCCGGCGAGACCGAGGACACCACGATCAGCGATCTGGCCGTGGCCACCAACTGTGGTCAGATCAAGACCGGCGCCCCGGCTCGCAGCGATCGGGTGGCCAAGTACAACCAGTTGCTTCGAATCGAAGATGATCTCGGCGGCGCAGCCCGATATCCGGGTGCCGCAGCACTACGAAGGGGATGAGGGTGGGGCGACGGTCGAACAGCCGAGCACGAACGGCACGCAACAAAGAGTTGCTGCCGATCCTGTTCGTGGTCGGGTTGGCACTGACCGTCCTCGCCGGGCTGGCGATACTGCCGGCCCAGACCTGGTTCTCCCAGAAACAGAAGATGGCAGAAGCCGAGGCCGAGATCGCCCGTATCGAGGCCGAGACCGTCGAGTTGGAACGGGAACTGCTGCTCCTCGGCACCGATGGGGAGATCGAACGCCGTGCCCGCCAGGACTTCGATCTGGTGTACCCCGGCGAGGAGAGCTACCGGATCGTCGTCGACGAACCCTAGCCACGGCCTGAACCTCGGGGCCGCCGCTCTGGCGCCCGTCGGGCGATCGTTGCGATACTCCCTCCATGGCCCAGGAGCAGAATCGTCGAATGGTGATCGCAGCCCTGCCCGAGGATCGTCTCGAGCCGACGAACTTCGAGCTGGCGGTGGCGGGGATCCCCGAGCCCGGTCCCGGGCAGGTGTTGTGTCGGACCACCGCCATCACCATCGGTGCCGGCCAGAGGGCCGGGTTGCAGGGAAGCGCAAGCTATGCCGGCGCGCCCAAGGTGGGCGGTGTGATGGGTGGCTCCGGCCTCGCCAGGGTCGAACGTTCCAATGCCGCGGGCTTCGACGAGGGTGACCTGGTCCGGGCGCCGACCGGCTGGCAGGACTACTCGCTCCATGAGCCGGCCCAGCTCGAAGGTGCCGATGCCGGGGTCGACCCCGCTCACCTGCTCGGCCCGTTGGGGGTCAACGGGCTCACCGCCTATTTCGGGCTGACCGAGATCGGCCGACCGGAACCCGACCAGACGGTTGTGGTGTCGGCGGCTGCCGGGTCGGTCGGGCATCTGGTGGGGCAGATGGCCAAGGCGCTGGGAGCCCGGGTGGTCGGGGTGGCCGGGTCGGACGAGAAGTGTCGGTTGCTGGTGGACGAGCTCGGCTTCGACGCCGCCGTCAATCGGCGATCGGATGACTTCCGGGACGAATTCAAAGCGGCGACGCCCGACCGCATCGACGTCTACTTCGACAACACCGGCGGTCCGGTGCTCGAGAGCGCACTTTTCCGTATGGCGGTCGGTGGCCGGATCGCCTGCTGCGGTGTGGTGAGCCAATACGACACCGCGTCGCCGGCCGGAGGGCCACGGGGGGTACCGGGCTTGCTGGTCAACAATCGAGTAACCATGCAGGGGTTCCTGGTCTTCGACTACGCCGATCGATACGACGAGGCCCGGACCGAGATAGGTCGCTGGATCGACGAGGGACGACTGAACCCCAGGACCACGTCCTACGACGGACTGGAGTCCGCGCCCCAGGCGTTCGTCGACCTGCTGGCCGGTGTGACCGTTGGCACGACCGTGGTTCAGTTGTGAGGTCTGATCCACCAAACGTCACGATTTCGGGCACCATTGAATCATGACGAACCTCATTGTGATGCTGCTCAACCTCGTGGTTCTGCTCCTCGTCGCGCGCGCCATTCTCAGCTGGGTCCGCCTCGGGCCCGACTCGCGGTTCCGGCCTGTCGTCGACGTCGTCTACCGCATGACCGAGCCGATATTGGCCCCCATCAGGCGGGTGCTGCCCGCCATGGGCGGTTTCGACCTGTCACCATTGCTGGTGATCATCGCCATCCGCCTGGTCCAGGGCGCCATCTAGGAATCGGCCGACGATGGACGCACTGGACGACTTCACGTCGGAGATGAGGACCTTCGACGGCGCCTCGAAACGGGTGTTCTGGAACGGCGACGGTCCGGCGGTTGTGTTGCTGACCGAGATGCCCGGCATCACCCCCCAGGTCGCCGACGCCGCCCGCCGTTTCGTGGATGCCGGCTTCACCGTCGCCATGCCCGACCTGTTCGGTGAGGCCGGTCGTCCCCGGTCGGTCGGCTATCTCCTGGCCTCGATGGCCAAGGGTTGCGTTTCGAAGGAGTTTGTGGCCCTGGCCACCGGACGGACATCGCCGGTGACCGGCTGGCTCCGGGGTCTGATCGGCGAGGCCCACCGTCGGGCCGGGGTTGGCCGAGGGGTCGGCGTGGTCGGCATGTGTTTCACCGGGGGCTTCGCCCTGGCGGTGGCCGTCGACCCGCTGGTGAAGGTGTCGGTGATGAGCCAACCGGCCCTGCCGTTTGCGCTGGGGGCCGCCCGCAAGGCCGACATCGGCCTCTCGCCCGGCGATCTGCGGGTGGTGGCCGATCGGGTGGCGGCAGACGAGGTCTGCGCCATCGGCCTGCGGTTCACCGCCGACCGCAGCGTCCCGTCCGAGCGGTTCCGGCGGCTGGAAGACGAGCTGGGGGAGACCTTCATCGCCGTGGAGGTCGACAACTCGCCCGGCAACCCCCACGGTTTCTCCAAGCAGGCCCATTCGGTGCTGACCGACGAGTACCGTCCGGGGCCGACCGAGGACGCCTTCGACCTGGTCGTCGATCACTTCACCCGGCGGTTGTAGCGGTCAGGGAATCGGTCGGCCAGACCGAGGCCATCAGCCGTCGATCTGTTGGAATCTGACCAAGCGGTTGGACGCCAGGTCCTGCCCGAACCGGTCGGTCTCGCCGAATCCGGTGGCGGTCAGCACATTGGCATCGACCCCGGCCGCAACCAGGTAGGTTCTGACCGCCAGCGCCCGTCGCTCGCTCAACCGCTGGTTGGCCGCAGCATCGCCGACGGTGTCGGTGTAACCCTGGATCTCGATCCGCACGTCGCCGGCATCGTCGATCAGTTCGGCCGCGGTGTCCAGATCGCCGAAGCTGACCGCCAGGATCTGGGCCGAGTTGGTTGCGAACTGGACCTGGGGGAGTTGGTTGACCTCGGCGGTCACGCTCACGACGAGTCGATCGTCGATGATTTCGCTGACACCTTCGACCGAGGCCGCCGACGCGAGGACCGGCGCCCGTTCGGCCTCGGCGTCGATCGTCCCGCTGACCGAGATCTCGGTCCCTCGGCCAACCGCGGTGGCACCGCTGACCCCGGCGTCGATCAACGCCGACTGGACCGCAGGCTCGAGCAGCACCAGGTTGCTCTCGACCTCGCTGACCCCGGCGACTGCTGTGGCTGCGGCCTCCGCTTCCCGTCGCTCGGCCGCGTTGGCGACGAAGCCTTCGAGGGTCGCAACGGTGCCGACGCCGGTTGCGGTGATGGCCCCCGGGAGCTGGTCGACCGCAGCTTGGACGTCGCCGATCACCGGTCCCGCCGGCTCCGTGGCCGCCGTTGCGGCGGTTGAGGTCGTCGAGGTCTGCGGCTCGGCGGTGGTTGTCGGTCCGATCGTGGTCGCAACGGCCTGGTCACCGGTCTCGGTGTCTGCGGCTCCGGCCTCGCCGCTGGACTCGGCGTCGTCGGCCGCTGATCCACCGTCCGACGGCGCCTCATCGAGCACCGAGGCCGATGCTCGGCCGGCGTCGTCGTCCCCACCCCGCCAGGCGGTCCAGCCGACCAGGAGGGCCAGGATGGCGACCACGGCCAGGCCGGCCACGATCACCTGGCCGTCGGCCGGCAGATCCCAGTCCGGGATCAGCTTCGGGTCGTTGCCACCTCCGGCGCCGCCCTCGTCGCGATCGTCGTTCCTGTTCGAGGTCTGCACTGCCGGTAAGACGCTCCGGTCGGAGAGGAGTCGCGGATCGACTGCCACCAGCACGGTAGCGGCCGGCCCCACCGCAGTGACGAATGGGTCCCCGCAGCCGATCGAGGGGGTCGAGCCACGCCGCTGGAACGGTGGTCGGTGCCCGATCCGGTTTCCCGTGCTCCGAAGATGTGCGGCGATTCGATTTGTGCAAGAATCCCGGACGGTAACAATTTCCGAAAGGGGCTCCCCGTGGAGATATCCGTTGAAGTCAACGGTACTAGTCATACGAACGACGTCGAACCTCGAACGCTTCTCGTTCACTACATACGAGACGCCGTCGGCCTGACCGGCACGAACATCGGCTGCGATACCTCCTCCTGCGGAGCCTGCACCGTTCATCTCAACGGCGAGGCCGTCAAGTCATGCACGATGCTTGCCGTCCAGGCCGACGGCCAGAGCGTCACCACTATCGAGGGCCTGGCCGAAGGCGACCAGATGCACCCGATGCAGGAGGCGTTCATGAACTGCCACGCCCTGCAGTGCGGCTACTGCACGCCGGGCATGGTCATGGCCTCGATCTCCCTGCTCGATGAGAACCCGAGCCCGACCGAGACCGAAGTCCGTGTTGGGCTCGAAGGCAATCTCTGTCGCTGCACCGGATACCACAACATCGTCAAGGCAGTGCTGAGCGCAGCCGGAGGTGGCCAGTGATCCCCGTCGCATTCGACTACGTCCGGGCCGGCTCGGCCGAGGAGGCGCTTGCCAGCCTCGGCGAGCATGGCGACGAGGCCAAGCTGATGGCCGGTGGCCACTCCCTGCTTCCGATGATGAAGCTGCGGCTGGCCTACCCATCGGTTGTGGTCGACATCGCTCGGCTCAACGACCTGTCCTACATCACCGACGCCGGCGATCACCTGGCCATCGGTGCCCTCACCCGACACCGCGACGTCGAGATCAGCGACCTGGTCAAAGAGCATGCGCCGCTGCTGGCTCACGCCACCACCCACGTCGGTGACCCGCAGGTTCGCCACCGGGGGACCCTCGGGGGCTCGGTGGCCCACGCCGACGCCGCCGGCGATCACCCATCGGTACTGCTGGCCATGGCCGGCTCGGTGGTGGCCACCAGCGCCTCGGGCGGCGAACGGGTCATCGAGGGGGCGGATCTGTTCACCGGCTTCCTCGAGTCGAGCCTCGAACCGACCGAGATGATCACCGAGGTCCGCATCCCCAAGTACACCGGTCAGGGCTGGAACTTCCAGAAGTTCAACCGTCGGGCCCAGGACTGGGCCATCGTCGGCGTTTCGGCCCAGCAGACGAACGGGGGAGCCCAGGTTGCGCTGGTCAACATGCACCCCACCCCGATCAGGGCCACGGCAGTGGAAGAAGCCCTGGCAGGCGGTGCCTCTGCGGCCGAAGCGGCCGAGCAGGCTGCGGTCGGTATGGAACCGTCGAGCGATCTCAATGCCAGCGTTGACTACCGCAACCACCTGGCCAGGGTCCTGACCCGGCGGGCGCTGCAGGAAGCCGGCATCTCGTAGCACGTTCATTGCCGGGTCGTCGTTCGGCCAGGCACGCTTAAGTCCTCCCCAACCAACACTTGGGCTCTGTTGAGGATCGGAGACCTCAGTGGTTGATCGGATCGTTTCTCTCCTCCCGTCGGCCACCGAGGTTCTCTGGTTTTTGGGCCACGGTGAGCGGGTGGTCGGTGTTACCTTCGAGTGCGACACGCCGAGCGAGGCCGCCGGGCTGCCGACGGTGACCGACACCATCGTGCCCGCCGGGCTGACCCCGAGCGAGATCGACGAGCTGATACGGCGAGCCATGGAGGAGGGTTCGGAGCTCTACACCCTCGATCGGCAGCTGCTGCAGTCGCTCGACCCCGACCTGATCGTCAGCCAGGACCTGTGTCGGGTTTGTGCCCTGCCATCGGGAGACGTCGATGCTGCGGTGGCGGCGCTGGGTTGTCGGGCCGAGGTGTTCAGCTACGACCCGATGACCCTCGACCAGGTCTTCACCGAGATGGCGAACCTCGATCGCCTGATCGGCGGGGGAACCGATGAGCCGGCTGCCATTGGTCGCCTGCGGGCCCGACTGGCCGAGGTCGAGGCCAGGGTGGCCGACCGTGATCGCCCCAAGGTGCTCCTGCTGGAGTGGCCGGATCCGCCGTTCACCCCCGGGCACTGGATCCCGGACCAGATCGAACGGGCCGGCGGCACGGCGCTGCTGGCCCATCCCGGTGGCCGATCGAGCGAAACGACCTGGGAGGCGGTTGCCGAGAGCGGCGCCGAGGTCCTGCTGGTCGCACCGTGCGGTTTCGACGAGGCTGCGGCCCGGACCCAGCTCGACGAGGTCATGGCCCGGCCCGAGGTGGCGGCGTTGCCCGCAGTCGCCGGCGGCCGCTGCCACGCCCTCGACGCGGACGGTTTGATCGTGCGACCGGGCCCTCGGCTGGTCGATGGCGTCGAGGCGCTGGCCGACCTGTTGCATCCCGGTGCCTGACCTTGGTCGGTCGGACCGGCTGGGGCCGTGATGGAGGTGCCGGGTACACTGTTTGGATGAAGGAGATTCTCGGCGATCTTGAACGGTGGCGGCGGCAGGGTAAGCGTGTCGCGCTGGCCCGGGTCGTCGACATCGAGGGCTCGGGCCCTCGTCTCCCGGGCGCGGCCATGGCCGTCACCGAGGACGGTGAGGTCGCCGGTTCGGTGTCCGGGGGCTGCGTCGAGGGGGCGGTCGTCACCGAGTCGCTGCAGTGTCTGGAGGAGAACTCGCGACGGATCGTCACCTTCGGGTATTCCGATGACGAGGCGTTCGCCGTCGGCTTGACCTGTGGTGGCACCATCCACCTCTACCTCGAACCGCTCGACTGGTGACCGCCGCTGGTTCCCCGATTTCGGTGCAGCCGTGCGGTGCCCCGATTTCGTTCGCAACTACCCGCCGGGGCTCCTCCGGGAGGTCGCCTGCTCGAATGGCCGGAATGCCTCTCGTCGGTTCTGATTGGGGAGATCGTGACCAACTCGATTTTTGACCTCCTGCGAGTCGCCATCGAGACCGAGGCCCCTGCGGCACTGGCCACGATCGTCGAGGCCCCGGATCCGCACGCGGTCGGGGCCAAGATCCTGGTCCGCCCAGACCATGAACCGATGGGAACGCTTGGCAACGACGATCTCGACCGGGTCGTGATCCGCGATGCACTCGGGGAGTTGTCAGCCGGGACCACCGGCATCCGCCACTACGGTCCGAGCGGCGAGGCCCGCCAGGAAGACGTTGCGATCTTCGTTGAGTCCTTCGCCCCGCCGCCGCAGCTGTTGATCTTCGGCGCGGTCGACTTCACCGCCGCCCTGAGCCGGGTGGGCAAGGTGCTCGGCTACCGGGTCACGGTCTGCGACGCCCGACCGGTGTTCGCCACCACCCAGCGATTTCCCTATGCCGATGAGGTGGTGGTCGATTGGCCTCACCGTCTCCTGGAGAAGGTCGGTCCGGAGCTCGGCAAGCGGGACGCCATCTGCGTGCTCACCCACGATCCCAAGTTCGATGTGCCGGCGGTCATCGCCGCCCTGAAAACCGACGTCGGGTACCTGGGCGCCATGGGGTCACGGCGGACCACCGAGGATCGCAACCGCCGGCTGCTCGAAGAAGGGGTCGGCCAAGACCAACTCGACACCGTTTTCGCCCCCATCGGACTCGACCTCGGTGCCCGGACACCGGAGGAGACGGCGATTTCCATTTGTGCCGAGATCATCTCGCTCCGCTCCGGCCGTCGGGCACCGTCGCTACGCAACTCCGCCGGCGACATACACGCTTGAGCCACCAGACCCCGGCTGTCGTCCCCGTCCCGACCCTTCGCAGCCCGAAGGGCTGCCGTGGGTCTTCGGTTTGGCCCGTGCGATGTTTTGCCGTTGGCGAAACTCGTCGCAGCCCGAAGGGCTGCCGGTGACAGTGGCGGGGGTGGTGCTGGCGGCCGGTGCGGGGAGCCGGTACCTCGAGGACGGGGGGTCCGAGATCTCCGCTCACAAGCTGACCGCCCCGTTCCGAGGTCGGCCGTTGATCGTCTGGTCGTTGTTGGCGGCCGAAGAGGCCGGATTCAACCAGCTCTACGTGATCACCGGGGCGGTCGACGTCGATGACCTCGTCGCCGAGACGCTGGGGGAGCGGGCCACGGTCCTCCACAACCCCCACTGGAACGAGGGCCAGGCGACGTCGTTGGCCGTTGCGATCGAGGCGGCCGCGGCCGACGGCCACCGGGCCATCGTGGTCGGTCTGGCCGATCAGCCGCTGGTTCCGGCGGCGGCCTGGCGCTCGGTCGGAGCCTCGGCCGGTGAGATCGTGACCGCCACGTTCGGGGGAGTTCGCCGGCCGCCGGTCAAGCTGGAACGAACGGTTTGGCCCGATCTGCCCCGTAGCGGTGATGAAGGCGCACGATCGTTGTTCAGACTGCGGCCCGAGCTGGTTTACGAGCTACCGTGCAGTGGTAATCCCGTTGACATTGACACCCTGGAGGACCTCCAGCAATGGAGCTGACAAACGAGTTCATCATCGACCGAGATGTCGAGGAGACCTGGAACATCCTCAACGATCTCGAGTTCATCGCTCCCTGCATGCCAGGGGCGCAGCTGACCGAGATCGAGGGCGACGAGTACCGGGGTCTGGTGAAGATAAAGGTTGGTCCGATCACCGCCAACTACAAGGGGAAGGCGTCGTTCACCGAGCAGGATGCGGTGAACAAGGTGGCCAGACTCAAGGCCGAAGGGCGGGACCCTCGGCAGGGCAACGCCAATGCCATGGTCACCGCCGAGATGCGGTCGGTCGGCGAAGACCAGACCAGCGTCAAGATCCATACCGATCTCGGCCTCAGCGGCAAGATCGCCAGCTTCGGGCGGGGAGCCATCGAAGACGTCTCCAAGAAGATCCTCGGCCAGTTCACCGAGAACCTCCGGGAGAAGTTGGAGAACACCGAGGACATCCCCGGTCTGACCACCAAGGCCCCGGCCGCGGCCGACCAGTCGGTTGCCGATGTTCCACGGCCGGTCTCTCCCTCCGTCGCCGAGACCGGCGCCACCGACACTTCCGACCCGAGCGCGCCCGTGCCGGCCGCCGCAACCCCCTCCGGGATCCGCAAGATCGACGGTCCGGAGGCCGAGGCTGTCAATCTGCTGGCGGTGTCCGGCGGTTCGGTGGCCAAGCGGGTTGTCCCCACGATCGGTGCGCTGGCGCTCCTCGCCGCCATCATTTACTGGATCATTCGTTGAGCGAGGCGGGTCGGGACGGCGGCGGCGCAGCCGTTGCCGGCTCCGATCGCCCAGCTCCCGAAAGCGCCGAACCCCCGCTGCGGGATCTGGCGCCGGGGCCCGGGCATGTCTGCGATCGGGTGGTGGTGGCCGAGCTGCTCGGTCGCCAACCGCAGGGCGACTACGAGGTGGCGGTGCGGCGCAACGACGGCTCACCGGTGGTGCTGCGGAACGAGCCGCTGCTCACCGGCGGCCGACCGATGCCGACCCGGTACTGGTTGATCGACCGAGCCCTCAACCGGGCCATCGGGCAGCTGGAATCCACCGGGGCCGTCGATCGGGCCGAAGCCGAGGTGAACCCGGTCGAGCTCGCTGCCGCCCACGCCCGCTACGCCGCCGAGCGCACCAGCCGACTTCCCGCCGACCACCGCGGGCCCGCCCCCTCCGGAGGGGTCGGTGGCACGAGGGTCGGGGTCAAGTGCCTCCACGCCCACTACGCCTACTTCCTGGCCGGCGGTGACGATCCGGTTGGCCGTTGGGTCGATGAGCGGCTCCGGGACAGGAATCGCCACTTCGACCCGAACGAGCCGGCTCAGCGTCGCCGGCCATGAGCGGATCCACCGGCGGCCCGGTGGCGGTGGTCGACCTGGGATCGGGGGCGGCCAAGCTCCTGGTGATCGATGAGTTGGGGCTGGCCGGGCAGGCTCCGGCGTTGGTCGCTCGGTCCCTGAAGACCAAGCTGATCGACGGCGACGGCTCGGGCACGGCGTTGTCCGATCAGGCCATCGATGCTGCGGCCGATGCCCTGGACTCGTTCGCCGGCTCGCTGGCCGAGGTCCGGCCGGTCCGGCTGGCGGCCGTCGGCACCGCATGGGCCAGGACGGTCTCCGATCTCCACCGCCTGGACCGCCTGGTCGAGGACAAGCTGGGGGTCGGGCTCGATGTGTTGTCCGGCCATCGCGAAGCTGAATTGGCGTTTCGTGGTGCCGTTGCCGGTCGTGACCTGACCGGCCAGATCGTGGTGTTGGATCTCGGCTCCGGCTCCACCGAGTTCGCGGTCGGCGAGATCGGCGACAAACCCCGAACCCTCTCGCTCCCGATCGGCGGGCGAGGCCTCACCGGCCAGTACCTGCTGTCCGATCCGCTCCGACCGGAGGAGTTGTCCTCGGCTCTGACCGTCGTCGAGCTGTACCTCGATGACCTCAAGCGGGAACTGCCGGAGATCTCGTCCGCCATCGAGTCCGGGACGGTCATCGGGGTGGGTGCGGTCAGCCAGATCGCCGAGGTGGAGATCGGCTTGGTCAATCCGGAGGAGGAGAGCGTCGACGGCTACCGCATGGCCAAGACCGCGCTCGAGGAGGTGTTCCGGGCGCTGGCAATCGAGTCGGTCGCCGACCGGGCCTTCAACCCCGGGTTGCGGCCCGGCGACGTCGAGGACATCATCGGGGCGATGTGTGTGCTCGTCGAATTCATGCGCCGGTTCCCAGCCGAAGAGATCCTCGTTTCCCGGCGGGGGCTGATGTATGGTCTTGCCGCCGAGTTGGCAATGAACCACTAGGCTCGGCTGCGTGGCTGACAGTCTGTTGGGTCGTCGGATCCTGCTCCGACCGCTCCGGCCGGAAGACTTCTTCAAATGGCAGGAGGTTCGGCGGCGAAACGCCGATTGGTTGACGCAGTGGGAACCCAGCCGGCCGATCGGGGCTCCCGACGTCATCGAGGACCGAAGCGCCTTCTCCCTACGCTGCCATGCCAGGGAGCGTGAGTGGCAACTCGGCACCGGGTTCGGTTTCGGCATGTTCGTGGGCGGGGTGTTCTGCGGCGAGATCAACTTGAATTCGGTCCAGAGGGGCCCGTTCCAGAACGCCTACGTCGGCTATTGGATAGACGAGGAGATGGCGGGCAACGGGTACACCCCGGAGGGTGTGGTGATTGTGGCCCGGTTCGCCTTCGAGCAATTGAAGCTCCATCGGATCCAGATCTCGATCGTGCCTCGCAACGTCGCCTCCCGGAGGGTGGTCGAGAAGCTCAACCTTCGAAACGAGGGTGTTGCCGAGCGGTACCTCGAGATCAACGGGGCCTGGGAGGACCACGTCCGCTATGCGATGACGGTCGAGGAATGGCTCGTCCGGGCCGGGGAGCTCACCGGCCAGTGGTTGTAGGCCGCTGATCCCGGCCGGGCCGGCCGGTCAGTTGGACGACGACGAGATCTTGGACTTCAACTTGGCCAGCAGGGCCTGGAAATCGGGCTGGCGGGTGGACCAGGCCTGGGGGCCGAGCTCGTGGTTCACCGCTGCGGTCTGGCTGGTGGCGTACTTGATGTCCTGGATCGTGCGTTTCGTCTTGAGCACCAGCTCCCGGGGAACCGTCGATGCCTTCGCCGCCATGTCCTGGGCCGCCTGGAGCAGTTTGTCATCGTCGTAGACCTGATGGACCAGACCGACCCTGGCCGCCTCTTCGCCGTCCATCACCTGGGAGAAGACGACCGCCGCCATCGTGGCTTGGGGGCCGCAGATGTTCTGGAACATCCAGGTGTGACCGCCGCCGGGGTGGATGCCGAGGTTCAGGAACCGATCGTCGAAGCGGGCCGATCGGCCGGCAAGGCGGACGTCGCAGATCAGCGCCAGGTTCATGCCTGCGCCCACTGCGGCGCCGTTGACGGCGGCGATCGACGGGAGCGGCGACCGCCCGACCCGGAGAAAGCCTTCGTAGATGGCGAGCAGGCCCTCCTCCTCGGAGCCGCCGAGATGGCTGAGGTCGGCGCCGGCACAGAACGCAGGGGGAGCACCGGTGATCACCATGGCGTTGACCGACATGTCGGCTTCCAGCTGCCCGATCGCCTGATCGAGCTCCTCGCACATGTCCAAGGTGACCGCGTTGCGACGATCGGGATCGTTCAGGGTGATCGTTCCGACACCGTCGGTAACGTCGACGTTGATGAGGTCCATGACGCACAGTGTGCCAGCGAGCGGTTCCGGCAACCAAACGGCCGGCCGAGCGAGCGCAGCCCTGTGTCGTGACGCCGGACGGTCTACCATGGGTGTTGATGTCCAGGGTTGACCACGGTTCGCCACGTATGGTCCTGGCCTCGGCTTCGCCACGAAGGCTGGGCCTCTTGGAGACCATCGGGATCGAGCCGGTGGTCGCGCCCGCAGACGTCGACGAAGCTCCGCTGGTGGGGGAGAAGCCTGGCGAGCTGGTCGAGCGCCTGGCCATGGCCAAGGCCGGCCGGGTGTGGGACGAGTTCCAGCCGCGACCCAACCCCACGCTCGACGGGGCCGGACCTGCCGGGGAAACGGCACCGGTGCTGGTGGTCGGGGCCGACACGGTGATCGACCTGGACGGCGCGGTGTTCGGCAAGCCCATCGACGATGCCGACGCCCAGCGGATGCTGTCGGCGCTTTCCGGTCGCAGTCATCAGGTGTTGACCGGTTTGGCGGTGATCGGCCAACGGGCCGGCGGCCATGACACCATGACGACCGTCGAGCGAACCGACGTCTGGATCCGGCCGTTGGACGAGGCCGATATCGACTGGTATCTCGCCTCCGGTGAACACCGTGGCAAGGCGGGGGCCTACGCCATCCAGGGCGTCGGCTCGTTGCTGGTCGATCGCATCGACGGCTCACACCAGAACGTCGTCGGCCTGTCGTTGCCGGCGCTCGACAGCCTGACCCGTTGGTTCGGGTGGCCGCTCCGGGAGCTGGCGGTGAAATGAAGGAGCTCCGGACCACCGCGGCCCTGGAGGAGATCCGAACCCATCCCAGCGGATCGGCCCACATCAAGCGGGTCCTGTGGTCCGGCGTGTTCCTCAGTCTCGGGGCGGTGGCCATCTACTTCATGCAGGATCAGCTGCGGGAGGTCCTGCAATCCGGTGAGCGGCTCCGGACCATCAGGCCGGCCTGGTTCCTGGTGATGGTGGCAACCGAGATCGCCAGCTTCGCCTGCTTGTGGTGGCTGACCAGGATCGTGTTGCCAAAGGTGAGTTGGTTCGTCGCCGCAACCAGCCAACTCGTTTCCAATTCGGTCAGCCGGGTGATCCCCGGCGGTGCCGCCACCGGCGGGGCCGTGTACTACCGCATGCTCGCCGTCTCCGGGGTGCAGCCTGCCGAGGCCGGGGGCGCACTGGCCGCAACCTCCATCCTCACCACCGCGGCATTGGTGGCCATCCCCGCGGTGGCCGGGCTGATGGCCTTGCTCGGGGCGCCGATTCCCGAGAGCCTGCTTCCGGCCGCCATCTCCGGTGGGGTGATGTTCTTTGTACTGCTCGCCGTCGGGGCGTCCGGCATCGCCTTGGATCGGCCGCTGCTGCTGATGGAGCGTGCACTCGATCGTTTCTTCGGGCTGATCGGTCGACCCTTCAAACGGAGCTGGGGCGTCCGCAAGGGGCTGCTGCTGTCCGAACGGGATCGTCTGATCGACGTGCTGGGCGCCCGGTGGCCCGCGGCCATCGCCGCCTCGGCCGGCAAGTGGGCCTTCGACTACCTGACGTTGATCGCCGCCCTCTACAGCGTCGGTGCCGACCCTCGATTGAGCCTGGTGCTGCTGGCCTATGCCGGTGCACAGGTTCTGGCCATGATCCCCATCACCCCCGGCGGGTTCGGCTTCGTCGAGGTCGGGTTGTACTCGATGCTCGTCATCTCGGGCGTCAGCGCTCAGGACGCGACCTTGGCCACCGTGGCCTATCGACTTGTTTCGATGTGGTTCCCGGTGGTGAGCGGGTTGGGCGCCTACCTGGCCTTCGTTGGCCATGGAAGGGGCCAGCGGCCGTCGGTGGCCGAGGGAACCGGTTCCCAGGCCTCCACCGGGAGCATCAAGCCGGCCGCCAATCGTCCTGATCCGACCCCTCGAGGAACTGCAGACCGGGCCGGCAGGAATCGCTGATGGGGCACCACCGACAGTTCTGACCCGGTGTTCGCACCGGGTCCCTCGGTTCCGGCGGGTCGAGTGCAACCAGCTTCGTTACTGCGTCGACCACACGCCGGGCCGCAGACCACAGCATGTCCTCGGTGACGATCTCGTTTCGGGGGCTGCCGGCGTCGAGGTAGTAGTTGACGAGGAGCCGGGGCGGAACGCCGACCTTCAACGTCTCCAGGAGAGCGTAGAACCGGAGGTCTTCGAGGTGGGCATGGGACGGCTGGCCGGTCTTCAGATCGATCAGCACCTTTCCCGCCTCCTGGCCCCTGGTCCTGCCGAGGCTGAGATCGACCCGGCCCATCAGGGTGAGATCGTCTCCGCACAGCAGGGCCCGGACCGATGATTCGGCAACCGGGACCCACTTGCGGCTCAGCGGGGGGAAGGTCTCGGTGAAGGTGGTGACAAAATCATTGGCCCGGCCGGACAGCTCGGCCCGCTCCACCTCGTCGAGGCTCTGGATGAATGAGCTCAGCCCCTTCTCGTCGGCCTCGATCCTGGCCATCGCCCCCTCCACCAGGTCGAGTGGGGTCGGGTTGCCTCGATAGGCCACCGACAGCTCGATCGCCTTGTGGGCCACCGAGCCCCGGGCCGAGGCGACGGACCATTCGAACTCCTCCTCCTTGTCGGCCACGTACCGGGCCTCGCAGCCGTGCAGCATGCCGAGCTGGCGCTTCGACACGAAGAGGGGCCGATTCGCCTCGTCGGCCTCGGCCACGATGGGTCGGAGCGCCTCTTCGAGGTCGTGGCGGAGATCGGCCCGGAGGTCGGCCCGGAAGCTCGGCCGGTCCAACGTGCCCAGTTCGTCGAGTACCTGTTGCTGGGCCGGGTTGAGGCTCGGCCCTTCCGAGAGTGATCCGCTCACGACGCCATTGTGCCCGCAACCGGTGACAGCGGGGGTCGCATCAGCCGATTGTCGCGGCCCGTGTCCGCCGGTTTCGGCGTCGGTCGACCGGGATGGATGCCGGCCCCGGCCCTCGGGCCACTGTCACAGGAGCGGTCCATAGTGGAAGGCGTGGAGAAGCGGCAGGAGCACAAACCTCGATTGGAAACGGCCGGCACCCGCTCGGGGCGGCGTGGGGACGATGCGGTGTCCGAGCTCACGTCGATCCGCTTCGCCCAGATCGCCAGGAGGATCAACCAGGCGGCGAAGGATCAGAGCCTTTGCGGTCCGGCGTTCCGCAGCCCACCCCGGGCGCCGGGATTGAGGCGATCGATCAGGCGTCGGCCCGATGGGTCGGCAACGGTGTCGGTGTCGTTGCGTGGGCGTCCGGCGGTGGCGGTGGTGGCCGACATGATCGATGGTGTGATGGCGGCCAACGAGCACTGTTCCACCCGCTCGGCCGAGGTCCGCGATCGGTTGTGGTCGGCCGCCGCCCCGTTGCTCGCCGCCGAAACCGATCCCGGTGTCAACCTTGCCTTTGCCGCCGCCAACCGGCGAGCGGCATGAGGCCACGCTGTCGCCGGGGCGATCCCGGTGGCGTTCGGGGGCCCCGGATCCCGCGGTTGGTGGGCTGCGCCGTCGCCCCGCCGTCGATCCCAGGTGGCATACTGGGCCGATCTTATGCAGACCGCTCCCCAGAAGCCTTCCAACCCGTCGATGCCACCATTCGCCGAGCGCATCGATCCGATAAAGCTGGTGCTGGTCGGCATCTTGGCCGCGCTGGCCCTCGTGGTGTGGTCGATCGGCCGAAACCAGGTGGTCACACCGCTGGACGACCTGGTGACCGAGCGGCTCTGTCGGGATCATGGAGAGGAGATCGGGCGGGAGTCGGTCGGCTACGAGCGGTCGAACCGATTCGGCCTGTTCAATCGATCGGAGGGGTATTGCTCCTACGGCGAGGGCCCCGATGGGGAGGCTCCGATCACGCTCACCATCGAAGACACGGCCCCCGGCCCGCTGTACCGGGGCACCAAGATCGTCGGCATCATCATCCAGCTCGGCATCGTCAGCATCTTCCTGCGCCTCACGGTCGACCCGGTGCTCGAGAGCTACCACTATCTGCGGGAACGTTTCGCCTGATCGTCGGGTGCCCGGTGGCCATCACCGGGCCGAGTCTCGGTTCCCGCCTCTCGGTCGAGATCGATTGAACTCATCCTCGTTGCCGTTTCTGCCGATAGCCCAGGTATGGATGCTCGGAGAGTCGTTGTCGTCGAGGCCAACGAGGTCCCGCTTCGGGTGATCGCCGATCTGGCCACCACCGGTCGCATCCCCTTCCTGGCCTCGCTGCTCGAGGCCGGTGCCCTCATGGAAACCGAGGTGCGCGAAGACCTTTCCCGCGAGCTGTACCCCTCCCAGACCTGGGCCTCGATGAACACCGGGGTCCCCTTCGCCGACCATGGGGTCTACTGGTACGGCGACCCGAAGCCGCAACAGTTCCCGTTGTACTGGCAGTTGGCCGCTGCGGCCGGTCGTTCGGTTGGCCTCGTCAACACCCTGCACTCGTCGCCGGTCCACGAGCAGTGCGGCGACGGTGAGTTTCGGTTCGTCATTCCCGATTGCTTCAGCTCCGACCCGGCCACGATCCCCGATCGCTATCGCCACTTCCAGCGAGCCAACCTCTCGCTTACCGGTGCCAACAGCAGGCGAGCCAGCCTTCGGTACGGCCGATCGGACCTGGTCGACCTGGCCCGCTCGGTGCCATCGATCGGGCTTCGACCCCGATCGATCGCCGAGCTGGTACGCCTGGCCGGCGGTGTCGGGTTGGGGCGCACACCTCGGGAGCGGCTTCGTTGTGGCCAATTCCTGATGCAGCGCGACCTCTTCCTCCGCCTGCTCGATGAGCGGTCGCCGGATCTGGCGATGCTGTTCACCAACCATGTGGCGGCCGCCATGCACCGCTACTGGTACGCGATGTATCCCGACGATTTCGGCCGGGAGCACTACGGGGCTCGATGGGTCGAGCGGTACCGCAACGAGATTCCCAATGCAATCATCCTGCTGGATCGATTTCTGGAACGTTTGCATCGGTGGTGTGTGGTGAATCACCGCACACTGGTCCTGGTTTCCTCCATGGGTCAGGGGCCGAGTGGACGGCTGGAATCCGGTGTCGACAAGGAGGCGGTGGTCGTCGATCCCGAACAGTTCCTGGCGGCAATGGGAGTCGACGGCGACGTCACGATCATGGGTTCGATGGCCCCGCAGCTGACGATTGGTTGTGAGGATCCGACTGCTGCCGCAGAGACGGCATCCAAACTGGCCAACGCCGATGCCGGCGAGGTTTTCTGGGACGTCGACGGTCTCGATGCGGTGGTGACGTTGACCTACCGAATCGAGGTGGTCGATGGTGCAACGGTGAGGATCGGCGGCGTGAACCGGCCCGCCTCCTCCACCGGGGTCCGGGTCCATGAGGTGGACGACCACTCCAGTGGTCGCCACACCAGCCGGGGGATCCTCGGCGTTGCGAACTCGCCGTCGTCGTCGGCTTCGTTCGGCGCCGTGGTCGACTACCTCGACGTCGCACCGGCGATGCTGTCCCATCTGGGGGTGGCGACGGCCGCCCACCACCGCACGCCGGAGCTGCGGATCTAGGTTCGAGATCGGTTGGCGGGGCACGGCGGATGCCGGCCGGCACCGGCCACACCTTCCGAGCAGCATCGGCCGCTGTCGGAGATGTCGGCTCCCCCAATCATCGTGTCGGCCGCCCGACCAGGGCCATCTCATCTGGTGATGGATTCCATGTGCCGACGTCATGGATCTACGGTCGCCGCTCCTTGTTTAAGGTTCCGATATATGTGACAGCCATGGCGTGAAAGCGCTTGTCTTCTGACCTATTCTGACTGCTACCGCCCGGGCGCCCTGGTTCAGAGTGCCCAATTCACAAGGGGAGATACTTACGTGAACAGATTTCGTCTAGGTCGTTTCGCGGCCGTTCTTATGGGGCTTGCGCTGGTGGCTAGTGCGTGCTCCAGCGACGACGATGACGCCACCGGAACCGAAACCGAGTCCTCCACCGAGACGACCGAGGCCATGGAGGACGAAACCGACACCACTGCCGAGGACGAGTCCACCGGTGGGGCCGCCGCCGGCGGCGGGACCCTGTCCGGCCTCGCCGTGGTCGACGACACGACGTTCACCGTCGAGCTCGAGAGCCCCGATCCTGAGTTCCCGCTGACCTTGAGCTACAACGCCTTCTACCCGATGCCGTCGGTGGCCTTCGAGGATCCGGCAGCATTCGAAGAGGCCCCGGTCGGCAACGGCCCGTTCATGATGGACGGCGTGTGGGACCACGACGTGTCGATCAAGGTCGTGCCCTACGCCGACTATGCCGGTACCGACCCGGCCGACGTCAGCAGCGTGACCTTCAATATCTACGAGGATTCGGTCACCACCGGCTACCTCGACCTGCAGGCCGGTGTGAACGACTTCGTGAAGTCGGTTCCCGCCGAGCAGATCGCAGCAGCCCAGGAGGAGTTCGGCGACCGGTACGCCGAGTCCGACAACACGGGCTTCTACTACTACGGCTTCCCGACCTACCTGGAGGACCAGTACCCGCTGGAGCTTCGTCGAGCCCTGTCGATGGCCCTCGACCGGCAGCTGCTGATCGATGCCATCCTCGACGGTTCCCGCGTCGCGGCCAACTCGGTGGTGCCGCCGTCGCTGCAGGGCGCCCGCGACGACGTGTGTGACAGCTGGAACTTCGACGCCGACGCCGCCAGGGCCGAGTTCGAGGCCTTCGGCGGCCTCGAAGCCCTCGGCGACGAGCCTCTGATCGTGTGGTTCAACACCAGCACCAGCCACGAGCAGATCGCCGAGGCCGTCACCGGTCAGTGGCGCGAGGTGCTGGGCATCGAGAACATCGAGTTCCAGAACTTGGAGTTCAGTGAGTACCTGCCGCTGCTCGACAACAAAGAGGTCACCGGGCCGTTCCGCCTCGGCTGGGGTATGGACTACCCGTCGCCGCTGAACTTCCTCGAGCCTCTGTACGCCAGCTACAACATCCCGCCGGTCGGGTCGAACAATGTGAACTACATGAACCCCGAGTTCGATCAGGCCCTGGCCGACGGCAAGGCTGCGCTGGCGGAGAGCGGCGAGCTGGCCGACGCCATCCCGTTCTACCAGCAGGCCGAGGATCTCCTCTGCGCCGATGCACAGGTTCTGCCGATCTACTTCAGCAAGAACCAGTACGCCTGGAACGACACGGTGGACAACGTCTTCATCACCGCCTTCGGCCGCCCCAACCTCACCGAGATCATCGGTGACGATGTGGGAACGCCGATTGGTGAGCCGGAGCACCTGTTCCCGACCACCACCAATGAGTCCGAGGGCAGCGAGGTCCTCGACGCTCTGTTCAAGGGTCTGGTCGAGTTCACCTCCGAGACCACCGAGCCGTACAACGAGGTGGCCGAGTCGATCGTCACCGAGGACGGTGGCAAGACCTGGACCATCACCGTCAAGGACGGCTGGACCTTCCACGATGGTGAGGCTGTCACGGCTCAGTCGTTCGTCGACTCCTGGAACTTCGGAGCCGACGCTGCGAACGCCCAGCAGAACAACAGCTTCTTCTCCAACTTCGTCGGCTACGCGGACCTGAATCCGCCTACCGACGAAGAGGAGTAGAGGCCGCAGATTCCGAACGGATGGGGACGACGCGCTAGCGTCGTCCCCATCCGCATGGTTTTTGAGGGGGTTCCATGGGTCGGTACATCATTCGCAGAGTCCTGCAGTCGATCCTGGTGTTCTTCTTCGCCACCGCGCTGATCTTCTCCATGGTGTTTGCCCTCCCCGGGGATCCGATCCGGGCCCTGGCCGGCGAGCGGTCGCAATCGGAAGCGGTCCGCAACGCCCTGCGCGAGGAATACAATCTCAACGACCCCCTCCCGGTGCAGTACGGCAAGTACGTCTGGGGGCTGATGCAGGGCGACTTCGGTGCCGATTTCCGGGGCCGGCCGGTCAGTGAGACGATCAAGCAACGAGTGCCGATCACCGCCAGGCTGGCCCTGGTGGCATTCCTGTTCGAAGTGATCATCGGGATTTCGGCCGGCATCCTGGCCGGGGTCCGACAGCGGGGCTTCTTCGACAGCCTCGTCCTCGTCTCCACCCTGACGGTGATCTCGATCCCGATCTTCGTCCTCGGCTTCCTGGCCCAGATAACGTTCGGCCTGAAACTGGGGATCTTCCCCGTTGCCGGCATCAAGGAGGGCTGGATCTCCTATATCCTGCCCGGCCTCGTCCTCGGTTCGGTGTCGCTGGCCTACGTGGCCAGACTGACCCGCAGCAGTCTTGTCGACAACCTGAAGACCGACTACGTCCGAACGGCGCGCTCCAAGGGTCTCAGCCACAATCGAGTGGTTGGCGTCCATGCGATGCGAAATTCCCTGATTCCGGTCGTCACCTACCTCGGTATCGACCTCGGGGCGTTGCTGGGCGGCGCCATCATCACCGAGTCGGTGTTCAACATTCCCGGCGTCGGCGGGGCGGTGTTCGACGGTGTGATCCGACAGGAGGGCACCACGGTGGTGGGCCTCACCACCTTCATCATCCTGGTCTACATGATCATGACCCTGCTGGTCGACGTGTTATACGCCGTGCTTGATCCGAGGATTCGATATGACTGAAACCGGCCTCATCGTGTCCGAGCTCGCCGACGACGAGGCCGGAGAGGATGTCAGGGAAGGTTCGCTGACATCGGATGCCTGGCGCGAGCTTCGCCGGCGGCCTCTGTTCTGGCTCTGTGTGGCCATCATCGTCCTGCTCATCATCGCCGCCGCCTTCCCCCAACTGTTCACCAGCACGGACCCATTGGTCGGCGATCAGCGGAACAACCTCCAGGGGCCAAGCTCGGAACACTGGTTCGGAACCGACCTGCTGGGCCGGGATCAGTACGCCCGGGTGGTGTACGGCGCCCGGGTTTCCATTGTCGTTGCCTTCGTGGTGACCTTTGCAGCCGCCGCCGTTGCCCTGCTGTTCGGGTCGCTCGCCGGCTTCTACGGCGGAGTCGCCGATACCTTCATCTCCCGGGTGGCCGATGTGTGGTTTGCCATCCCGGCGGTTCTGGGCGGCATCGTGATGCTGCAGCTCTTCGAGCAGCGGTCGATCCTGACCCTGTGCCTGGTTCTGGTGGTGTTCGGCTGGCCCACCATGCTCCGGCTGGTCCGCTCCGCAGTGATCGCAGTGAGGAGCGCCGACTATGTCGACGCGGCCCGGGCTCTGGGTGCCAGCGATCGCCGCATCATCTCCCAGCACATCCTGCCGAACGCCCTCACTCCGTTGGTTGTGTACATGGCCATCACCTTCGGTGTGGTGATCGCCGCCGAGGCGGCCTTGACCTTCATCGGGGTCGGTCTCCGCAAGCCTGCGGTTTCCTGGGGTCTGATCATCTCCGACTCCCGGGGCCGAATCCAAACCCACCCCTACCTCCTGTTGTTCCCTGGAGCGGTGCTCAGCATGGCGGTGTTCGCCTTCATCCTCCTCGGGGACCTGCTCCGAGACGCGTTCGACCCAAGGCAGCGTTGATGGCAACTGCAGAATCGGGTGTCGAATTCGACCCGTCGGCACCGCTGCTGGCCGTCGAAGACCTGCACGTCGAGTTTCGGATCGAGGACGGCACCGTTCAGGCCGTCAACGGCTTGTCGTACGTGGTCGACCGGGGGGAGACGCTGGCCATCCTCGGTGAGAGCGGCAGCGGCAAGAGCGTGAGCGCTCAGGCCGTCATGGGGCTGATCGACACGCCGCCCGGCTACATCACCGAAGGGTCGGTCAAGTTCCGGGGAACCGAGCTGCTGACCCTGTCCGAGGACGAGCAGCAATCGATCCGAGGCGAGAAGATCGCCATGATCTTCCAGGACGCACTGTCGTCGCTGAACCCGGTGTTCAGCGTCGGCTGGCAGATCGGCGAGATGTTCCGACAGCACCGAGGGTTGTCGAAGAAGGCGGCCAAGGCCGAAGCGATCAAGGCCATGGATCGGGTCAAGATCCCCGATGCGGCCCAGCGGGTGGGTGCCTACCCTCACGAGTTCTCCGGCGGGATGCGGCAGCGGATCATGATCGCCATGGCCCTGGCGCTCGATCCGGACGTGATCATCGCCGACGAGCCGACCACCGCCCTCGATGTCACCGTACAGGCCCAGGTCATGGACCTGCTCAAGGACCTCCAGGACGACAACGGCATGGGCCTGATCCTGATCACCCACGATCTGGGGGTGGTGGCCGATGTCGCTGACCGTCTGGTGGTCATGTACGCCGGGCGGGGGGTGGAGAAGGGCGCCATGTACGATGTCTTCGACGACCCGGCCCACCCGTACACCGAAGGTCTCATGCGGTCGATACCCCGGAGCGACGTGCACGTGGATCGTCTGGAGCCGATCAGGGGCAACCCGCCCGATCTGCTCAGGATCCCCTCCGGCTGCGCCTTCCGAACCCGGTGTCCGTACGCCACCGAAGCCTGCGCCGAGAAGGTGCCTCCGCTGATCGAGATCGGCGTCGGGAGCGACGGTCTGCCCAGGTCCACTGCCTGCCTGCGCTGGGAAGAGGTCTTCCGATGACAACAACGCCGGACCTCGAACCGGAGCTGCTCAATGCTGCCCCCGGAGGTGACGATCAGCCGTTGCTGATGGTCAGGAACCTGGTCAAGCACTTCCCGATCTCCCAAGGCATCGTGTTCAAACGTTCCATCGGCACGGTTCAGGCCTGCGACGGCGTCAGCTTCGACCTCGACCGGGGCGAGACGCTTGGGCTGGTGGGGGAGTCGGGCTGCGGGAAGTCGACAACGGCCCGAACCATTCTCGGCTTGGAGAAAGCGACGTCGGGCGAGGTCTGGTTCCAGGGTCGCAACCTGGTCGACATGGGCCGGTCCGATATGCGGCTGGTTCGCCGGGACATGCAGGTGATCTTCCAGGATCCGTATTCGTCGCTGAATCCCAGAATGACCGTGGCCAAGATCGTGTCCGAGCCATGGAAGATCCACAGTGACGTGGTGCCGCCCGATCAGCAACGGAACCGTGCTCAGGAACTCCTGGAACTGGTTGGCCTCAACCCGAACCACGTGAACCGTTACCCCCACCAGTTCTCCGGGGGCCAGCGGCAACGGATCGGGATCGCGCGGGCCCTGGCCCTCAATCCCAAGCTGATCATCGCCGACGAGCCGGTGTCGGCGCTCGACGTGTCGGTTCAGGCCCAAGTCGTGAACCTCCTCAAGGACCTCCAGAAGGAACTGGGGCTCGCCTACCTGTTCATCGCCCATGATCTCTCGGTGGTTCGCCACATCTGCGATCGGGTGGCGGTGATGTACCTCGGCAAGATCGCCGAGATGGGCGACGAGGAGGGGGTCTATGAGCGCACGGCCCATCCGTACACCAAGGCGTTGCTGTCTGCGGTGCCGGTGCCGTCGGCCGACCAGAGCCGCCGACCGGAGCGCATCCGCCTGGAAGGTGACGTGCCGAGCCCGTCGAATCCGCCGAGTGGCTGCCGGTTCCGCACCCGCTGCTGGAAGGCGACGGAGCTGTGTGCCAACGAAGAGCCACCGCTGGAGGACCCCGGCGTGGGCCACGTCGTAGCCTGCCACTACCCCGAGGTATCGGTCGCGCCGACCTCGATGTCGAGCCCGACCTGACCCTCGGCGGTGGTCGCTCGGTTTCGTCCGGGCGGTGTGGGAGCAGGGTCCGATCGGTCCGGCGGCACGACTACTCTGGGGTCACCGTGCCCGGGTGGCGGAATGGCAGACGCAGAGGGCTTAAACCCCTCGGGAGGGCAACCTCCGTGCGGGTTCGAATCCCGCCCCGGGCACCCTTCAACAGGAAAAACGTGGATTTGACCCGGTTGTCGGCCATTGCCACTACGCCAGAAGTGCACGAAGAGTGCACAGACACCAGAATTGGCTCATGGCCCGAGGCTCACTTACCCGCCGGCATGGTGGCTACGCCATCCGAGTGGACCTCGGGCCCGACCCAGCCACCGGGAAACGTCGCCAGCACTACAAACAGGGCTACCCAACCAAGCGAGAAGCCGAGGCGGCGCTGGACGAGGTCTTGGCCAACGTACGATCCGGCTCCGTCGTCACCCGAAGTTCCACGAACCTCGGTCAGTTTCTCGACGACTGGCTGATCGGTCAGAAGCATCGGCTGAAGGAAACCACATGGTCCAGCTACCGAGTCGCCGTCGAGCGGATCAAGTCCGGGCTGGGGCGCCGCAAGCTCGAAGCACTGACCCCGCTGGAGATCGAGCAGTTCTATGTCCAGCTGTCCGAGACCGGCAGCCGAAGCGGTAAACCGTTGAAGGCCAAGACCATCCGCAACACCCACGTCGTCTTACGCAAGGCCCTCAACCACGCCGAGCGCCTGGGCCTCGTTCCCCGCAATGCTGCCGCTGCAGCCAAGCCCCCGGTGGTCGGCCCCGTCGAGCATCAGATATGGGACTCCGACCAACTCGTCCAGTTCTTCGCACTCGCCAAGCTCCAAACAGCCCTGGAGGTTGAGCCCCATGTCTGACCAATATGTCAAAGAACACCTCGCCGAGTACGGAGGCTGGCTGCAGCGTTCATCCGGCCTCGACCTTTCGCCGTCCGAAGATCCCGCGATGTTGATCGAGGCGATCACTTCGCCCAAGCCGGGTAGGGCCCGCCAGATTGTCCTGGTCGTAGCAGCGGCAGTCATCGCAATGGTCGGGGCTGCGTTGATTCTTCGAAACAATTCGTCTGAGTCGAAATCATCATTGTCGGTGTGCCCTCGGGTACTGATGCCTTCACCGACCTGGCCACGATCTGGGTCGGCGCACCAGGACCCGAACTCGGTGCGGACTCCACGCCACTCGACCTGGCGAGCGGTCCGGCCGAGGTTCCAAGATGGCGCGAACTACACCAGCACCTACCTCGACGTGGCTTCGACACTGACGACCGACGGACAGTCAATCACGGTGGAAACAGCGACCTCACCCAGTCCCCTACTAGGCGCCGGAGCTCTCGGCGGGCAGTTGTCTGCCACACGAATCAAAGGTGCTGAGGGTTGGACCATCACACGCCTCGACGCCGACGGCGAGTGGAACGGGATCGCCTGGTAAGCCACCCCGGGCCGCATCATCGCTGTCTCGGGCCACGCACCCCTCGATGCCATCCAAGCGGTCGCCGAATCACTGATCATCGTCAGTGAAGACGAATGGAAGACGGCACTCCCGAACTACACCACCGGTTGAGCGGCCAACCCATGGCATTCAGCACCAGCCGTCGATCAGCACAACACTGCGTCACAACTGCCGTACTCGGGATCACCGGCTGTCCCACTCTCCGTGGTCGCGTACCGAGCGCCAGGAGCACAACAGTCCGCACTCGGGCGCAACGAATCGTGTTTCGAGCAGCGTTATCGTGCGGCCAACCGGCCGACTACGACTGCGGCGCCCACCGGCCACAGGCGCGAGTCGATCACGAGCGGGTGGATACCGGGCGGGTTCGACTTCAGTCGAAGAGCATTGCGGCTGCCGGTGAAGTCGAGCGAGACTTCGACCGTGAATGAACCCGACCGATTGGCTAATCGTCGAGCCGGTCGAGGGCGGACTCCAACTCCTCCTGGCCAATGATGCCCTCGAAGCTGGCCCGCACCGCGCCGTCGGCGTCGACGACGAACACCCAAGGCTCGGTCTGAAGCCCCCACTCCGCCATGGCCGGAACGGGACGGAGCTCGCCTGCGGTCGCCAATTCGATGTCGAAGGGCTCGACGTGGACGACGTCGAGGTCGGCGTGCCCGGCCGCTGCGCCTTTGACCGCCTCCAGAGTGGGGCCGCACAGGGCGGTCCGGCAGAACGCTGGGGTCACGAAGGCGATCATCGTCGGCCGACCGTTGCCGACGGCGTCGGCGATCGAGAACTCGTAGAAGGCGGGGTCGGGGTCGAGGTCGGTGCTGATGGCTTCGAGCTCGGCTGGGCTGGTGCCGGTCGGGCTGTGGGTGGCCAGAGCCGGGTCGCCAATTCTGGGAACCGGCGACTCGTCGGTCACGGTCAGGTTGGTGCGGGCGACCTCGGCGTCACCGGCCGAGACGATGACCTCCCAGGGGCCGGCGGAGGGAAAATCGACGTAGCTGACATAGAGCCCGAAGGCGGTGGCATTGGTTGTGAGCCAGGTCCCCTCGACCTGGACGGCGCTGTCGCCGTCGACCGCCCGGTAGGCAATCGCCACCGGAACGTCGGGCCCACCGAGGAACGGGCTGCCGTCCGGGCCGATGATGGCGGTCATCACCCGTTGGCGCCCGGCGGTGGTGATCGTGCCATCGGTATTGGCGACGACAGCTCCCGTGGCCTGGCCGAAGTCGGTGGCCGATAGGCCTGCGGCCGATCGATCATCGGAGCCGGCACCACAGGCCGAGGCGACGAGACCGACCGTGAAGATGATGGGCAGAAGCGGGCCGGCAATCCTCATGATGGAGCTACTCCGGGTGCGATTGGTCAGGTGATCCGCCAGTGCCCCAATGACGCACTGCGGGTCGGGCATTGGGCGTTTGTCGAAAGCTGCCTTCGGGCTATGAGGCCTCGGCCGTGGAATCGACGATCGGCGTTCACGTCAAGGGCAAAGCGATCATGCTTTGGACCGTTCCCTTCCAGACCAGTCGGGCCCCTTCATGGCCGGCCCGAAGCGTCCAGATGGTGGCCAGGCTGGCGAACACAACCGACAGGCCGAGGAGGGCAGCTGCGGCCCGGGAGAGCCAGGCGGCATCGTCGGCCTGGGTCCATCGGTCGGCGGCGACCATGGCCGCACTCGTGACCAGCAGGAGCAGGATCAAGACCAGCGCCGTGTTGGCCAGACTCTCGTGCTTGTCGGTATTGGGAGCAAAATCTCCGAGCAGACCCTTGAGCTCTTCCCCCGATTCCTTGGCGAGGACCGTTGCCGCCGCGAGCCCGGCCGACAGGACGGGGAGAGCCAACCCCACTTGCCGGCGCCACGAGGGCCGGGCAACGAGCACCAGGGCGAAGATCGCCAACAACGGCGTGCACACCACGGGTGCGTGGACAAATAGTGGGTGGCTCGGGAGCTCTCCGATGGATTCCAGCATTGGCGATCAGTGGACCTATCGACTGGCGGGCAGTTGGACGATCTCGAGAACCGCAAACACAGCTGCGCAGACGACCCCAGCATGAGCCGGCGAGGGAGGGGTGGTCGCCGGCACAGGGCTCGGCCTGCTACTGAGCAAGCCTCGGCGTGAAACGGTGGCTATCAGCCACCGACGCTCACGCTGATGATCTGACCGGCTCCAACGTGTGACCTGGTCTCGTCCTGGACCGGGCAGAAAAACACATAGTCTCCGGCCTCGAGATCAACCGTGAGGTCTTCAGCGGCGCCGCTGGCAATGGGAACGTTCGTCGAACCGACGATGTCGGCCGCGTCCATGGCGTCGGTATCGACCGCGCCGTTCGCTTCCTTGCGTGGAAGGTCATCGATGCTGGTCGCCCGCACGATGGTGAGCGCGTGGGGGAAGTCGGGCCCCTCGTTCGAGACCTTGAAGGTGACCGCACCTGCAGCAGGATCGTTGGCCAGAAGGATCTCGAACTCGTCGGTGAGCGTCACACCGATACCAGAACCGGCGTCCTCGGCTGCCTCGGTGGTCGTCGTCTCTTCGGCTGCCTCGGTGGTTGTCGTCTCGGCTGCCTCGGTGGTCGTCGTCTCCTCGGCGCCCTCTTCGTCGTCGCTTCCGCACGCTGCCAACATGAAGCTCAGGCCGGCGGTCAGGACCACCAAAACGCGCCAAGAAAAGATCGGTTTCATGAGATCGCTCCACTCCCAGGCCATCGATCGGCCTATTTACTAAAGGATTTTGGTACTCTAGAGTAAAGGGCGGCGCCTGGCAAGCAACACGGCCACCGAGAGGTTGCGACGAGGATCGGGCGACGGGCGTCTGGGATCGTGTCCGCGATCCCAGCGCTCAGGACGGCGGGAGCCGTCCATTCGATCCAACAGCTCAATAATGCTCGGCTCAGGCGTCAGACGACCGCAACACTGCATCGCGCCGTGCGTGGTCGCGTTTCCGAGCACCTGAAGCACAACAATCCGCATGCCGAGTGCGACGGATCGTGATTCTCGGGCGGCATTACCGAGCTGTGAACGCTACGCTGCACGATGGGCGTTGCCATTGCGGGCCGATGGTTTGAGCGGCGCAAGGTCTCAACCGACATCACGTTGCTGTGGGAACCCCACGTCATCGAGCTGATGCGGTGCAACATCTGGCATGTGCGGGGTCGTGATCGAGACCTCGTTGTGGACACCGGCCTGGGCGTCGTGAGCCTCGTCGATGCTATGGAAGATCTACTCGACAAGCCAGTGGCGGCGGTCGCGACCCATGGTCACGGCGATCACGTCGGAGGCCACCATGAGTTTGACGAGGTGCTTGCCCATCCAGCAGAAGCCGCGGATCTCGAGCGACCCAAACTGCAAACGCTGGATCTGCTGGAGGCGTGGGGTCAGGAGGGGATCGACGAGCTCACCAGGGCGGGCTATGCCGTGGACGCCCCGTACTTCGTTACTGCGCTCCCGGCCGGCGTCACGCTGGAGAGTTTTCGACAACGCCCGGCAAAGGTGAGTCGGGAGGTCGTGGAAGGCGACGCAATCGATCTCGGTGATCGCTGTTTCGAGGTACTCCACCTTCCTGGCCACTCACCCGGCTCGATCGGGTTGTGGCAACGCACGACCGGGACCCTGTTCTCGGGCGATGCGATCTACGACGGCCCACTGCTCGACGAACTCCCGGGTTCGAACATCGCCGACTACTGCGTCACGATGCAACGGCTCTTGGAACTCCCCGTCGAGGTCGTACACGGCGGCCACGATCCGAGCTTCGATCGAACCAGACTCCGACACATCGCCCGGAGCTATCTCGACAAACGTGCCCCACCGCGGTCAGCTGCCCCCCAATAGTTGATGTCGAACAAGAACAACCCTGTCACTCCGTCGGCTTTCGGTACCAGTGTTGCGATCCTGGTGACCACCAACACCAGAAGACCCAGTTGCAGGGCGTGATTGGCCGCGTAGAGCAGCTGGCGCCATGGCTGCATTGGCGGCGGGCTGGGCGACGGTTCGAAGAATCGTGCGGTCGAAGCTCGAAACCGTTTCTCGGACACGCTAGAGATCGTCGATAGGGCCGAAGTCTTCCCAGCTGAGCGACGAATCGTGCGGGGCGTCGTCCGCCGAGGTGGTGTCGGGGTTGTTGTCATCGGTGGTGGTCCCGACGAGGACTGCGGCCATGATGGTTGTGATCGGGACCGCAGCCACGAGGCCGATTGAGCCGCAGAGGGTACGGACGATTTCGACAGCCACGATCTCGGAGTTGGCGACGACGCCGAGGGGCTGGTCGGAGGCGGCGAACACCAGGAGCAGTGGCATGCTCGCTCCGGCGTAGGCCAGCAGCAGGGTGTTCACGGTCGAGGCGATGTGTTCGCGGCCGACTCGGATTCCCGAGGTGATCAGCTCGGCCACGGTAAGCCTCGAATTGCGGTGGTTGAGTTCGGCCACGGTTGCCACCTGGGTGACGGTCACGTCATCGAGAGCGCCCAACGTGCCGATCACAGCGCCACCCAACAGCAACGAGGACAGGTTGATGTCGGCTACCAGTGGCAGGGTCAGGCCCTCTTCGGTCGCAAGTCCGCTGAAGTTGGCGATATCGAAGAACACCGCAGAGATCGCCAGGGTGAGCAGCAGCGACGCCAACGTGCCGGCCAGCGCCACGGTGGTTGTCGGGCTGAACCCGTGCGTCACATAGAGACCGACGAAGGCGATGGTCGACGCAGCGACAACCGCAACCCACACCGGGTCGTTGCCGTCCAGCACCGAAGGAGCGACGAACCACACGAGCACGACCACCGTGAGAGCCATTGCGACCAAAGCTGACAGACCCCGCCATCGGCCGAGGGCCACCACCACCACCACGAAGAAAGCAGTGAGCCACACGAGGGTATTTCCCCGGTCGCGATCGGCGTAGAAATAGAACGCCGTGCTCGGCTCGTAGCCCAAGACGACTGCGTCTCCCACCGACAGCGGCGGAGCCGGCGAGAGGGCGGACAGGTTGTATTCGGGAAGCACGACCAGCGCGCCGGCCTCGGGGCCTTCGTGAACGACAAATGAGAAGCTGATGCAGTCCTGCGGGTCCGCTGGGTCTGAGTAGCTGCATTCGGCCTCGATCACCGACTCAACCGTGGCGTCGAACTGCTCGGTCACCAGGCCGAACTGCTCCGCCTCGTCGATAGCGGCCGACCGGCCCATGCCATCGGGCCACAGGACAAGAAGCCCTGCCACGGTCAACACCCCAAGCACGGCCACGGCGCCGAGGATGACGCGAAGGTCGTAGACGTCAGTCTTCGGTTGAGTTCCGAGGTTCGAGTTCGTCGAAAAGCTTGAGTAGATCGAAAACGCCTACGATCCCGACGGTCATCACATCGGCGACCACAACGAGATGATGTACATTCGCGGTCCGCATTTGCCGTGCTGCAGCCCACACCGATGTGTCAGCGCTGCAGGTCAGTACCTTGTTCGTCATCAGTACTGCGATGGGCACGTTGTCCGTCACTGAAGCAACCAGATCAGATTTGGTCACGATCCCCACGAGGTGCTCCTCGGAATTTACGATCGGGAGCGCGGACCCTCTGTTGTTGAGCATGGTTGCTCGGGCGTCTTTGACGGTTGCGTGCATTGGGAGCGTCGTGACCGGCGACGTCATGATCTCGCGGACCGTCAATCGAGTCATCTTCGGCCCAAGGGTCATCCTCACAATGTGGCCCAGCAATTCCCGTCTGTCTACTGGCCGGCTCGGACTGGCCGGAACTGCCCGGACCGAAAGACCAGATCAAGGCACACACGACGGCCAGGTCGAGCGACCGAAGTCGCTGTCGTGCGGATCAGTTCCGGCCGGGCCGCCGCAAGCTTGAAGCACTGACGCCCTTGGAGATCGACCACCTCTACGCCGAGCTGGCTGAAACCGGGAGCCGTACCGGCAAACCGCTCCGATATCGCCGGAAGAAGACATCTTTGGTGAATTGAGCGATCGGCTCAGTCGGGCTCGGGGGCTTCGGGCACCGCGCGATCACAGCGCGGGCACGGCTCCCGGCGACGATGGAGGCGCATGTGGTCTGCCACCCGGTCCAACGCGTCGGCGATGGACCGCTGCTCGTCGGCGGTGAGGAGATCGAGAAGGAATCTCTTGATTAGCTCGGCGTGCTCGCCCGACGCCGCCTCGAGGGCGGACCGGCCAGGGGGGAGCAGCGTGGCCATCAGGCCTCGCCCGTCGTCCTCGACGGCCACACGCTCGATCCAGCCGCGCTTCTCGAGGCGGTTGGCCGTGTGGGTGAGCTTCTGGGCCGACGAGACCACCTGCTCGGCCAACGTCGTCATGCGCATCTCTCCGCCGGCCCCGTCGAGGCGAACCAACACTTCGTAGTCGCTGTGAGACATGCCGTGATGGTGGCTGACGTGTCCGGCCAAGATCTCCTCGAGCAACCTCCCGGCGTCCAGGAGACGGGTCCAGGTCCTCAGTTCCTGCTTCGAGAGGTGGCGGCCGGTGCCGGCCAGCGCAGCCGGGTCGTAGTCGGAACTCACGGCGCCGGTCGCGTGGAGACAGCCGGATCGGTTCGCACGGTCGCCGACGGTACTGGTGGATCGAATCGGACTCCGGTTTCGGGCGCCGTCCTCATGGTCGATTCAGTGTATCGATGGCGAGCCGGGCGGACCTGGCCACCGCCGCACTGTCACAAGCAGCCCCTCTCGAACAGGACGCTCGCCGTATCCCTTCCGTCCGAGTCTTCGATCACGAATGTGCGGATGCGGAACCTGAGGCGCCAGCCTCACCATCCGGGAACCCTCGCTCGGTTCACGTGTTGTTCGTGAACCGCCGCATGAAGTCCCAGGCCAACCGGGTGGTGTCGATGTCGGTTCCCGCATCGCCGTAGAGGAGATGACGACCGCCGTCGATCGTGACGAGCGACACCTCGGAGCCACCGTCGCAGGTCTGGTACGTCATGGCGACGCTGGCGCCGGATCGCCACGTCTCGGCCGGCTCACCGCTGCAGCCGTTCAACCGAGCCCAGGTCGACAAGTTCTTTTCCGCACCGTCGAATATGATCGATGGCTCGTAGGCGACGACAGCATCGTTCGTGCCGTGCAGAGCCATCACCGGGACTGCGGTGTAGCCGGAGTCGACCTCATCGAGCAGGTAGAGCGACATGCAGGCGACAGCGGCAACCAGGTCGCTGGCGTCGGCTGCGATCCGCTGCGCCATGGCGCAGCCGTTCGACAACCCGGTCACGTAGACCCGGTCGAGGTCGATCTCGTGGTCTGCGGAGACGGTCGACACGAGCAGCCGGGTGAAGTCGACATCGTCGACGTTGGCGTTGTTCGCCGGAGGACAGCAGCCGCCCGCATTGAACGAAGTCCGGTAGCCGTCGGGCCACACGACAAAAAACCCCTCACGTTCGGCCAGCTCGTCGAAACCCGAGAAGGAACGCTGGGACCGGGCATTGCTGGTCCAGCCGTGGAAGTCGATCACGAGGGGCGCCGGACCGGCCGCAGTTGACGGCACCTGCAGGAGCCAGCACCGCTCCCGATCGTCATGGACGGTGCAGGTCTGTTCACTGGGCTGCGAGTTTGCCGTCGAGGTCGAGGTCGAGGTCGAGGTCGTGGTCGAGGTCGAGGTGGGCTCCTCACCGGCCGTCGTCGACAACGAGGTGGTCGATGTCGGGGCGGTCGAGCTCGTCGTCGCAGCCTCGGCGGTGGTCGAAGGAGCGGTGGCCGTCGAGGCCGACTCGGTGGCGACGGGAGCTGTGATGGGGGTGGAAACGCCGGCCTCACTGCTCTCGACGCTGCAGCCGGCGGCCACGAACACAGCCAAGGCCACCGCAGTCACCACGCAACGCCTGGCCCAACCAGCGCTGAGCACCATAGGATCAGCTTACCCCGGGCCTTCCGGCCACAGAGATCCGGCCGGCT
Source organism: uncultured Acidimicrobiaceae bacterium (assembly GCA_947259095.1). GTDB lineage: Bacteria > Actinomycetota > Acidimicrobiia > Acidimicrobiales > SZUA-35 > JAHELU01. The sequence goes on along the minus strand of CAMYLA010000008.1, from coordinate 35,157 downwards.
CCAACGGTCGCAAGGCCGGAAGCGGCCTTGCGACCGCGGTCCCGACCCGGTGCTGTTCGTGGTGGGCCTGGCCCCTCAGCCGACCCGCTCGAAGAGGTAGGCGAACGGTGCTTTGGTGTAGCCGATCCCTTTCCCCAACTCGTGGAGGAACTCCCGGGTGATCTGCTGTTCCCGCTTCGGAATCAGGTACCCGTCGAGCCCGGACCGGCTGACCCGGTAGCGACCGTCTTCCGACGTGACGACCGCGGAGAGCCGGTAGCGGTCGTCGATCGAGGCCATCGCTGCGTCGCCGTGGCTCGGGTTGACCAGCAACTTCCCGCCGACCTTGAGGTACCGGGTGCAGTGTTCGGAGATGAATCCGGCGTAGAGCGAGATGAGCAGATCGAACGAGTCGAGGGGCAAGCCGAGATCGTCCCGATAGTCACGGTGGAGAAAGGTGAACCTGCGCCCGTCGGTCCAGCCTGCGGCCTCGGCGATGATCTCAGCGACACCGTCGACGTCGGCGAAGAACCTGTTGGCCCGATCATCGGTGTCGACATAGGTCACCTCGGGGAACGCGAACGATGCAGCGACGTCGACGTAGGATCCGGGGTACAGCACCTTGGCGGCGTCGACCTCGCCGGCCACCGCCGAGAACAGTCGTTGCCGGTCGCCCTCATGCTGGTTCTGCTTGGCCCACAGCTTCTCGGTTCGTTGATCCATGCTGCGATCGTAGATCGACCGCTTCGGTTCGACGACCGGCATCGAGCGGGGGCGCTCGGGCTCGACTCAGCTGGTGAGCACCGCTCAGAGGCGCCATGTGGCGAGACCGTAGAACACGACGGCGTAGCCGAGCAGGATTGCCACGAACGGGAGGATGTCGATCACGGTTCCGTCGTCGACGATCAGGGCGTCGAACGCCTCCAGGGCCCAGGCATGGGGGGTGATGTGGGCCACCCGCCACAGCGTGGGGGCGAACACCTCGAACACGACGAGCGGGATCATGCAGCCCCCCAGGGCGGCCAGCCCGAGGCCGAGCATCACCGCCACTCCCGATGCCTGCTGGTCGTTGCTGAACAGCGACCCCATCAGCATCGCCGCACCGGAACCGACGAGGGCGAAGGTGACGACGATGATGACCGCTCCCAGCGGCTGGCCCCAATCGACCCCGAACAGTACCAGCGTGCCGATCATGATGAACACGCCCTGGAGCAGGGCCACCGCCAACCGGCCGAGACTCTCCCCGATCAGGATCGTGCCGACCGAGGTCGGGGTTGCCACCATTCGTCTGGCCAGGCCGAGCTGTCGAGTCTGGATGAGGGCGGCCGAGGCGGTGAGGGAGGTGAGGAACACGAACAGCAGGAGTTGCTGCCATACCTTCCTGCCCGAGCTGCTCGACACTTTCGAGTATGGCGTTGCGGCTCTGCGGGTCGACGCCGACCGTCGGCTCGTCGAGCAGGAGCAGGCGGGGGGTGTGGAGCAGGCCGATGCCGATGTTGAGCCGCCGCTTCATTCCACCCGAGAACTGGTCGGATCGCTCATCGGCCCGATCGGCCAGGCCGATGATGTCGAGTACTTCCGCCACCCGACGCTTGAGATCCTGGCCGGACATGTCGTAGAGCCTGCCGAAGAAGGTCAGGTTCTCGGTGGCACTGAGGTCTGGGTAGATGGCGAGGTCCTGGGGCACCAGCCCGATGTGCCGCCCGCGGCGATGTGGAACCCGACCTTCTTCACCGCATCGATGTCATCGAAGGACTTGGTCAGGCCGCGGCATTCGAGAACATGGCTCGTCTCGGTCGCATCCACCACCTCGGGTACCCCGATCCCATCTCCGTCGTCCTGTCGACGTGACCTACACCAACCCGCAGCCCACCGGCCCATCATCTGCTCGGACCGGGCCGGTAGGGCAGGTCAGACCGGCTGACGGTGGCCGCTCACTTGGGGTAGTGGTTCTCGACGAAGGTCTGCGACGACATCGGTGGCCGGTCGTAGTCCGCCTTCTGGCGGTCCGGCAGTTCCAGCGCCTCGGTTTCTTCATCTGCGTAGGCGACGGTCTCCAGGAGGTGTTGGATGCAATTCAAGCGGGCTCGCCGCTTGTCGTCGGCATCGACCACCCACCACGGCGAGTCCTTTACGTCGGTGTGTTCGAACATGACGTCCTTGGCCCGGCTGTAGTCGACCCACCGGATCCGGGACTCGAGGTCCATCTCGCTCAGCTTCCACCGCTTTTCCGGGTTGGCGATGCGGTCGGCGAAGCGTCGTTCCTGTTCCTCGTCGCTGACCGAGAACCAGTACTTGATGAGGATGATGCCGTCGTCGATCAGCATGCGTTCGAACTCCGGGGCCGACCGGAGGAACCGGCAGTACTCGCCCTCGGTGCAGAACCCCATCACCTGTTCGACGCCGGCCCGGTTGTACCAACTCCGGTCGAAGAGAACGATCTCACCGGCGGCCGGGAGGTGACCGACATACCGTTGGAAGTACCACTGGGTGCGTTCCCGTTCGGTCGGCTTCCTGCAGCTTGATCAGCTCCCGCTGCAGCCGGGCCAATTCGGGCTCGTAGATGGTCTTCTTCAACCTTGAACGCTTGCTCACCCGCTGAATTTGCCCCGGCGTATCCGGTCCGCCTCCATCAACTCGACCTCATGGGCCCCGGACACGACGATCTCGGGATCGGGAACAAAATCCACATCTGGGCTTCGATCCTCGTAGGCGACGGCGGCCAGGATCACACGCATGGCATTCAGCCGAGCTCGATGCTTGCTCTCCGAGCGGATGATGGTCCAGGGCGCGGCGCTGGTATGGGTCTGGTCCAGCATCTCGTATTTGCGTTCGGTGAACTCATCCCAGAGATCCTGCGCTTGGACGTCGATCTCGCTCAACTTCCACTGCCGGAGCGGGTCGTCCCTGCGCCGGTCGAACCGCCGAAGCTGCTCTTCCTTGGTCACCGAGAAGTAGAGCTTGACCAGCGTTGTGCCCTGGCGGACCAGGTCCTTCTCGAACCCGACCACACCCCGCAGGAAATCCCGGTGCTCCTTGTCTGTGCAGAATCCGAAAACCGGTTCCACCATGGCCCGGTTGTACCAACTGCGGTCGAACAGCACCGTCTCGCCACCGGCAGGGAACTCGGCCACGTACTTTTGCAGGTACCACTCGCTCCGCTCTTTTTCGCTCGGCTTGCCGAGCGCCACGACCCGGTAGTGTTTCTCGTTCATGTAGCGGGTGACCCGCCGGATGGTTCCGCCCTTTCCGGCTGCGTCCCGGCCTTCGAAGACCACGATCATTCGCTTGTTGTGCAACTCGAGGTGGCGCTGGAGTTTCAGTAGCTCGACCTGGTACGGCTGCAGCTCCCGCTCCCGGTTGTCGCGCCGTTTCAGCTTCCGACCACGACGCCGCTCGGCCTCGAGTTCGCGCCGCAGCGCCTCCTCCACGGCCGATCCGTCGCTTTGGGGAATGTGGTTTTTTCCCTGGTTTCCACCGGCCGGTGGCGAATCGGGGTCTGTCCCGGATGAGGGAACGGTTGATTTCGACACGATTACCTCCTGGTCCCACTCTGGCGCGGCCCACCGAGTCGGGCAAGGCGAACGGCCTCGCAACGCCGGATTGCACCGTCGGCCTGAGCCGGCCGAGCCGCAGTTGGTCACCGGAAGTAGTGCTCGGCCAGGAGATGACGAAGGGCCCTTCCCCTTTGCCGGGTGGTTCGACTAGACCTTGGAGTCATGGGCCAAGGGTGCGAAATCCAGGCCGAGGTCAGGCGGATCCTGGCCTCGGAGACCGAGCAGGCACTGACCGTGCTGCCGTCGTTCGCCGGCGAGATCCTGGCAACCGGCGACGAGGCCGACCTGCACGACCTGAAAGATGCGCTGGGCCTTCATGTCCTGCACGAGAGGATCAACCTCGACGTGGCGGAAGCGGTCCTGGCCATGGTTCGCACCTATTCGATCAGGAGCCGGGCCCACTACGCCAAATAGTGGCGACACGGGCTACCGTTTCGGTATGGCCGCCGCTGAGGTTGATGACTACCTGGCCCAACTCGAGGAACCGAAACGCTCCACCCTGGAGGCGCTGCGGCGGACGATCCTCTGCGTCGTGCCGGAGGCGGAACAGGGGCTGGCCTATGGGGTTCCTGCTTTTCGGGTCGATGGTAGGCCGGTTGCCGGCTTTGCCGCGTTCAAGAACCATCTCAGCTATCTGCCCCACAGCGGCGAGGTGCTGGCTGCGCTCCAAGTGGAGGTCGCAGGCTTCGCCACCTCGAAGGGGGCGCTGAAGTTTCCGATCGACGAGCCGATCCCGGAGGAACTGGTCGAGGAGTTGATCGCCGAGCGACGCCGGGAGATCGCCAGGGGCTGACCGGCTTGCGGTTGCGCCGACCGGAGGCGGCCGACGAGTCCCTTCGATTCCCGGCGCGGAGCAATTCGACGATCCGGGGTCCAGATGGTCGGGAGGTGGGCCGAGCGGCCTGGTCGGTGGCCGGGGGCCGGTCGACTCATATCCGGCTTCGGTCGGCCGATTGAAGGAGGTGCAGGGTGCTATAGACACGGCCGTCCTCGAGCGGCGCTTCGACACCTCTGGGCCGGTGCCGACCGTGACGCCCCCGTTGCCCGGCAAACCGCGAGTGGTTCGGCAGGTCCGGGTGATCGGCGATCCAGGCCGAGGCCGGGTCATCACCTCCCCTTCGGCCGCAGCCTTCTCGTTGCGGCTGACCGCCAATGCCATCGGGGTCTTCGTCTCGGCCCTGGTGATCAGCCTGGCGCTGTTGGCACTGGCCCCGACGGCGTTCGGGTTCCAATCGGTTGTTGTTGCATCGGGTTCCATGGCGCCGGCGTTGCGGGCATCCGACGTCGTTGTTCTCGACGATGTGGACGACTCGCTGCCGGTCGGTGCCGTTGTCGACTTCCAGGTAGGCGGTGAGCGTCGCATTCACCGGATCGTGGAACGGGTCGGATCCGGCTACCGGACGAAGGGGGACGCCAATCCCACCGCCGACGGCGAATTGGTGGCCGTTGATCAGATCAACGGTGTCGGCGTCATGGTGGTGCCGTTCATCGGTGTGCCGAGCCTGTGGCTCGATGGGGAACGGTGGTTCAACCTCGCTGTCCTCGTCGCCGTGATCGGTGCTGCCGGCTGGACGACACCCCGACGCTGGCTCTTCCGGAGCGACCTCGAGCGCCGATTCGCGGGCGCCGCTCCATGAACACCGTAACGGCGTCGTCCACCGGCGTCGAGCAGGCGGTGAACGTGGTTCGGGCCATCCTCGCGTCGGTCGGGATCGTGACGCTGCTGACCTTCGAGGCGACCAGGGCCAGAGCCGATCTGGGCCAGATGTTGACCATCGCCGCCGCCACCGGTTTGGCGACGCTGATCCTGTCCTGGCTCGGCCGCAGGCTCGGCACCGCCTCCGGCACCGCCCGCAGAACCTGGAAGCTCTTGTTGCTGCACGGCATGGACACTGCGGCCGCGGTTGGCCTCGCCGTGGCGATGGAAGTTCACGTCTCGCCCGCATCGTGGGCGTTGTTGGTGGTCCCGATCGTTGTGGCCTCGATTCGGCTCGACGATCTCGCCGTCGTCGGCACCTGGGTCATCTGTTCCGCCGGCTACATGATGGCCGGCCGGATGAATCCCGCGCTCGGAGCGGCCGACTGGGGACTTCTCGTCGAACGGGTGGCGGTGATGCTGGCCGTGGCGGCCAGCGTTGCACTTCTGGCCCGCTGGCTCCAGGAAGGTTGGCGAGCCCAGGGTGAGCTGACCGCCGAGAGCGAGTCGCGCCTCGATCGGGTTTCGACCATCGAACACGCATCGCGAGCTATGCGGGCGACCGAACTGGACCAGATCATCGAAGTCTGTGTGGCTCACATCCCGAGGCTCGGCTTCACCGCCGCCACCGGCACCGTCGACGGTGTGTCGGTTGCGGTGGCCGGCGACGCCGACCTCGTGCCGCTCGGCACCACTCCCGACATGCTGGAGGATGACGAGGCCGTGCTCGTAACCCACTGGCTGGGACCGGACAAGCTCAGCTTGCAGAGCGCTTCGGTTGCCGGACCCCTGCCGGGGTCGGTCCTCACCGGCTGGTCGCCGGAACCGGTCGAAGCATCGGTCGCCGAAGCGCTCGGCGATCTGGCGGCAAACGCCAGACATGCCATGGCTGCGGCCCGCCATCTTGCGCAGGCCCGTTTCCAGGCCACCCACGACCCGTTGACCAGGCTGGCCAACCGGGCCGAGCTGCATCGGCGGCTCACGGTCGCAGCCAGGGGAGACGAACCCATGGCGGTGATGTTCATCGATCTCGACAAGTTCAAGGAGATCAACGACAGCCACGGACACCTGGTGGCTGACCAGGTGCTGGTCGCCCTCGGCAACCGGCTGGAGAGCATTTTGAACGGCAAGGGGCTGGTGGCCCGCTTCGGTGGCGACGAGTTCGTGGTGCTGGTGACCGGTGACCTGGCATCGGTTGCCCGGGAGCTCGGCGAACATATCCAGAAAGCATTCGAGGAACCGATCGCAGTGGCGGAGCAGAGTATTCCGGTTCGGATGAGCATCGGTGTGGCCATGGGGCGGTGTCCGGTCGATGCCAACCGCCTCCTGGAGAAAGCCGACGAGGCGGCCTACAGTGCAAAACGGGCCGGTCGCAATCAGGTGCACGTGGCAGACGGCGGGGAACTGGCGTCGTTGATCGAAACCCGGGCCGGATGACGGTGCTTTCAGCACTGCCACGCAGGGCCGATCGGACCATTAGGTGGGACCCGAAGCGGCGCCGATACCAAAGACATGACTAGAGCGCATGTATCGCTGATTGTGCACCTCGTGAGAGGCGGCGCCGTGGCCGCAGCGCTCCTGATGGTGACCATCTTGACCATCGGACGAAGTCAAGCCGCGTTCACCGACACCACCGACAGCTCCGCCAACTCTTTTGCCACCGGCACCGTCGTGCTCACCGACGACGACTCGGGCTCGGCGATGTTCAGCGTCACCAACATGTCGCCCGGTACGCCGGTGGTCGAGTGCATCACGGTGACCTATTCCGGTACGGAGCTCCCGGCACCGGTCAGGATCTACGGTTCGAGCACCGGCACCCTCGACACCTACCTGAACACCACCATCGAGGTCGGCACCGGCGGCAGCTTCGGGAGCTGCGCCGGCTTCACGCCGACCAGCACGCTGTTCAACAACACGCTGGCCAACTTCTCCACCACTCACACCAACTGGGCATCCGGGCTGGCGACGTTCAGCGCCGCAGCCAACCCCACCTCGCGGACGTTCCGCTTCACCGTCGACGTGCAGAACAACGCTGCGGCCCAGGGCGACAGCTCCACCGCCGTGTTCACGTTCGAAGCCCAGGCCTGACCGAGCCTCAGTGGGGGCAGCCCCAGGCACGTTTGACCGAGGTCGGCGCCCCCGCCGGCTGATCGACAGCGGGGGAGGCGCCTCCGGTCGACTCCTCGACTCCTCGACTCCTCGACCCATCGGTGCTGGCGTGGATCGAGTGGGCCCGGTGGCCTTCGGCAGTCCCGGATCCGTCGGCGGGGCGGCGATACGATGGTCGGGGATGCCCTCCAAACGCCGCAGGCCGGCAATCAGCGTGACCCGTAGTGTTGTCATTCGGGTGACCGAGTCCCTTGACGAAACCGGTGTCCGGCAACTGGAGCGAATCCTCCACGACCTCATCGTCGATCAGGGGGTCTCGGATCTGCTGGTCGACCTGTCCGGATCGTTCCCGCTGCAGCCGCGCATCGGTGAGGTGCTGGCCAGGGCCAAGGACAGCGTGGAGCAGGCCGGTGGGGTTTTGGAGTTGCGGGCCCCGATCAACCCGCCACCGGAACTGCTGGAGCTGGCCGACGAGATTCCGACCTTCAAGCCGCTCTGATCCTCGGCTGCACCGGCTTGCTGCCGGGGCCAGGGCCCGTCGTCTCTCAGCCGCTCCCGGCCGAACCGCCGAGGGCCGCCGATGGCCGACGGCCGAGCGACACCGGGCGGCGAAGCTCGGACAGCTGGTCGGAATAGCGGGCGGCCAACGGTCCAAAGATGGCGGTGAGGAGAACGTAGCCGGCGGCCAGGGCCCCCAGTTGGGCGCCGTCGTCGAGACCGGTACCCAGCGCGGCGATGACGATGGAGAACTCGCCCCTGGCGATCAGCACGGTCCCGGCCCGGAGCCGGCCCCGACGGCCGACACCGATCCGCTTGGCCGCATACCACCCGGTTGCCGTCTTGGTGATGGCCGTGACAGACGCCAGCAGCACCGCCCAGCCGGCGACGTCGATCAGGTCGGCCGGATCGATCTGGAAGGAGAAGAACACGAAGAAGGTGGCGGCGAAAAGATCGCGCAGGGGAGTGATCAGCTCCATGGTCCGCTCCTCAGCCCGACCGGAGAGGGCCAGACCGACCAGGAATGCGCCGATGGCCCCCGACACCTCGAAGCTCTGGGCCACACCGGCGACCAGCAGCACCAGTCCGAACACCGCCAGCAGCAATGCCTCGTTCGAACCGTCGGCCAGGCCTTGGCTGAGGTGGGCGCCGTAGCGAAGGGCGGCCAACAGGATGGCGGCCACGACGGCCAGGGCGATGGCCACGCTGGTCAGGGTCTCGGTGACGGTTCCCCCGACGATGAGGGCTGCCACCACCGGCAGGTACACCGCCATGGCCAGGTCTTCGATGACCAGCAGGTTGAGCACCGACGGCGTTTCACGGAAGCCGAGTCGGCCGAGGTCGGCCAGCACCTTCGACACCACGCCGGAAGAGGAGATCCAGGTCACGCCGGCCAGGAGCAACGCGGCCAGCGGCGACCAGCCGAGAGCCAGGCCGGCGGCCAGGCCTGCTCCGGCGTTGAGCACCATATCGACCAGGCCGGGGGGAACACCGGTCCGGAGCCCGTGCCGCAGTTCGACGTCGCTGTACTCCAGACCGAGTGTGAACAGCAGGAGCAGGACCCCGATCTCGGCCGCCAACGATACGAACTCCTCGCTGACGTCGAGCCGGAGGAGACCACCTTCGCCGAAGGCCAGGCCGGCGATCAGATACAGGGGAACGGCGGTGACCCCGAGCCGTCCCGCCACTCGCGACAGCAGGCCCAGGCCCAGGACGAGGGCTCCGACCTCGACGAACGCGAGTGCGGTTTCGGCCGATCCGGCGGCGATCATCATCGGTGGGGTCAGCTGCTGAGGAGGGTTCTGAGTGCGGCCAGGCCGTCGAGCGTGCCAACCGCCACGGCAACATCACCGGCGGAGAACGTGAAGTCGGGTCCGGGGGCCGGCACCGTCCGGCCGCCCTGGATCACCGCAACGACCGAGGCGCCGGTCTCGGTTCGGTAGGCCCCGTCGCCGATCGTGGCGCCGATGGCCGAGGAACCCGATGACAGCTCCATCCATTCGATGGCCAGACCCTCGATCTCGTGGCGGACCGCAGCCACGGTTTCGGTGACATGGCTCACCCCGAGGATCTCGCCGAGGGTTTGTGTGTCGGCCTCGGAGAGGTTGACGATCGAGGAGCACGAGTCCGGGTCGGGCCCGTCATAGACGAGGACCTCACGCCGACCGTCGTGGTGGACGATGACCCCCATGTCCTGGCCGACATCGGTGGTGAATTCGTATCGAACGCCGACGCCGGGCAACTTCGTTTCGCGGACCTCGGTCATGGCTCGAGTCTACGGAATGCAGAGGGGGACCGGAGACCCGACGCCGTTTCCTGGCCGCGGGGCGACCGGTGGCACCGACCCTCGGAGGGTCCCGGCCGATGCCAGGAATATCGTGTTCGACCATGGCTCGGCCGGCTCGCTCGTCGCCGCCGGTACCGGTCTGCTCGCTGTGACCTGCCCGTCGGACGTTCTGATGGTCCCCGCCGGCTTCGTGGACGAGGTCGCGACCCGTCTGCGGGATGTGCGGGTGTGGTTGGTGGTTCAGGCCAGGCCGAGTGTGCCCAGGAGGCCGGTGATCTCCAGCACCCGATGAACGGCTGGAGACGGATCCTTGATCCGTAACGAGCGATTGTCGGCTTGGGCCGCCTTCTGAATGCGAAGCAGCTCACTGATGCCGGACGAGTCGATGAATGAGACCCCGGACAGGTCGATGACAAGGCTGGCGCTGAGCTCGGGCTGCTCGAGGATGGCCCCAGTCAGCGCGGAGCAGTTGTCGGCATCGACCTCGCCGGTGACCACTGCGATGGTTTCGACACCGTGATTCGCCACGGAAACGTTCACGACGCACTCCCCTTTGTCACGCCTCTCGAGGCGCCGAAGCCCACCGGCCGGACATCACCAGGGATGTCCAAGATATCCGTTTGAGAGGCCAATCGGGTGGGCATGTCGCAAACACGAAAGACAACGAAAGGAATAATGATGGCCCACGAAACGGTACCGGGACTCGAAGTGGACAACGCCCGGAAAGCAGTCACCGTGCTCGAGGATCGACTGGTCGCCATGATCGACCTGCAGCTGACACTCAAACACATCCACTGGAACGTGACCGGCATGAACTTCATCGCCGTCCACGAAATGCTCGACGATCAGGTCGAGGCCGTTCGAGCCATGACCGACGAGATCGCCGAACGTATCGCCACCCTCGGTGGCACCCCGAACGGCACCCCGGGAAACGTGGTGAAGCGCCGAACCTGGGACGACTATCCGGTTGGCCGGAGCACCGTCGTCGCTCACCTCCAGGCCCTCGATTCGGTCTACGGCGGCATCGTCGCAGACCATCGATCGGCGACGACCAAATCGGCCGATCTCGACCCGGTCACCGAGGATCTGTTCATCGGTCAGCTTGCCAAGCTGGAGTTGTTCCAATGGTTCGTCCGGTCCCACATCGAGAACGCAGGCCCGTCGGACTGACGTGCGATCGACGACGACCGGTGCATCCGGCAATAGTCTTTCTCTGTGAGCCACCATGCGATCGGTCCCCAGGATTCGCCGGCGGCCGCCATACTGGGCGACCCGCGACGGCTGGCCGCCATCCGCTGGTACGAGCAGTCAGGCGGTTTCGCCTCCCTCGATCGCTATGCGAGGATGGCCGGCATCGCGCTCGGCACACCGATGGCCCTCTTCTCCGTTGTCGACGACCGGGAACAACGGTTCCACGCCGCCCACGGCCTCACCGGCGAGCTTGCCGAGCAGCGACGAATACCGCTCGAGCTCTCGTACTGTCGGGGAGTCATCGAGTCCGACGCCGGCCTGGTGGTCGAGGACAGCGCCAACGACGAGTGGACCCGAAACCACCCTGGCAACGATGCGCTTGGCATCGGCGCCTACGCTGGGATGCCGATCCGCGATCAGGACGGGGCGATCCTCGGCGCGCTGTGCGCCATCGACAACGGCCCGCGGGTCTGGACCGACACCGAGCTCTCCATGTTGGCCGACATCGCCGAATCTCTGGAGGCCCAGTTGGCCTCCCACCGGAATCGTTGCCGCCTCGAAAAGCGGCTGGAAGTCGAGCAGCGGGAGAACAGCTTCGAACAGAGCCTGTCCCGTGTTGCCTCGGCAGCCAACAAGGCGGCCGGGATCGAAGCAACGGCCCAGGCCCTCGTCGAGCACGGCTCGGCGGTGGTCGGTGCCAGCATGATTTCGCTGGCCATCGCCGGGACCGGTGAGGTCTCGTTCCACCACGGCCCGGGGGTGATCGACGGTGTCGCTGCGGCCTGGGCCACCGCCCCGGTCGACACGCCGGTGCCGATGGTCCACGCTGCGGTGCACCAGGAGCGGGTGATCGTGGCGGATCCCGCCGGGTTCGCCGCCTGGCCGGCCATGGCCGAGGCGGTGGAGCAGCTGAACTTGCATGCCTTCGCCGCCATCCCGATCGGTGACGAGTCGTTGGGGCTGCGGGCATCGGTCGGCCTCGGCTTCGCAGAACCACTTCCGGCCGGTCGGCTCCCGGGCCCAACCGATCGGCTGATGGCGCTCACCGCCCAGGCTCTGGTCCAGGCCCACCGCTTCGATCGGGCCGAGGACCACGCCAAAACCCTGGAGCTGCTGGTGATCCCATCGGCGTTGCCGTCGGCCCCCGGGCTGGCGTTCGCCGCCAGGTATCTGGCCCCCAATCGTTCACAGCGGGTCGGCGGCGACATCTATGACGTGGTCGTGCGCGACGACGGTGCCGTCGGGGTGGTCATCGCTGACGTCGTCGGTCACGACCTCGAAGCCACGAGGGTCGCCACCAGGCTCCGCCACGCGGTCGGAGCCCTCACCATGGAAGGCCTGCCTCCGGCCGAGCTGCTGGCCTCGGTCAACCGGTACCTCATGGGTTCGGACCGTCAGCGCCTCGTGACGTGCGCCTATCTGCTGCTTGAACCGCAGCGAGACCGGGGGACGGTGGCCAGCGCCGGGCATCCGTTGCCCCGGTTGTTGTCCCCTGGTGCGGTGGCGCCGATCGGGCGGCTCGGCGACCCCCTGCTGGGTCTGCGCGCTCATTGCTTCGGCCAACACGAGTTCTCCTTCGGGCCCGACGAGGCCCTGCTGCTGTTCACAGACGGCTTGATCGAGCGACGCCGACAACCGGTCGACGCCGGGGAGGCCTGGCTCGACGGCTTCCTGGCAGGACTCGACGTCGCCGACCACGGGTCGGCCCGGCACGGCGCCGACAGTATCGTCGACGAGGTTGTGGCGGAGGTCGTCGACGTCGACCGGGAGGACGACGTGGCCCTCCTGGCGGTGTCCCGCAACGAGGCAACCGAGGGTTCCTCCTCGACCGCCGCTCGGTTGGAGCGGTCATGGACGGCGGCGTCGGTCGACCTCGGTGCTGCTCGGCAGGATCTGGCGGATTGGCTCGAGCGGCGAGGGTTGGTGGCGCTGGAGTCGGTGGTGTCGCTGGTGACGACCGAGTTGCTGACCAACGCCAGAGAAGCATCCGGGGTCGCCGATACGATCACGCTGTCGGTTCGTCGCCAAGGACCGCAGGTGGAGATTTCGGTCACCAACCCCGGCCCCGGATTCACTGCCGACCCGACGATGCCGGCAGCCTACTCCGGTCGAGGTCGAGGTTTGGCCATCGTGCAGTCCCTGGCCGAGTCGATTGTGGTGGAGGGCTCGGGCGGCCTGACCACGGTCACCGCCGTTGTGGCCCGGCCCTAGTGGTCCACCCGGCGGGCGTGCGGCACCGCTTGTTTGTCCCACCAGCTCGACCATGATTCGCAGACGATGACCGACCTGAGCGACGTCGAGCTGTTGGCCCAGGCCTGTGTCGGGCGACCGCTCCCGGAGTTGCTCACCGAGCTGCAGCGAATCACCGGCATCGCCGGCGACATCGATGTCTGGCTGTGGGACCGTCAATGGCGTGGGCTCGGCTCGGTTCGAACCGGAGACGCGATCGCAGTGGACCCCGAGGACCTGTCGAGTCTCGAGCACCGGTTTCCCGTTCATCATCCGCTGCGGATCTATGGTGACGCCATCGGCTTCGTGACGATCGCGCCGTCCGGCCAGGCCGACCGCAACCAGCACGATCCGGCGGCTGCGGTCGCTGCGTCACTGTCGGGGCTCCTGGCCCTTACCGTCCGGGCCGCCGAGCCGGTGGCCGATCTCATCAACCTCCGGAGACGCCGGGAGGCGATGTCTCTGCCGGCCGAGATGCAGTCCGCCCTCCTGCCGCCGACGCAGTTCGTCACATCGGGCATCTCGATCTCGGCCGCAGTGGAGCCGGCCTACGAAACCGGAGGCGACCTGTTCGACTACGCGGTGGACGGGCACCGGGCGTTCGTCGCCGTGCTCGATGCCCGGGGCCACGGCCTCCGGGCCGCCGCCACCTCGGGGGTGGCGGCCGGAGCGCTACGTCGCGCTCGGCGAAACGGTGCGGACCTGGCAACATCCCGGACCGGGCGGCCGCTCGCCCCACCCGGCCCGGGCCATCATCGAGGATCTGCTGCAGCTGACGGGTGCCCAACTGCGCGACGATGCCACGTTGGTGGTGGTCCGGCGGGGGCGGGACTGAGACGACCGCTACAGGATCTGCGACAGGAACGCCTGAGTTCGGGGCTCGGTGGGGTTGGTGAAAAAGTGTTCGGGGGTGCCCACCTCGACGATCTCCCCGTCGGCCATGAAGACCACACGGTCGGCGACCTGCCGGGCGAAGCCCATCTCGTGGGTCACCACGATCATTGTCATACCCTCGGTTGCGAGGTCGGTCATGACCTCCAGCACCTCGTTGATCATCTCCGGATCGAGGGCCGAGGTCGGCTCGTCGAACAGGATCACCTTGGGCTCCATCGCCAACGACCGGGCGATCGCCACCCGCTGCTGCTGACCGCCTGACAGCTGCCCCGGCCGCTTGTTTGCCTGTTCGGGGATCTGTACCCGCTCCAGCAGTTTCATGGCCCTGGCTTCGGCGTCGGCCTTGCTCAGACCCCTGACCAATCTCGGGCTCAGCGTGATGTTGTCCAGCACGGTCAGATGCGGATAGAGGTTGAACTGTTGGAACACCATGCCGGTTTCCTTGCGGATTGCCTGGATGTTCCGCGGGTCATCGGTCAGCTCAACACCGTCGACGACGATCCGGCCCTCGTCGTGCGCCTCCAGACGATTGATGCATCGGATCAGGGTGGACTTGCCGGACCCGGAGGGACCGATGACCACAACCACCTCCTGCGGGGCGACCGCCAGGTCGATGTCGTTCAAGGCGGTGAAGTCGCCGAAACGCTTGACGACGCCCTGCAATTCGATCATCGCTTCGACGCCCCGGCCGAGCTGGGTGGCATCGGCAAAGACCTCGCCGGTGACGGTGTCGGCCGGCGCGCCGGGCTCGTTCTCGTTTGTCATCGCTCACCAACTCCTAGCCGTGTTTCGAGACGCCGGCTCTCCTGGGACATCGTGTATGACCCGGCCCAGAACAGCAAGAGTGCGAAGACGAGGCTCTCGGCGATCAGGCCCTGGCCTCGGAGAGCCTCCTGGGCCGTCGAGGCCTCGGCCGCCTTCAGAAGTTCCAACAGCCCCATGCCACCCCGGCCAACGTCGTGTCCTTGAACAGGCTGATGAACTGGCCGACCAGTGATGGGATCATGTTGCGGATGGCCTCCCGGCCGGCCTCGACCTGGCCGCTCGGCACCGACTGAAGCCCGCCCCGGAACAGCTCGCGGTAGCGGGTGGGGAGCATCCTGACGATCGGGAAACACGACACGTTGGAGATCGCAGCCAGGAACAGTTCAGCAGCAGGTCACCCCAGTCGTTACAGCCGGCACCGGCATCCAGGAACCAGACCGACCAGACCGCGGCCAGGGCCAAACGCAGCAGGCCGACAATCGGTTGCAGGGATTCGCTGGTTGCTGAATCCTCGCCGACGCATCCTACGCGGCGGTTCCGATCGTCGAAAGGGATACAGCCAAGACGTCACCTTGGTCGACATCTGTCTCGAGAGGTTCTTGGGTAGATGCCTCGCAACTGTGTCTCGGCGCCATTACAGTCCCTTGTCGATGGTTGTCACACAACGCGACGACTCGGCGGAGTCAGGTCCCGTGCGCCGGCCAGGCGTGGTTCGGGATGGCAGGGTTTCAACGTCTCGGCAGCGGGGCCTGCGAGCGGCTGGATTCTCCGCGCTCGCAGTCGCAGTCGGCCTGGCCACGCTCCCGGCAGCGGCCCAGACAACCACCAGCGGCGCCCCCACGTCGTCGACCACCGCTCCGGCCAACACCACGACCGCGCCGCCCACCACCGCTGCGGCGAGTTCAGCCCCGGCGACAACGGCCCAGCCCCAGGGGAGCACGGCAACGACCGGTTCGTCCTCGTCGACGGCTGCTTCATCGACCCCGCCCACCTCCGCCGGGTCGGCCACCACCGCAGCCAACGGCACAACGACCTCCGCTGCGGCCCAGGCAAAGATCGAAGCGGCGGAGCGGGCCAAATCCCGCCAGGTCAATGCGGCGAACGCCCAGCTCGGTGAGCTGACCAGTGCGCTCGCCTCGGTCCAGAGCGATATCGACGCCCAGTCGGCCAAGGTGGAGATCGCCACCAAACAGCTGGGCGCAGCCCAGGCCATCGCCTCCGCAGCCGCCGAAGACGTCACCGAGCTCGAAGCGACGGTCCTGGAATTGGAATACGGCTTGAGTGACCAGGCGATCCGGTCGTTCAAGGGTGAGGTGATCGAAGCCGCGGTGATGGTGGTCGGAACCGATCCCAACCAGGCGATCCGGATGCAGGCCATGCTGGCCAAGGCCACACAATCCGACATCGACTACGTGAACACGCTGGCCGGGGTCCGGGAGGATCTCACGGCCAGACGAGCCGACGCCACCGAGGCGGTTGCCCTTGCCGAGCAGTCGCAGGCCCAGAGCGAGCAGGAGCTGGCCGAACTCGAAGCGGACCGGGCGGCCCAGGGTGAGCTCGCCGCCGCCGCCGAATCCCGGCTGGACCACCTGTTGTCGGAGCGGGCGGCGCTGGCCAGGCTGGGGGAGGAGTCCAGCGCCGGCGCCGATGCCTCGCAGACCGACGCACTGGTGGCCCAGCTGGCAAGCACCCCGGCCCCGCCGCCGAGCTCGGCCTCCAGGTCGTCAGGCTCCGGAGGGGTCACGGGGGCCAATATTCGATCGGCCGGCAAAGGCATCGAAGTCCACGTCGACATCGTCGACAACGTTCGCCGGCTCCTCGCCGACGCCGCGGCCGCCGGTGTGGACCTGGCCGGCGGCGGCTATCGCGACCCGGCCGCCCAGATCGCCACCCGCCGCAACAACTGCGGTACGTCGAGCTATGCGATCTACGACATGCCGTCGAGCCGCTGCCGCCCCCCGACCGCTCGGCCCGGCCGATCCCAGCACGAGCAGGGAAAGGCCATCGACTTCACCCACAACGGCAGGCTGATTCGCAGCCGGTCCGGCGGGGGTTGGAACTGGCTCAAGGCCAACGCCGCCAACTACGGCCTGTTCAATCTGCCAAGTGAGCCGTGGCACTGGTCGGTCAACGGTCGCTGAGTCGTCGACGGGAAGGATCGGGCCATCACCCGGGTTCCGGTCTCAGTCCGCGACGATCTCGACTCAGACCGCGATGTCGCGGCGATCGAAGGCCCGGATGCCGGCGGCCACCAGCACTGCCACCAAACCGGCCATGAGCAGGCTGTCGCCGAGGTCGACGCCGTTGCGGAGCGGATCACTGCCGATCAGCCAGTTGAACGGCGAGAGGTTCTCCACCCATTCCAACCCCTCCACCTGGGGGATGATCCCGCTGGCGAAATAGCCGATCACGCCCACTGCGGCACCGACGCCGAGGGCGAGCGGCCGGCTGCCGGTGCCGGCGCCGACGGCGAAGGCCAGCGCACCGAAGAAGGCGGTGAACAGGGCGAGGTGGAGGTGCATGGCTGCGAACTGCCCGGCCGAGATGCCATCGAGACCGGCCGGGGCGATCAGGGCCAGCATGACGAGCCAGAACACAACGGTGATGATGACCACGGTGGCCAGGAACGCGGCGAAGCGCTGCAGGGCCAGCCTCGTCCGGCTCACCGGGTGGGCGATGATGAGATCGAGCGTGCCTGCCTCCTCGTCGCCGGCGATCGTCCTCGTCCCGGCCGACACGGCATAGACGAGCAACAGGACGGCGACGAGCAGCCCGTACACGCTGGCGGTGAGGTAGCCGGCAGGCGTTGACATGTCGTTGTAGTTGAGGGCGTCGAGCAGACCCTCGGGGTAGCTCTCGAGGGCCTCCTGGATGTTCGGATTGTCGATGGTCGGCCAGAATGCGGCGTAGACGCCGCCAACGACGGCCACCGCCAGGGCCCACACCAGCACTGATCGCCGGGCATCCCACAACCACTTGGTGAAGGCGTTACGCAGCATCATCGGCCGGTCGGCTCCTGTCGTAGTACTGGAAAAAGAGCTCCTCCAGGTCCGCTTCCTCCACCGACAGGGTCACGACCGTGTGACGGGCCGCCTCCTTGACGAGGGCGTCGGCCCGACCGTCGAGGCGACACGACAGTGAACGGCCGATCACCCGGACGTCGCTCAGGCCGTCGACACCGGCGAAGTCCTCGGGTCGGACCGGATGGCCGAACAGGATCGACACCTTCCGCATCGACCGCTCCCGGAGCTCTTCGACACCCTCGACGGTCACCATCCGACCGTCACGGATGATCCCCACCCGGTCGGCGGTCTGTTGGACCTCACTCATCACGTGCGAGGACATGAACACGGTCCGCCCGTCCATCGCCGCTTCGCGGGCCAGGGAGACGAACTCGTGCTGGAGGAACGGATCGAGGCCGCTGGTCGGCTCGTCGAGAATCAGCAGTTCCGGGTCGTGCATCACGGCCTGGATCAGTCCGACCTTCTGGCGGTTGCCCTTCGACAGCGTCTTGATCCGGACGCCGAGGTCGAGGTCCAGGCGCTGGGCCAGTTCCTCCACTCGTCCCGGGCTGATCCCGCCCCGCAGGTTGCCGAGGTAGGAGAGCAGCTCCCGGCTCGATTGGCGGCCATCGACCAGGAAATCGCCCGGCAGGTAGCCGAGCCGTCGGCGGAGGGCGACACTCTCGGTCTGGGCATCGAGGCCGAGCACCGTGGCCCGACCACTGGTGGGTCGGATCAGGTTGAGCAGCAGCCTGATGGCCGTGGTCTTCCCGGCACCGTTGGGACCGAGGAACCCGTAGACCTCGCCGACGCCGACCTCCATGTCGAGGCCGTCCAGCCCCAACGTGCCGCCGTAGTCCTTGGTCAACCCCTCGGTGCTGATTGCCGCCTCGGCCAAAGCGCTCCCCCTCACCAGGAGTCTAGGTGTGCCCTTCGGGCACCTCAAGATTCTTGGGGCATCGAAAACCTGACACAAAATCACGAGATCGAGGCCCCAAAATCTAGCGACCGGGCCGCCAGGCTGGGCCGAAGGTTTCCCCGGCCCGAGGTCGGGCGCCGGGGATCCCGCCGGATTCCGTTACGTGATGCTGGCCGAGGAGTCGAACTCCTCGGCCACCCGTTCGGTCCACAGGGCCTTCGGCGTGAGGAGGTCGTTCAGGGGCCCGAGGTCGGTGGCGCCGTTCGGCGACCGGGCGATGAACCACTCGGTGCCGAAACGCTCTCGGAAACCCTCGAGGTCGGGGTTGTCGGCGTCCCAGTCGTCCGGCACCTGGGAGAGGTGGTTCGACACCGCGGTGATCTTGGCCTTGAGCCATTTCTCGCCGGCGACGAAGTGGGTCAGATCGGCTTCAGCAGCGGCGAACACCGGGTCGAGCGTCCCGTCGCCGCCGGGCAGCGAGGCCAGGTGCTCCCGGTTGTAGGTTGCATCCAGAACCCATGGGGCGTTGAGCGCCTTGGCCACCTCGTTCGCCACCCGGTGGACCTGGACGTGGTCGGGGTGGCCGTAGGTGCCGTTGTCGTCGTAGCCGACCACCGCCACGATGTGCTCGGCGGCCACCAGCTCGGCCACCGAGTCGGCAACGATGGATGGATCGGCGTTCGAGAATGCCTCGGGATTGTCGGTGGTGTCGGTGCCGGCCATCCCCGAATCGGCGTACGGCAGCCACTCCACCCTGGCGACGCCCAGGTCGGCACATGCCGCCATCGCCTCGCCCACCCGTCGTTGGCCCAGCGTCTGGTCTCCAAGCTCGGCGCTGGTCTCGCCGGCGTCGCCCTTCGTCCCGTAGACGACGATGGTCGCCAGGCCCAGGTGCGACGCTTTGGCCAGCGTGGCACCGGTCAGGATGCACTCGTCGTCCGGGTGGGCGTGGATGAACAGAACCGCCGGTGATTTCTCGTCGCTCGACACGGGCAGAGTCTAGGGTTCGGGGCTTCGGGGAGAAGCACCGGACGGCGGGCCGGCACGGTGCCGCTCTTCACCGCCGCCGGTCGCCGATGCCAGCCGCCTGCTCGCCAGCTTGTCGAGGTCGAGCTCGGCCCGCAGTCGCTCCGACATCGAGACCGAGCCGGTATCGAGTGGGGTCCCGGTTCCATCGGCGATGCGAACCATCATGTTGAAGTTGGCGCAGACCGCGGCCGCATCGACCAGGCCGTCGGTTCCGACCGATTCGATGATCGCCTTGCGACCGGCATCGTCGACCGATCGGTGATGCACCTGCTCGGCGAAGTTGGTCAGAAGGGCGCCGGCGGCAACACCGCCATCGCCCGGTCCGGCGACGACCTGGAGATCGGTGTCGCGTTCGGAGGCTGCGCCGCTCAGACCGAGCAGCATCGCATGGGATGTCGTTCAATAGAAACACTCGTTCAGCAGCGAGGTCCGAGCGGCCAGCAGCTCCACCTGCATACGATCCAACGGCCCCCGGCTCCAATTGAGATCCTTGACCAGCGCCTCCGGCGGTACGTACTGGGCGGCCGACAACAACTGCCAGGCCCCCATGGCCACCGGCACCGCGCTCAACGCCTTGCCGACGTTGGCCCCGCCGCCCTGGACCGTCGGTACCCAATGGCTGGTCACCGATGCCGATGCCACCGCTCGACCGTCCGGGAGGCCCTCGGAGGGGCCCGGCAGCGGGACCGGGTCGAGACCGATCGCCGTCGCGAAAACGTCGAGGCAGTTGGCGGTGGCCACCACCGCCACCAACTCCACGTACTGCTCCGGGGTCAGGCCGCGGTCGATGATGTCGCGATACCAGTCCTCGGTCAGGGTCCCGGGGTGGGTGGTCAGTCGCCAGACGGCGTCGATGGCCGCATCGGGCAGCCTGGCACCGGTCTCGCCGTGTCGGGCCCCGGCATCACCCTCGACGGAGCCGTCGGCCGGGCCATGGACCAGGCCCTCGATCAAGGTGGGCCGGATCCACGGCGCCAGCGGCTCGGCGGCCCTGGCCCGCCTGACCTGGTCGACCATGGCCAATCGCTGCCGACCGGTCCAGTGATTGCCCGGTGCCGCCCACCGCCGGACCGTCTCGAGGTGGGCCCGGGCCAGATCGGTCCTGACCGGCACCGGTGCGTCTGCGTAGAGATCGATCACCGTCCCTTGTTAGCCCGTGGCCGCCGGTGGTTCCATTTGGTGGCCGACCGACACATCGGTCGTCTGGCCACAGAACCGCACCCGGCCCGGCGACCTGGCCACCTGGCGACCGGCAGGTCGATGGGGTAGACCGTTGCGATGGCACCTCCCTTCCGCTTCGGCCTGATGTACGACTGCCGCCGGACGCCCGACAGTGCGCTGTCGATGACCGACGTCTACGCCGCAACCGTCGAACAGGCGGCGCTTGCCGATGGGCTCGGTTTCGACCACGTGTGGTTCACCGAGCACCACTTCCTGGCCGACGGCTACCTGCCGGCCTTTCAGCCGCTGGCCGGTGCCATCGCCGCGGTGACCGAGCGGATCCGGATCTCCACCGATATCGCCCTGTTGCCCCTGTACCACCCGATCCGGCTGGCCGAGGAACTGGCGGTGCTCGACCATCTGAGCAACGGCAGGATCGAGCTCGGCATCGGCATGGGCTACGTCCCGGAGGAGTTCAAGGCCTTCGGGGTCCCGCTCAAGAACCGGGTGTCGATGACCGAGGAGGGCATCGACATCCTCCGGCTGGCCTGGTCCGATGGACCATTCAGCTACACCGGCCGGCGTTATCGGCTGGATGACGTCGACGTGCATCCAAAGCCGGTCCAGGCGGGTGGTCCCCCGCTGTGGATCGCGGCCATGAGCGAGGCCGGAGCCAAGCGGGCGGCCCGGTTCGGGACCAACCTGCTACCCCAGGGTGACCGGACAGACGTGCTGGACCCGTTCCGGGCCGCGGTGGCGGCCGATGGCCGTGACCCCGACCGCTACCGGATCGGGATCATCCGCTCCTTCTATGTCAGTGACGACCGGGAGCGGGACTGGCCCATCCTCCGGGAGGCCGAACGGTTCCGGATGGCGATCTACAACAAGTTCATGGCCTCGACCCCTGACGAGTACGGCTGGGGCAAGGGGGGCGGGATCCCCCAGGGCTCGTTCATGGGGACCGCCGAGGAGTGTGCGTCCGAGATGGTGTCGTTCGCCACCGAGTTCGGCGTGACCGACATCGCCTCGTCCGGATTGCCGCCGGGAATCGAACCCGACTTCATGAACACCAACATCGAGCGTCTGGCCACCGAGGTCCTGCCCAGGGTCAGAGCCGAACTGGACGGTGCCTGACATGGCGTTGGTCTCCCCGGACATCGTCGAGATGCCGGACGACGAATCGATCGGGGCCATGCCGCCCTATTGCCGTTTGCCGACCTGGCTGGAGGTGGAGCTGGCCGGTCTCACCACCGAGCAGCTCGACGTTGACGACCAGAGTCCGGACGCCGAGTGGATGTGGTGGTCGATCCGTCGCCAGGTGTCCCACATCGCCTGGGACGCGTTGGTGTTCACCCACCGCCGCTGTGCCCAACTGCTGTGGCCGGACGGTGACGAGCCGGAGCCGGTGGTGTGGCGCCACCATCATCTCGGCCCAGACATGAAGTACGACCGGTTGCTCGACGAGGACATGTTCTGGGAGATTCCTGATCTGCTGGCCAAGGTCGAACTTGGCAATGGCTGGCTGGAGCGGGTGGTCACGGAACGTTCGATCGACGAGCTTCGGGCCGACCGCACCAGCGTTCGTGGGACCTACTTCTGGCAGTACGTGATCACCACGCTGCCCCGGGGGGCCGGCCCCGACCCGGCCCGCCCCGGTTTCATCTCCTACACCCTGGAGGCGTCGCTCTGGATGGTCTTCTACGAGCAACTCACCCACATCCGGACCATCCAGCGGCTCAAGGCCCACCAGGGTCTGCCGTTGGCCCAGGAACTGCCCCGGGTCGGCTATCTCCGGCTGCCCGAGTACTGGGGTGAGACCGACGCCAACGGTCCGCCGATGCGACGCCTGCCCACCGCCCCAACATGAGCCGCACCGTTCCCCGACCGCCCGACCGGGACTCCCACCGGGCCGGCGGCGGCTTTTGGTCGGGTCGCAACGGTCATCTACAATCATGGCGCCAGAGGCTTCGCCGCCGGGATCGTTGCCGGCGAGGCAGCCACATCGAGCCGGGCTGAAGGGGTATCGCCATGTCGTGGAGTTTCGAAACCGATGAGGAGTTCCAGTCCGAATTGGACTGGATCGAAGACTTCGTCAAGACCGAGATCGAGCCGCTCGACTTCATCATCAAGACGCCATACGACATCCATGATCCGATTCGGGCCGAGATCATTCCGCCGCTCCAGGAGAAGGTCCAGGCCCGTGGGTTGTGGGCCTGTCACCTCGGTCCGGACCTCGGTGGCCTCGGCTACGGTCAGGTCAAGTTGGCGTTGATGAACGAGATCCTGGGTCGGGCGAAGTGCGCCCCAACGGTGTTCGGCTGTCAGGCTCCCGACACCGGCAACTCCGAGATCCTGGCCCACTTCGGCACCGACGAACAGAAGGCCCAGTTCCTCGAACCACTGCTGCGAAACGAGATCGTCTCCTGCTACTCGATGACCGAGCCCCAGGGCGGCGCCGACCCCAAGGTGTTCCGGACCACTGCGGTTCAAGACGGTGACGAGTGGGTGATCAACGGCGAGAAGTGGTTCTCGTCGAACGCCCGCTACGCCTCGTTCCTCATCGTGATGGTGGTCACCGACCCCGACAACCCGCCCTATCAGCAGCAGTCGATGTTTCTTGTTCCCACCGACACACCCGGGGTGGAGATCATTCGCAACGTCGGCTTGAGCTACGAGCCGAACGACGATGAGCACGGTTCCCACGCCTACATCCGCTACAACGACGTCCGTGTGCCAAAGGAAAACCTGTTGGGCCCCCGAGGCGGCGGCTTCGTGGTGGCCCAGACCCGCCTCGGCGGCGGGCGGATCCACCATGCGATGCGGACCTCCGGTCGGGTGCAGCGGATCTTCGACATGATGTGTGAGCGGGCCATCAGCCGAACCACCCAGGGCGAGCTGCTTTCCAAGAAGCAGATGGTTCAGGAGATGATCGCCGACTCCTGGATCGAGATGGAGATGTTCCGGCTCCTGGTGCTGCGAACGGCGTGGCGGATCGACAAGTACCAGGACTACAAGCGGGTCCGCCGAGACATCTCCGCGGTCAAGGCGGCCATGCCCGGCGTCTATCGCAACGTCGCCTCCCGAGCCCTCCAGATCCACGGCTCGCTCGGCGCCTCCTGGGAGATGCCGTTCGGCAAGGAGGTCATCGAGTCGTTCCACATGGCGCTGGCCGACGGTCCGACCGAGGTCCACAAGGTCCAGGTCGCCCGCCGGGTCCTCGACGACTACGTGCCGTGCGACGACTTGTTCCCGACGATGCACCTTCCCCGGCGCCAAGCCGATGCGGAGCAGAAGTACGCCGACGTACTGGAACGACATCTCGGCACCCAGTGATCGGAACCCCGCGGGCTTGAGCACGCCACAACCCGGCGGTCTCCCATGAGCTCCCGGGCCGTTCTCGGCGTCATCGTTCTCATCGCCGTGCTCATCGGGGGCAACTTCACCGCACTGAAGTTCGCCCTCGACCACACCACGCCACTGCTGCTGGCGGCCATGCGGACCGTCATCGGCAGCACCGCCCTGATCGCCTTCGCCCTGCTGCGAGGGGAGCGGGTACCTCGCAATCGCACCGACCTGGCCAACATCTTCGTGGTGTCGCTCAGCATCACCACCATCTCCAGCGGGTTCCTGGTGGCCGGGGTCAATCGGGTCCCGGCCGGGCTGGCCTCGCTGATCTCGAGCACGATGCCGTTGTTCACTGCGGCCCTGGCCTTTCTGCTGCTGGGGGTGTCGGTCAGCCGGGTCGGCGGGGTGGGCCTGGCCCTCGGCTCGGTTGGCACGGTGGTGCTGGCCGCCCCGTCGGTCTCGGGCAGCACCGCAGCACTGGGCGTGGCGTCCCTGGTGTTCGCCGCCCTGGCATGGGCGTTCGGCAACGTCTATATGAAGTGGCGCAATTTCAGCCGGGTCAGCCCGGTGATGCTGGTCGGCGTGCAGCTCATGATGTCGGCGGCGGTGCTCATGCCCCTGGCCCTGGTGGTGGAGGGGACGGGCGGGACCGACTGGTCGACCGGTCTGCTGGTGCCCCTGCTCTATGCCGCCATCCCCGCCAATGCGGTGACGTTCGCCCTGCTGGCAACGGTGGCCACCAGGGCGACGCCGACCCAGGCGTCGGCCAGCGCCTACCTGATACCGGTGTTCGGGGTGGCGTTCGGCTGGCTGCTGCGAGACGAACGGCTCGGCAGCGTCGAGCTGGTCGGCGGGCTGCTGGTGGTGGCGGGGGTCTATCTGGTGGTGACCTCGTCGGCCAGGAAGGCGTCGGCGGCCCGGCTGCAACCCCAGGAGGTGCCGTGAGTCGGTTGCCGGTCAGCGACCGCTGTCGACCATGATTCGGGGATAGCCGCGGAGGACGAACCGGTCGCCGATCTCCGGTTCGCCGACCAGGGCCAGGTCGGGGAAGCGGGCCACCAGGCCACCGAGCACGATCTGGCCCTCGGTCCTGGCCAACGCCATACCCAGGCAGTGGTGGATACCGCCGCCGAATGACAGATGGCGGGCTGCGTTCGGCCGACCGAGGTCCAGCCGATCGGGGTCGGCGAACATCTCGGGATCCCGATTGGCCGCACCGAGCAGGATGAGGATCGTTTCGCCCGATGGAACGATCATCCCGTCAAGCTCGGTCTCCTCGATGGTGACCCGCATCCCGATCTGGACCGGGCTGTCGAACCGCAGCAACTCGTCGACGGCGCTCTTGGCCAGTGACGGATCCGATCGCCATCTGGCAAGCTGCTCTCGATGCCGGAGCAGGGCGACTGCGCCGTTGCCGATCAGGTTGACCGTCGTCTCGTGTCCGGCCACCAGCAGCAGCACCGTGAGGCTGATCAGCTCGGTTTCGCTGAGTCGATCGTCGCCGTCGCTGGCATCGAGCAGTGCGGTCAGCAGATCGTCGCCGGGAGCGGCCCGGCGGTACGCCAGCAGCTCGGCGATGTAGGCCTCGAGTCCCTCGAGCGCCGCCCCGATGGACAGGTCGTCGGCCTCGGTCCGGAGCTGCGACGGGTCGAGGCCCTTGGTCAGGTCCCGGGACCAGCTGCCGAACTGTCGATGGTCCTGCTCGGGGACGCCCAACAGCTCGCAGATCACCGCCACCGGCAGTGGGTATGCCAGCTGTTCGATCAGGTCGACGGGACCGGCGCCGTCGATGTTGTCCAGCAGGTCGGCGGTTCTGGCCTCGATGCTCGACGCCAGCAACTCCACCCGCCGCTGGGTGAAGGCCTGGTTGACCAGACCCCGGAGACGATCGTGATCCGGTGGGTCGAGGAACAGCATCGACGGCTCACGATCGAGGATGTGGTCCGGGATGTTCCCGGCGGCCAGCTCCTGTCGGTAGGCCGCACTTCGTCGCTCGTCGCTCGAGACCTGCTTGGCCCGCAGCAACGCCTGGGCCGCTCCGTGGCCAAAGGTGAACCACAGATGGTTTCCGGCGTCGAGGACCGGCTTGGCGGCTCGCATCCTCCGGTAGAGCGGGTAGGGATCGGTCCGGTTGACCGGATCGAAGGCCTCCATCAGGAACGAGGTTCCGAGGTCGGGTTGATCGGGTTGTCCGGTATCGGCAGCGGCGTCGTCGAGCGCCGGGGTTGCCTCGGTCGGCTGATCGGGATCGATCGGGTTCGGGTTGACCATGTCGGTCTTCGGCTCCTCGCTCGATCGGCGGCAACCGTCGGGCGGCCACCGCTCGAACCGACCTGGGGTGAAAAGCGAAAATTCGGCGGTCGAAAGGAGAGGACAGCCGCCGAATCTTCGTATTACAATTGACACGACCTTATGTAACAAAGCCGGTCGTCGTCAAAAGGTCTGCATGGGTCAAAGAGCCCAAATCGCCCGAGCCCGGCCGATCCGATTACCCTCGGGTCACCGATGAATGCAACGACCAATCATGGCCGGACCGGCTGGGCACTGCTCGCAGACTCGATGCGGCGACAGCGAAACGGCTTGCTCGTCGGAATGCTGGTGGGGCTCGGTTGGGCCGCCGGCCGGGTCACGATCCCACTGTTGGTGCAGCTGGGGATCGATCGGGGGATCGACGGCGACGGAGCCATCTGGCCGTGGACGGTGGGCATCCTGGCCGCCGGCCTGCTCTCGGGGGTGATGCTGGGGCTGCGTCGATACCTGGCGTTCCACAACGCCCGCCTGGCCGAGGCTCGGCTGCGGGACCGCATCTTCGCCCATATCCAACGGCTGCACTTTGCATTCCACGACGCAAATGCAACCGGTGATCTCATGAGTCGGGCCAACACCGACCTGCAGCAGTTCCAGAATTTCATCACGATGGTCCCGATGTTGACCGGCGCCGTCATCACCGTGGTGGCGGTCAGCATCATCATGCTCATCCTGCAGCCGTTGCTGGCGGCCCTGGCCCTGGTCGGCCTGCCACTGGTCTACGTGCTCGGTCGGGCATTCTCCAACCGGCTGTTCCCCCAGGTGGCCGCGGTCCAGCGTCGCTCGGCGGCCCTGGCCTCGGTGGTGGAGGAGACCGTGGTCGGTATCCGCGTCATCAAGGGGTTTGGGGCCGAGCCCCTCCAGGCCGAGAAGCTGTCGGCCGCCGCCGACGGTGTGTACGAACCCTCGATGCGGGCCCTGATGATCCGGTCCCGCTTCCTCCCCGCCATGGAGATCGTGCCCAACCTGGGCCTCATCGTGGTCCTGGCCTACGGGGGCCGACTGGTGCTCGATGGGGCGATGACCATCGGACAGTTGATCAGCTTCAACATCTACGTGATCCTGCTCGTCCAGCCGCTGCGGACGCTCGGTATGGCGGTCACCACCGGGCAGCGATCGGCGGCGGCCGGGGTCCGGGTCCAGGAGTTGCTCGGCACCGAGCCGACGATCGTCTCCCCGGTCCGCCCCGAACGATTGCCGGTCACCGGTCAACGGGGCGAGGTCGAGTTCCGGAACGTCTCATTCGGCTATCACCCCGATTCCGAGCAGGCTGTCCTCCGAGGTTTCTCCCTCACCATCGCCCCGGGGGAGTCGGTGGCGCTGGTCGGGCCAACCGGGTCGGGCAAGACCACCGTGGCAAACCTCCTGCCCCGGTTCTACGACGTCGACGACGGCGTGATCCTGCTCGACGGGATCGACATCCGGATGCTGCGGCCACAGGACCTGCGCCGGGAGGTGGGCCTGGTGTTCGAGGAGACGTTCCTTTTCAGCGCCAGCATCGCCGACAACATCGCCTTCGCCGACCCCGATGCGTCCGAGGCCGCCATCGGCCGGGCCGCCCTGGTGGCGGGGGCCGATTTCGTCGAAGACCTGCCAAATGGCTTCGCCACCGAGGTCGGCGAGCGTGGCTATTCGCTGTCCGGTGGGCAACGGCAGCGGCTGGCCATTGCACGAGCGGTGTTGGCCGAACCCCGGGTCCTGATTCTCGACGACGCAACCTCGGCTGTCGACCCCGGCAAGGAACACGAGATCGCCGACGCCCTTGGCCAGGTCATGGATGGCCGGACCACGATCGTGATCGCCCATCGGGCCGCCACCGTGGCACTGGCCGATCGGGTGGTGCTGCTCGACCAGGGTCGCATCGTCGACGAAGGTGGCCACGCCGAGCTGCTGGCCCGCAGCGACCGTTATCGCCAGGTGCTGGCCGCCGGTGAGGCCGGCGAGGCGTTGGGGATCGAGTCCGGCGAAGAGGTCGGCTGATGGCGTGGCGAATGTCGCTCGGGGTCGGCGAGGACGATCAGCTGGGGGTCGACGGGGCCCGCCGGGTGGCGGCCAGGACGGCTCGGCTGACCCGGCCGTACCGGGGCCGGATGATCGCCGCATTGGTGGCGCTGGTGTTGTGGACGCTGCTGACCCTGGCCGGGCCGCTCCTGGTCCGGCGGGCCATCGATCAAGGTCTCCGGGTCGGCGATCGGGGCCAGCTGAACCTGTCGGTCGGCCTCTACATCGCAGCCGCCGCCGCGGCATACCTCACCTACCGGCTGGCCATCGTCAACCTGGCCCACGTGGGGGAGGGGTTCCTTCGGGACCTGCGGAATCGGGTCTTCTCCAGGATGCTGCGCCAATCGCTGCCGTTCTACGACCGTGAGAAGTCCGGAGTGCTTGTCAGCCGCATGACCTCCGACATCGATTCACTCCAGGACCTGGTGCAGTTCGGTCTCCTGATGTTCGTCAGCGCCGCCCTGCTCCTCGGTTCGTCGGCGGTGGTGCTGGCCGTGCTCAGCTGGCAGCTCCTGTTGGTCTGCCTGGTGAGCACGCCGCTCATCGTCGCCGCCAGCATCAAGTTCCATCGCGACTCGAACCGGGCATACCTCGCCGTCCGCGACAGTGTGGGAACCACCCTCACCAGCCTCCAGGAGGGCATCTCCGGGGTCCGGATCGTGCAGGCCTTCGCCAGGGAGAGCATCGAGGCCAACCGTTTCGCCGATACCAACCGCCGGCTTTACCGGTCACACATGGACTCGGTCCGCATCGCCGCCTGGTATCTGCCCATCATCGAGTTCACCGGTGCGCTCACCACCGCCATCGCCTTGGGTGTCGGTGGGCTGTTGATCGGGATGGACCTGCTGACCCTGGGGACAGTGGCGGCGTTCGTGTTGATCCTGCAGAGCCTGTTCGGTCCGGTCCAGCAGCTGAGCCAGCTGTTCAACCTGGTCCAGTCGGCAACCGCGGCCCTCAACAAGATCTACGAACTGATAGACGAACCGGTGGAGATCGACGAGATCGCCGACCCGGTGGAGCTCACCGGGCCCGGGTCGATCCAGTTGGAGAACGTCGGTTTCGCCTACGACGAGGAGTCGACGGTGCTGACGTCGATCGACCTCTCGATCGCCGCCGGGGAGCGCCTGGCCCTCGTCGGCCCGACCGGGGCCGGCAAGTCGACCCTGGCCAAGCTGGTGGCTCGATTCTACGACCCGACGGTCGGCACGGTCCGGGTCGACGGGGTGGACCTGCGGACGGTGTCGTACCAGTCGCTGCGATCCGAGATCGTGGTCGTGCCCCAGGAGGGATTCCTGTTCTCGGGTTCGATCCTCGACAACATCCGCTTCGCCAGGCCATCGGCCACCGATGCCGAGGTGGTGGCCGCAGTGGCCAGGATCGGAGCCACGGAGATCTTCGAGAAGCTGCCGGACGGTCTGGCCACCGAAGTCCAGGAGCGAGGAAGCAGGCTCTCGGCCGGTGAACGGCAGGTGGTGTCGTTGGCCAGGGCCGCTCTGGTCGACCCGGCAATCCTGATCCTCGACGAGGCGACCTCCAGCATCGACCCCGGCACCGAAGCCCTGGTGGAACGGGCCATGGACGCCCTCATGACGTCGCGGACGGTGATCGTGATCGCCCATCGGCTGTCGACCGCGGCCCGTTGCGATCGGGTGGGGGTGATCGCAGACGGTCGCCTGGTCGAGCTCGGGCGCCACGACGACCTCATCGAGGCCGGGCGAAACTACGCCGACCTGTTTGCCGCCTGGTCGCGGACCTGAGTGAGGCCGCCACCGGTCACAGTGCCCGAGCCAGCTCGGTGAAGTCGCCGACGACGATGTCCCACGGGCCGGTGGCTTCGAGGTCGGCGGTCTGGTTGGGGCCGTATTCGGTCGGTCTGGCCACGAAGGCGGTGGCGAAGCCGAGGGCCGAGGCGGCCTCCAGGTCGTTGTTGTGGGCCGCCACCAGCATGCACTGCTCCGGTTCGAGACCGAGGCCGGCTGCCGATCGCAGGTAGGCCTCGGGCAACGGTTTGTAGGCCCGGGCGAACTCGGCGCCGAGGATCCGGTGCCACGGCAGGCCGGCGTTCGCCGCCATGTTCCTGGCCAACCCGATGTTGGCGTTCGACAGGGTGGCCAGGATGTAGCGGCCGGCCAGGTCGGTCAACGCCGGCACCACCTCCGGCCAGGGGCGAAGGCGATGCCAGGCCCGATTGAAATCGAGCCGTTGCTCGTCGCCGAGCTCGATCTCGAACTCCTCGAGCAGGGCCTCGAGGCTCTCCATGTGCAACTCGTCGAGCGGCTTCCAGTCGATCTCCCCCGACCGGACCCGCTCCATCGACGGTTGGTAGCGACCGCGCCAGGCGTCGGCGAAGGCCGTCCAGTCGCGCTCGATGCCGAGCCGTCGGCCCAGCGCCCGGCCCTCGTCGATGATCGAGCCCCGCCAGTCGACGACCGTGCCGAACACATCGAAGCACAGTGCCCGAATCCGGCGTCCGGCCGGTGGGGGTTCGGTGGGCGGTGGTGGTTCGTCGGTTGCCATGCAGCCCCTCGTCGTCCCGTTGCGCCGTCTTCAGTTCCGAACGGTTCCGGGCGCCGGCCGAGCGGCGGGCATGGCGGCCGCTTCGGTGCTGCGATCCTCGCTCGATCCCGAAGGGAAGCTGATCATGATGATGGCGGCGCTGAGCAAGTAGGCACCGGCGACCCAGATCCAGGCCCATCGGAACCCGGTGAGCTCGCTTCGTTCACCGCCGGTTGCCAGCAGGGTGACGACCACTGCGATACCCAATGCGTAGAAGCACTGCTGGACGGTCCGCACCGTTGCGTTTGCGGTGCCGAACTTCGCGGGGCCGATGTCGGACAACCCGGCGCTCGACCAGCTGGAGATGCTGAGCCCGATCCCGATCCCCAGGAGCAGGCTGATCGGGACGAACCGGGTGAACACCGCCGGGGTCTCGTCGAGCAGCAGCAGGTACAGCAGGTAGGCGAGCCCACACAGCGACGAGCCGAAACCGAGCAGCCAGCGGTGGCCGAAACGATCGGCGAATCGTCCAGCCAGGGGCGAGGCGACCGCGGCCAGGACCGGGGCCGGTGACAGGGCAAGACCGGTGGTGCTCAGGGGCTGGTCCCACATCTCCTGGATCACCAGGGAGCTGACCAGGAATCCGGCGGTGAAGGCGGAGGAATAGAAGGCGGCCCCGGCGTTGGTGCTGGCGAAGGACCTGATCTTGAACAGCGTCAGGTCGAGCAACGGCTCGGGGTGGCGGGCCGACCGCCAGATCAGCAGCGGCACCAGCGCCAACCCGACCACCAGCAGTGCCAGGATCCGACCGTCGGTCAGCCCCCAGGATTCGCTCTGGACGATGGCGAACATGATGAGGGCGATGGCGGCGGTCCCGATGGGGATGCCGAGCAGATCGACCCGGCCCCTGGCGTTGGGGTTCTTCGACTCCCGCAGCAGTCCCGGTGCCAGGGCCAGGATCAACAGGCACAGCGGCACGTTCAACAGGAAGATGGAACGCCAGGAGAACAACTCGATCAACACCGAGCCGACGGCAGGGCCGGCCACCGCCCCCAGTCCGGCGGTGGCGCCGGCGATGCCGATCACCGTGCTGCGCTTCGACAGCGGGAAGTCCGGCAGCACCACCGCCAGCGATGAGGCGGCGACGACCGCCCCACCCACCGCCTGGACCACCCTGGCCGCAATCAAGGTGTTGACAGAGGGAGCGATCCCGCAGAGCAACGAGCCGAGCATGAAGATGACGACACCGGGCATGAACACCCGCTTGCGGCCGATGCTGTCGGCCAGGCGCCCGGCCAGCAGCAGCCCGGTGGCCACCGTGACGTTGTAGCCGGAGATGATCCAGCTGAGCTCGGAGTTGGAAACGGCGAAGTCCTCCCTGATCGAGGGGAAGGCGACGTTCACCGCCGAGACGTCGACGACGGTGAGGAAGAACACGACCGTGGTGACCAGCAATGCCAGCCAGGCCGATCGGGGGACGGCCTGAACCTCTGGTCTGGCGGCCGTTGTCGACATCGGGCAAAACCTACTCCGCAATCGTCGCGCCGGCCGAGCCGGAGATGTTCTCCGAGCTGTAACCAGCTCGCCGCAACGCACCGAACGCCCGCTGTCTGGCCGCCGCAGTGGATCTGTTCGGGCTTCACGGCGGCGGTGACGGATTGGTGTCGCGCGGCACTTCGGCGCAGGAGAGGCGCTAGATTCACGGCGTTCAATCTTTTGGAGGAGAGATTCAATGACGAAACCCTGGATCAAGCTGTTGGCGCTATTGGCCGCCCTCAGTCTGTTGGCGGTGGCCTGCGGTTCGGACGACGACGACTCGACCGGATCTGACGACACCGAGACAACCGAGACCACCGAGGCGATGGAGGACGAGGAGACCACCGAAACGACCGAGGCGATGGAGGACGAGGAGACCACCGAGTCGACCGAGGCCACCGAAGAGACTGCGGCTTCGGCCCAGGTCACGCTCGAAGAGGAGTGCGCAACCTACGACGGTTTGCAGGCGCCAGACGGCTTCATCGTGAACCTGGTGACCGACATCGGCAAGGTCGATGACGGCACCTTCAACCAGTTCGCATTCGAAGGCATGCAAGGCGCCCTCGACTGCTTCGGCATCGAGGACTCCAGCTTCATCGAAACCGTGTCGGAGGCCGACTATGCGGCCAACATCGCAACGTCGCTCGAAGCCGATCCCGACGTGGTTGTCACCGTCGGCTTCCTGATCACCACCGACACCGAAGAGGCGGCCATCGCCAACCCGGACGTCAACTTCATTGGGATCGACCAGGGTCTCGACACCTATCCGGACAACATGGTCGGCGTGGTGTTCCACGAGGAGGAAAGCGGCTTCATCGCCGGTTCCCTGGCCGCCTTGCTGAGTGAGACCGGCGTCGTCGGCGTCGTCGCCGGCCGGGAGGACGTGCCCGCGGTGCCCAGGTTCGTCAACGGCTACGAGGCCGGGGCCAAGTCCGTCAATCCCGACATTACCGTGCTGTCGATCTACAACGAGAGCTTCACCGATCCGGCCAAGGGTGCCTCGGACGCCGCCCAGTTCATCGGTGAGGGCGCCGACGTCATCTTCGGGGCCGGCGGTCCCACCGGTTCCGGTGGCGTCAAGGCCGCAGCCGAGGCCGGTGTCTGGGGCATCGGGGTTGATCAGGACGAGTACTTCACCACCTTCAGCGGCGGTTCGGCTCCCGGTTCGGAGTACCTGGCCAGCTCGGCCATCAAGCGGGTCGACCTGGCGGTGTTCCGCAACATTGCGGCGGCCATCGACGGCAGCTTCGCCGGCGGCCTCCTCGACGGGACCACTGCGAACGACAACATCACCTATGCCCCGTTCCACGACGCCGACATCCCGTCCGACGTTGCCGAGGCGGTCGAAGCGGTCCGAGTCGGCCTGGCCGACGGCAGCATCGATACCGGTGTTTGCTTCGATGACGGTCTGTTCGTCGGCGAAGGCTCGGCCTGCGACTGACCGCAACGACAATCCGAAGTTGACCGGTGGCTTCGGCCGCCGGTAGCGAGACCCGGCGTCCTCCGACGTCGGGTCTCGACGTTTTCGTCGATCCGGCCTATCCTCTGGGCGCTCCGATCGACAAGGGACCATCCGCCTCTGGCCGATTCACATTCCCGAGTCGAGCGTTGCACGCAGTGATTCCGGTCGGGTTACGGCCACGGGACCGGGGGCCGAGCCGGCAGGCGAGGTGACCGGGTGAACAATTTCGAACATCGAGCCCGCGGCGCGGGGTCGAATCAACAGGACGGGCCAACAGCGCACATCCACTCGCTGTGGTCCTTGGGGAGGAACCATGGGGAGCGACAGTGACCGAGTGCCGGTCCTGGACGTGCGCGGAGTGACGAAGACCTTCCCCGGAGTCATTGCCAACGAAGACGTCGATCTCACCCTCCACGAAGGCGAGATCCACTGCCTGCTCGGCGAGAACGGCGCAGGCAAGAGCACCCTGGTGAATGTGGTGTTCGGCCTGTACCAACCCGACACCGGCACGATCAAGGTCCGAGGTGAGCAGGTCCGCTTCAGCGGCGTCGGCGACGCCATCGACCACGGCATCGGCATGGTCCACCAACACTTCCAGCTGATCCCGGTGTTCACCGTTGCCGAGAACGTGATCCTCGGCAACGAGCTGACAAACGGTCCATTCCTCGATCTCAACGATGCCAGGAAGCGGATCCGGGATCTGGAGCAACAGTACGGCCTCCTGGTCGACCCAGACGCCAAGGTCGGCGATCTCTCGGTCGGCCAGCAGCAGCGGGTGGAGCTGGTCAAGGCGCTGTTCCGGGAGGCCGACGTCCTGATTCTCGACGAGCCCACCGCAGTCCTGACCCCGGGCGAGGTCGACGACTTTTTCGGGGTCGTTCGCAGCCTCGTCGATCAGGGCAAGTCGATCATCTTCATCACCCACAAGCTGCGGGAGGTGTTGGCCGTCGCCGACCGGATCACGGTGTTGCGCAACGGCAAGGTGGCCGGCAGTGCCGACCCCAAGACCGCGACCCAACAGTCGCTGGCCAACCTGATGGTCGGTCGCGACGTGGTGTTCCAGGTCGAGAAGGGCCCATCCCATCCGGTCGACACCGTGATTCGGGTCGATGGCCTGGAGGTCGACGATGATCGGGGTATCCGGATGGTGAACGACCTGTCGCTGGAGGTCAGAGCGGGCGAGATCTTCGGGGTG
>CAMYLA010000007.1:5622-89600 GCA_947259095.1 uncultured Acidimicrobiaceae bacterium | reverse complement strand
CCTGGGCCGCCGCCGGGCCGCTGGCATCGGCCCTCGCCCCCAGCATCGCCGCCGCCCTGCTCCAGGTCAGTAGCTGGCGTTGGGTCTACTTCCTGAGCGCGCCGTTCGCCATGCTGGTCCTCGCCGCGTCGCTGCGGTTCGTCTCGAGATCCAAGGCCGACGACGACCCGGGCCGGCTGGACCTGCTAGGCACGGTGGTGGCAACCGCATCGATCGCCCTGATCATCGTCGGCATCAGCCAGAGCACGAGCTGGGGGATCGCCTCCCCCACCACCATCGGGGTCCTGGTCACCGCCGCCGTTCTGGCGGTGTACTTCATCAGACGATCGAGCCATCATCCGACACCACTGATCAACCTCTCCCTGTTCCGGATTCCCGAGGTCGCAGTGGCCAACCTGGCCAACCTGTTCATCTCGGTCACCTCGCTGTCGATCTGGCTGGTCTGGCCGCTGTGGCTCGGCCGGGTCTGGGGCTACTCCACCAGCAGGATCGGGCTGGCCATCACCGTCGGACCGATCTGCGCCGGGCTGGCGACCCTGGCCGGCGGCCGGCTGGCCGATCGCTACGGCCAACGGTGGCTCATGATCGGCGGGACCGCCATCACCACCGCCGCGGTGTTGTGGAGCTACTTCATGTTGGGCCCGGAGCCGGACTATGTGCGGGAGTTCCTGCCGACGATCATGGGGTTCGGGCTGGGCTGGGGCATCTCCAATCCCAGCATGAACTCCTGGGCCCTCGGCCGGGTACCGCCGGAGGCCTACGGTGAGGTCAACGCCTCGTTCAACACGATCAGAAACCTCGGAGGGGCGGTCGGCGTCTCCACCGCGGTGACCATCGTCGGCTCCGCAGACCGAGCAGATGTGCTGTCGGCCTACGACCGGGCCAACCTGTTCTTCGCTTGCGCGGTGGGGTTGTCCTGTCTGACGGTGACCATCGGTTCGTTCTGGATCTCCCGCCGTGCGACGGTGTCCCCGGGCGGTGTCGAGCCCGGCCCCGACACCGCGCCGGCCTGAGCGACACCGCAATTTCAGATCGCCGAACCGGATGGGCCAGGATGGTCGGCAGCCGGTGGGACCGGCGCTTGGGGAGGTTCGAGCAACGATGACATGGCAGCCCGAAGTCGATGAGCTCCATCGACGGAAGAAGATGATCGAAGCGATGGGCGGCCCGGACAGCGTGGCCTTCCACCACAGCCGGGGCAAGCTGACGGTCCGGGAACGGATCGATCTGCTGCAGGACCCCGATTCGTTCCGCGAGATCGGAGCTCTGGCCGGCACCCCGGTGTGGAACGACGACGGCACCCTGGCGTCGATCACTCCGGCCAACCACGTGATCGGCACCGTCGAGCTCGACGGTCGGCGGGTCTCGGTGACCGGTGGCGATTTCACCATCCGGGGTGGGGCCGGCGACGGCTCGGTCGGCCAGAAATACGTCACCGCCGAGCAGCTGGCCCGCGACCATCGGATGCCGCTGGTCAGGCTGCTGGATGCGACCGGGGGCAGCGTCAAGACCTTCGAGAAGCTGGGCCACACCTACCTGCCCCAGAACCCGGTGCCGGACGTGGCCTCGGAACTGCTGTCCCAGGTGCCGGTGGTGTCGGCCATCCTGGGCTCGGTGGCCGGGCTCCCCGCAGTCCAGGCCTGCCTGGCCCACTTCAATGTGATGGTCAAGGACACAACCCAGGTGTTCGTTGCCGGGCCGGCCGTGGTCAAGGAGGGCACCGGGATCGACATCACAAAAGAAGACCTCGGTGACGAGCGGGTCCAGATTCCCAACGGCGTCGTCGACAACCTTGCCGAATCCGAGGAGGACGCCTTCGCCCAGATCCGCCGCTTCCTTTCGTACCTGCCGTCGAACGTGTGGGAGATGGCGCCGAAGCTCGACAACGACGATCCCGTCGACCGGCGGGACGACTCGCTGGTGTCGGCCATCCCCCGCAGCCGGCGACGGATCTACGATCCCTACCCGATCCTGGACTCGGTGCTCGACCACGGTTCGTTCTTCGAGATCGCCCCGCTGTCCGGTCGGGGCAACATCGTTGGCCTGGGCCGGGTCGGGGGCTATCCGATCGGGGTCATGATCAACAACCCCCGCTACTACGGCGGGGCGATGGGCATCCTCGAGGGCGAGAAGGCGATGCGAATCGTGCAGCTGTGCGACACGTTCCACCTGCCGTTCGTGTGGCTGGCCGACGAGCCCGGTTTCCATGTCGGGCCGGAGATGGAGCGCCAGGGCATCCTCCGGGCCGGGGCCAGGGCGGTGACCGTGTTCTCCACCAGCCGAATGCCGATGCTGTCGGTGGTGATGCGCCAGCTCTACGGCGTGGCCGGCGGGCTTCACTTTCGGGGCAACGGCATGTACCAACGCTACGCCTGGCCATCGACCCACGCCGGATCGATGCACATCGAGGGCGGCACCATGGTCGCCTACCGGCGGGAGATCGAGGCCGCCGATGATCCCCAGGCCCACCGGGAGGCCATCGAAGCCCGGCTGGAGGCCATCGCCTCTCCGTTCCGCAATGCCCACGCCTATGACATCGAGAACATCATCGACCCCCGCGACACCAGACCGTTGGTCTACGAGTTCGTCGAGCAGGCCCAGTCGATGCTGGCCATCCAGCTGGGTCCGACCGCGGGGCCGAGCTTCCGACCGTGATCCCCGGGCGAGGTCAACCGTGATCCCACGTCGCTCGGCCCACATCGGGTGGCCCGTCATGGCGGTCGGCGGTCGATGACAGATCGATCGCATCGGGAGGTACTCGAGCATCCGGCGTCGCTGGAACGGCGCCTGAGTCCGGAACACATGGACGCCATCGAGCGATGGATCCGAGCCGAGCCGCTGACCGGACGCTCGCCCCCGTCATGAGTGCACTACTGGCGGTTCTTGCCAACGCTGTTGGCGGATAACCTCGCGGGCTACGCCGCCGATCTGGAACCGGAGGTGGCCGGCGCCATCACCAACGTGGTGCCGTCCCTCCACAACACCGCCGACACGGCAGGGACCGGAGCGGGCGGCGGCATTCCTGTCATCGGCCCAGTCGCCCGACCTTCCCTGGTTGTCGGAAGGTGCACCCGTCTACGAGGACCTCGACCTGTTCGACCCCGACGGTCCGGAGCCTGCTGCCGGC
The DNA here is from genome assembly GCA_947259095.1 of uncultured Acidimicrobiaceae bacterium. Taxonomy (GTDB): domain Bacteria; phylum Actinomycetota; class Acidimicrobiia; order Acidimicrobiales; family SZUA-35; genus JAHELU01. Next base: position 86,473 of record CAMYLA010000007.1, on the reverse strand, counting down.
CGCCCGGTTCGCTTCTGCCCGGAGACTCCGCCGCCGCCATCTCGGCCTGGTCCGACCGGCCGGACCGCACGACCGAACTCGGCGACCACGTGGAAACCGGGTGCTCGGTGGCCTCGAGTTCTCCCGGCGATACCCGGCCGTTCACTGAACCGAACTGAACCGAACTGAACCCCACCGGCCTTGGCGTCGCGGAAGCCGTTGCCACTAGCGTCTGGGCCATGGCAGCGCTCGATGATCTCCGATCCGATGTACGAAGCTGGCTGGCCGAGAACTGGGATCCGGACCTGACGGTTCGGCAGTGGTGGTCGCGAATCGCCACCGCCGGTTGGCAGTTCCCGACCTGGCCCGATGGGTTGGGTGGTCGCGGGTTGACCGCGGCCGAAGGGCGGGCCGTTGCCGCCGAGTTGGTCGAGGTCGGGGCCCTCGGCCCCCCGTTCAGTCTCGGCCAGGTGATGGGCGCACCGGTGGTGATCCAGCAGGGCTCCGACGAGCAACGGGCCAGGCTGGTCCCGCCGCTGGCAAACGGGACCGAGTCGTGGTGCCAATTCTTCAGCGAGCCGGAGGCCGGGTCCGACCTGGCCGGGCTTCGCACAAACGCCGAGCGGGACGGCGACGAGTGGGTGATCAACGGTCAGAAGGTCTGGACCTCGGGGGCGTTGGCCGCCTCCCGGGGCATGCTGGTGGCCAGGTCGAACTGGGATGTACCCAAGCACCGGGGCCTGAGCTACTTCATCATCGACGTCGACCAGCCCGGGATCGAGATCCGACCGCTGAGGCAGATGAACGGCCAGGCCCATTTCAACGAGGTGTTCTTCACAGACGCCCGGGTGTCGAATGACAACCTGATCGGCGACGAGGGCAACGGTTGGGCCGCGGCGGTGGCCACCTTGGCCTTCGAGCGGTCCGGTCTGTCCAATCGGGTGCCGGGGCTGTCGGTGGCACTACCCGGCGAGAAGGGCCGCATGCTCGATCGACCTGCGGGGCAGGTGGCGGCCGGTCCTTCCGACACCGGGCTCGGCAGCCGGGCCTTCCGGTCATCGACCGAGATCGCCGGGTTGGCCGAGGAGCGGAACATTCTCGGCGACCGGCTCCTGCGTCAGGAGCTGATGAAACTCAAGACGATGGGCATGGTGTCGAACTGGTCGGCGCAGCGGGCCAGGGAGGCGGCAAAGGCCGGCCAGTCGCCGGGATCGTTCGCCAACACCGCAAAACTCCAGGGGTCGCACATCGGTCGGGCCGCTCAGCACCTGGGGCCGAGAACGCTGGGGGCCGGCGGCATGCTGGCCGGCGATGACGCCCCGCACAGCGGGCAGGTCACCGAAATGGCACTCAGCGTTCCATCGGGATCGATCGCCGGCGGCACCGACGAGATCCAGCGCAACATCATCGGGGAGCGGGGCCTCGGGCTGCCAAAGGACGTTGCGGTCGATCGGGAGATGCCGTTCCGAGACGTGCCGAAGTCCTCCTGACCCGGTGACCGATCGAACAGACCGGGCCCCGGCCGTGCCGCGTTTCGACGGGGTGGTCAACTTCCGTGAGATGGGTGGCCTGCCCACCTCCGACGGCGGCACCGTCCGCGGTGGCCGGCTGTTCCGCAGCGGCCATTGGAGTCAGGCCAGCGACGACGATGTGGCCGCGCTGGCCGCCTATGACCTGACGGCGATCGTCGATTTCCGGAGCGACATCGACAGACGAGGCGACGGCGGCCCGAACCGCATCCCCGACGGTCCGGACTACCTCCAGCTGGAGATGGTCGACACCGGCGGCAACGGCGCGTTGCTCCGGACCACCCTGATGAGTGGCGACCAGGCGCTGATCGAGGAACGGTTCGGCGGCGGTCGGGCCGAGGAGCTGGCCGGGCTGTTCGTGACCGACATGGCCCTCGACGAGACCAAGCAGCGGGTCTTCAGCCGGTTCCTCCGGGTGATCCTGGAGGCCGACGGCGGCCCGGTGCTGTGGCATTGCTCGGCCGGCAAGGACCGGGCCGGGTGGGCCGCCACGGTGTTGGGCATGGCGCTCGGCGTCCCCGACGATGCCCTCGTCGAGCACTATCTGGCCAGCAACATCCACCGCCCGGTGGAAAGCCGCCTGGCTCACTATGCAGCCCGGGGTATCGACGCCGAGGTGGTGCGGCCGTTTCTGATGGTCCACGAACGGTTCCTCCGGGACGGGCTGGCCGCGGTGGATGCCGGCTGGCCCAGCCGGGCCGCCTATCTCGAACAGGCCCTCGGCCTCGACCCGGCCGATGGCCGGGAGCTGCGACGGCTCCTGGTCGAGTAGATCCGCTCCGGTTTTCGCACGGCCCGGGTCGAGAAACTACGTTTGGCCCCATGCTCACCGAATCGCTCGTCATGTCACGCCAGGCCTTCGAGGCCGGCACCGGCTGGGAACTGAAACCGGAAGGGGCATGCAAGGGTGACGTCTGCATTCCGCTGCTCGATCCACCGGAAGGAGACACGGTCGACGTGGCGTCACTGGCCGGCCAGATGGGGCTGCCGCTGGTGGCCGACGAGAAGCACGCCATCTGGTCGGTGGGGCCCGACGCCGTCGACTCCAGGACCCTGATCAGCGCAGAGGCGCCGGCGATACGCCTGCCGGGCCTCGACGGCAACATGTTCGAGCTGGCCTCGCTGCGAGGACAGAAGGTGCTCATGGTGGCGTGGAGCCCCTATTGAGGCTGCTCCGGCGATCTGCCCGTGTGGCAGAAGTTCCGTGACGAGCTGCATGATCAGGGCCTCGAAGTGGTCACCGTCGGGTTGGAGACCTCCGGGCCCGAGGCCTGCCGGCCATACATCGAGGCGGCGAACCCCGAGCATCCGTCGCTGATCGACCAGTACCACAAGACCGCCGAGCTGTTCGGCTTCGTGAACATCCCGAACGCGGTCTGGATCGACGAGCAGGGCATCATCGTTCGGCCGGCCGAGGCCGCCCCGGGACCGACGTCGATCGAGCGAAAAGCCGGCAGCGCCCTCTCGGGCTTCGAGCCACCCCAGCACCTGCTGGACATCATGGGTGAGGCGTCGAAGATCGAAACCAGCCCCGCCGACTACGAGGCCGCCATCCGGGACTGGGTGGCGAACGGTCCCGACAGCGAGTTCGCCCTGTCGCCGGAGGAGGTCGTGGCCCGGTCCCAACCCCGAGACGCCGATGCCGCTCGGGGCCAGGCCCACTTCGAGCTGGCGGCCCACCTCGAGGGTCTCGGCCACCACGACGATGCGATTCCCCACTACCGGGAGGCCCACCGACTGGTACCGGACAACTTCAGCTACAAGCGCCAGGCCTGGTCACTGGAACCGAGCGGTGGTGGGCTCGACGGTCCGATCACCCGGTTCTGGCAGGGTCCGGTGGAGGGCCAGGAAGACGCCTGGCCGTACCAGGGCGACTGGCTGACCGACGTCCGGGAGATGGGGGCCGAGAACTACTACCCGAAGTGGGTGCCGTAGCGGTGGCCGACGGACCGACCACGATGTTCGGTCCCGCCGCCCCGCCCGACCCGGGGGCTGCACCGTGCCCGGCATGACCGAGGCCGAACTGCGGGAGTTCCTCGACGAGCCGGGGCACCTGCTGCGGCTCGGCACGATCGGCGCCGACGGTTTGCCGAGGGTGGTCCCGATCTGGTTTGTGCACGACGACAACAAGATCTGGTTCACCCCTCGGGCCCGTTCGGCATGGCTCGAGGATCTGCGGGCCAACCCCGCGGTGTGCTGCACGATCGACGAGTCCGGCGGCCTCGTCCGCAAGCTGATCGCCAGGGGCAACGCCGTGCTGGAGCACGACCTCGGCGACGACGACCATTGGCGTGACAGGTACCGCACCATTGCCCTCCGCTACACCCCCGAGTCGTTCGCCGACGCCTACCTGGCCGACACCCATGACGAGCCGAGGGCGCTGTGGTCGCTCGATCTCGACATCGCCGAGGTGGCGACCTGGCGCATGCCGGGCAAGGGCGAGGACCGCCTCGCCGTGTGGTCGAAGCGGTACTACCACCGCGAGTAGGCCCGGCGTCACCCTCTCCGATGGGCCGGGCCCGATCGATGTCGCAGGCGCTGACTACTCGCAGGTTCCCCCTTCGCACCACATCTGGGTCACCGAATGGGATCCGGAGATGACCGGGAAGGTCTCACCGCCGTCGGGCAACGGCAGCGGTGCGATATCTCGAACGTATGGCCCGGCGATGATGCCCCACAGGGTGTGATAGGTGGGCAGGATGTAGACCTTCTCGCCGAACAGCCGGTTCATGTCCTCGAAGATGGCGATCCGGGCCGCCGGATCGGTCTCGGTTCGCGACGCCGCAGCCAGCGCATCGAGATCGGGGTCGTGGAACCGACCGAAGTTGAAGGTCGGGGTGCCGATCGGGGCCACCGTGTCGCTGGTCCAGAACCGCAACTGGGTGTCGTGATCGGTGCCACCGTGCTGGCGCCAGCCCTGCACCTGGTACTCACCGACAACGGCAAGACCAACGTACTGGCCCTGCTCGATCGGGTTGATCTCGACGTCGATCAGGTCGCCGAAGGCGTCGGTCCACATCGAGGCCACCAGCTGGTTGGTCTCGACGTTGAAGGCGTCGTTGGTGGTATTGAACTCGAAACCGATCGGGTCGCCGACGGCCTTGCCATCGGACCGCTCCGGGTCGTTGATGTACTCATCCAGCAACGCCAAGCCCGCTTCCGGGTCGAACTCGGGGAAGCCGTTGTCGTCCAGGTAGCCGGGCTGGCCGGGAGCGAACGGACCCTGCGCCGGTTGGACGATGCCCGCCTGGCGCTCGTCCGCCACCCGCTGGCGGTCCATGGCGTGAGCCAGAGCCCGGCGGACCCGAAGGTCGATGGTGGGGTTGGTGGCGTTCCTGCCCTCCGGGTCGAGCTCGGGGTTGTCAGCCTGATTGATCAGGAAGTAGCTGGTCTCACCGAACTTGTTGGCCTCGATGCGGACGAACTCCGGGTTGTTGTCCCGGAAGTCGGCGACCTCGTCGGCGTTTGCGGTGTGCATGATGTCGAACTGGCCGGACTTCAGCGCCGCCGAGCGGGAGGCGATGTCGACCGCGATCACGAATTCGATCTCGTCGAGGTACGGCAGACCCTCATCGGTCAGGCTGTTCGGTCCGCTGCCACGCCAGTAGTCCTCGAACCGCTTGACCAGCATGCCGTTGCCGTTACCCGGGGTGTACTCGACGAACTCGAAGGCCCCCATTGAGATCGGGGCGGCCTGATCGCCGTCGGGCGGGGTGTCGATCGTCTCCTGGTCGATGAGGTCGGTACCGGTGAATGGGCTCTCCGCCCGCAACGGGTTGGATTCCAGCGTCCGCAGCCATTTCGGCGACATCATGTGGGTGCCGCACGGCGTGTCGAGTGCGGCGGCCGGGAAGGCGGCCCAACCCTGGGACAGGGTGAACTTCACCGTCAGATCGTCGATCACCTCGACATCGTCGACCAGGATGAAGTCCTGACCCCGTCCCGCCGATGCCCGGCAGAGGTTGATGTTGTATGCCACGGCGTTGGCGTCGAACACGTCGCCGTCGTGGGTCATGACCCCTTCCCGCATCGTCATGGTCCATTCGCTGGCTTCTTCGTTGCTCTCGATACCGGCGGCCAACACCGGGACCAGGCCGCCGTCGGGGTCGAAGTCGAACAGCGGATCCGAGATCGCTCCCAGCGGCATGGCGCAGGAGATCGAGCAGGTGAGCCCGTACGGGGCCCACGGGTTGGCAACGTCGGCCTCGATACCGTAGATCACCTTGCCGCCGTATTCGGGGCCGGCGTCATCGCCGTCACGGATGTCCTCACCGGCTGACTCACCGGCCTGGACCTCCTCCGATTGCTGCTCCTCGGCCGAATCGTCGACCGCATCGACCTCGGTACTACCGGAATCGTCGCTGGAACTACAGGCCGAGGCCAAAGCAGACAACGCAGCCACCAGGGCCAAGAACCTCAACAGCTTTGCTTTGGATTTGAACTTCATGACTGTTCCCCCTGGATCCATCATGCGGTCATTCGACCTGGTTGTGCATCACCCTATTCGCCACGACAAGGGCCGTCATATTGCGGGATTGCGGGATTGCGGGATTGCGGCTGCGGCGTTCAAACGTCGACAGGCCCCGACTCGACCACCACCCTTGCCTGGGGCAGTCCTTTCGAGAGGTTCAGCTCCAGCGCCTCCTGGTTGGCCTTGGTGCCGACCGGATACCAACACGCATAGTTGTGGCCGGGCTCGTCTGCCGACACCAGCGGTGGCTCCTCCTCATGGCACCGGTCCTGGGCGTAGGGGCAGCGGGGGCTGAAGTTGCAGCCGTTCGGCGGGGCGATCAGATCCGGGGGGCGGCCGCCGATGGCCCGCAGCGTGGTGTGGCTCGGGTTCTCCAGCTTGGGGATCGACCGCAGCAGCGCCTCGGTGTACGGCATCTTCATGTTGGAGAACAGCACGCTGGTCGGGGCCTTCTCGACGATCTTGCCCGCGTACATCACTGCGATCTCGTGGGACCGGCCGGCAACCACGCCCAGATCGTGGGTGACCAGGATCATGCCCATGTCCCGCTCCTGCTGGAGGTCCTGGAGCAGGTTGAGGATCTGGGCCTGCACGGTCACGTCGAGCGCGGTGGTTGCCTCGTCGGCGAACAACAGTTTCGGCCCGCAGGCCAGGGCCATGGCGATCGTGACCCGCTGCCGCATCCCGCCCGACAGTTGATGACGGTACTCCTCGAGCCGCTGCTGGGGCTCGGGGATGTGCACGCTGCGCATCAACTCCAGCGCCGTTGCCTCGGCCTCGTCCCGGGTGAAGTTCAAGTGCTTTCGCAACCCCTCGGTCAGCTGCTTGCCGATCGTCATCACCGGGTTGAGCGACGTCATCGGGTCCTGGAAAACCATCGACATCTGGGTGCCCCAGAACTCCCGGAGGTCCTTGTCGCTCATGTCGGTGATGTCCTGACCCTGGAAGATCACCTTGCCCGAGGTGTACACGTTCCGCTTGGGGAACAGCTGCATGATCGACCGGGACAGCACACTCTTGCCGGACCCGGACTCACCGACCAGGCCAAGGGTTCGGCCCCGATCGAGACGCAGGGAGACACCGTCAACCGCCTTGACCAGACCACGCGGCGTTCGGAAGTGGGTCTTGAGATCGACCACGTCCAACAGCCTGCGGTCCGGCGCCAGCTCCTGGGCCGTTCGAACCTCATCGACGGTGGCCATCGTTCCCCTTGTCAATTCTCGGGCGACATTGTTCTCGTTCTACTTGAACTAGCACACCTTGGCCGGCGGCCACCACAACGATCAGCGGGAGTAGCACACCACCCGGGAGCCACGACGGGCCAGCGCCCGCCCGAGCCGGCGATGATCGAACCCCTGGAATCGGTACGACTCGGCCAGGAAGTCGACGCCCGGTCCTTCCGATCCGTCCAGTAGCAACAGGCCATGGCCCTCGGCCAGGATCTCGAACCCGAACCAGGTTCGGCGCAACTCCCGCCGGGTCGTCACCGTGATCTCGAAGATCGACGACCAGGGCACGAGTTGCGGCTCGGCGCCGCACTCGAGCAGCAGCCCGTCGGCCGAGATGGCGGCAACCGCCGGGGCCGAGACCGACGTCTCCTTGCGCCCGGCCACCATGATCAGCACCACGGCGATGACCACGATGGCGGCAATGATCCACACCCCGACAGCGTAGATCGGCTCGGCCGCGGCGACCCCAAGCCGAAATGCAGGAGTGGTGAATGTTGTGCCATCATGTGGCAACAAACCGCGACGGGGGTCTGCGGACAGAGGAATCGGTTTCGCTTCCAGCGGTCGGCAACGGATCTCACCCTGAGGCCGTTCGACCGGAAAGGGGGAGAAGGTTGCCACGATTCATGCGGAGTGTCGGGTTCATCGCCACCGTCGCCTGCCTGACGGTGCTGGTGGTCGGTCAGCTGTTCGATCTCCCCTTGGTGCTGATCATCTTCGCCATCCTGGTGATCTTCACCGCCGGTGCGGCCCAGGTCAGCCGGCGCTACGTTGCCTTCCGGCTGCTGTCGCTCCTCCCGGTGATGCTGGCCGTGACCTTCACCACCTTCATCATGCTGAGCCTGTTGCCGGGCGACCCCGCCATCAACATCCTGGGCAACGGCGCCACCCCGGAGGCCATCGAAGAGTTCCGGGTCGAGAATCAGCTCGACGACCCGGTGGCGACCCGCTACTTCCGATGGCTCGGCGACGCGGCAAAAGGTGATCTCGGCGAGTCGCCGTTCCTTCGGGAGCCGGTTGCCGACGGCCTGGCCAGAACCCTTCCGGTCTCGCTGCAACTGATGATCTACGCCCAGCTGTTTGCGCTGGCGGTGGCCATCCCACTGGGGATCTACACCGCATACCGATCGGGGAGCCGGGCCGACAACCTGATCTCAACCACCGCATTCGGGATCCTGGCCATCCCCAACTTCGTGCTGGCCATCCTGTTGATCTTCTTCGTCGCCCTCGGCGGCTTCTCGCTCCTCGGGCGGGATTGGGGCACCACCTTCCTGCCCGCAACCGGTTATGTGCCGCTCAGCGAATCCGTGGTCGACCATTTCCGGCACTGGGCTCTGCCGGTGCTGGCCCTCGGCGCCGGGCAGGCGGTGGTCTACATGCGTCTGTTGCGCACCGACATGATCAGTACCCTCCAGGAGGAGTTCATCAACGTGGCCAAGGCCAAGGGCATGAGCAACCGGCGGATCCTGCTGGTCCACGCCCTGCGGCCGTCGAGCTTCACGCTGCTGACCGTGGCCGGGGTCAACCTCGGTGCCCTGGTCGGCGGCTCACTCATCCTGGAACTGATCTTCAACATACCCGGCGTCGGTTCCTACCTCGCCACCGCCATCTTCCAACGGGACTGGTTGGTGGTCCAGGGCGTGGTGGTGGCGCTGGCGGTGGGCTTCGTGTTCGCCAACTTCGCCGTCGACGTGATCTACGCCGTCCTCGACCCACGGATCCGACATGCTCGAGCAAACCCCTAGACCGACCGACGATGCGGCCGACCTGGCCCGGCTCGATCTCGAGTCGCTCTCCGATGACGATCGCCACGACGAGGCCGGGGAGTATCAGGAGAAGAAGCTGGGCTTGTTCTTCTGGTTCTGCGTCTTCTGGCTGGCGGCCATCGTGTTGTCGGCGTTGTTCGCCGATCTGCTGCCGCTGAAGGACCCCGATCAGACCTTCAGCGGCACGTTCAAGGAGGGCCCGAGCGCCGAGCACTGGTTCGGCAGCGACAACATCGGCAAGGACGTCTTCGCCCGGACCATCTACGGGGCCAGGCGGTCACTGGGTATCGCCATCACGGCCGAGATGATCGGCTTCTTCATCGGGGGGACGATCGGCCTGCTGGCCGGCTACTACCGGGGCAGGATCGAGGGTGTCCTCACCGGCGGGATCGATGTGCTGCTCGCCTTCCCGGCACTGATCCTGGCGCTGGTGCTGTCGATCTTCCTCGGCGGTACCGAGCTGCCGGTGTTGCGAACCATCGCCGGGACGCCGACCAAGGCGTTGGTGGTGGCCCTCGGCATCCTGACCATTCCCACCATCGCCCGCATCACCCGGGCCGGGGTGCTGGTCAACACCGAACGGGAGTACGTGCTGGCGGCAAGGACACTCGGCGCCAGGGATCTCCGCATCATGATCCGGGAGGTACTGCCGAACGTGCTCCCTGCGATGCTGGCCTTCGCCCTGATCGGTGTGTCGTTCCTCATCATCGTCGAAGCGGCCCTGGCTTTCCTCGGGGTCAGCGATGTCAACCAGGCCAGCTGGGGGGTGATGATCACCCTCGGGCGGGACAATCTGGACGACGCCCCCCATGCGGTGCTCTTCCCCGCCTTCTTCATGTTCTTGACCGTGCTGTCCATCAACTACATCGGTGATCGGCTGCGGCAGTACTACGACGTCAGGGAGTCGGCTCTGTAATGGCGGGAAGCGGTCAGGCACATCTCCGGGACCCCGAGGACGCCGTGGTCCGGGTCGAGCACATGGTGGTGGAGTTCCCGGTCGGCAACACCGGCCTGAAGGTCCACGCGGTGTCCGACGTCAGCATCGACATCCGAGACGGGGAGACGCTGGGACTGGTCGGTGAATCCGGCTGCGGCAAGACCACGACCGGTCGGGCCATGATGCAGGTCCCGGCCCCCACCTCGGGCTCGGTACTGCTCGATGCCCAGGACCTCACCGGGTTCGGCAACGAGGACATCCGAGACATCCGCTCCAAGATGCAGATGATCTTCCAGGACCCGACGTCCTCGCTCAATCCCCGCCGGACCATCCGCGAGATCGTGGCCGAGCCGCTGGTCATCCAGTGGTTGGAAGGCCTCGGCCGCTCCAAGGTGTCGGTGCTGTGGGAGCGCTACGTCCGCCTGCTGGTACCGCTGTGGCGCCGGCTCTGGCACTGGTTCCGGTTCGTGCTGATCGCCCTGGCGGTCGGCATCCTGCTGTGGATCATCGGTGAGAGCTCACCGCTTGACTGGTTGACCGACCTGTCGGCCATCGTCTGGGCGCCGGCGCTGGTCGTTGCCACCCCGTTCGCCGTCGTTTTTGCGGTGACGGCGCTGATCTGGCTTGGCCTTGGGATCGCCATCCCGATCATGGCCGTACCCCGGTACGTGAGGAAGCGTCGCGACTCCCAACGGTTCTGGTCGGACGCCGAGACCAAGGTCCGGGAGGTCCTCTCCACCGTCGGCCTCGACCCGGACGTGGCCCTTGACAAGCGACCCCATGAGTTCTCCGGCGGACAGGCCCAACGGATCTGTATCGCCCGGGCCCTGACCCTGGACCCAAAAGTGCTGATCTGCGACGAGCCGGTGTCGGCGCTCGACGTGTCGGTCCAGGCCCAGATCCTCAACCTTCTGGAGACGATGAAGAAGGCCTACGGGCTGACCATGGTGTTCATCTCCCACGATCTGGCGGTGGTGAAGAACATCTCGGATCGGGTGGCCGTGATGTATCTTGGCAAGATCTGCGAGGTCGCCAGACCGGACGAGCTCTACGCCAACCCGGCCCACCCCTACAGCTCGGCGCTCATCTCCTCCATCCCGATTCCCGACCCGCTCATCGACCAGCGACAGATCGAGGCGGTGGAGGGCGAGTTGCCATCACCGATCGCCCCGCCGAGCGGCTGTCGGTTCCGGACCCGTTGCCCTCGGGCGACCGATCGTTGCGCCGCCGAGGAACCGACGATCCGCCAGGTCGGCGTCGAGCACTACGTGGCCTGCCACTTCCCGTTGATCGAAGGGGCCGAGGCGATGAGCGTCGCCGGCAACGGCGACATTCGGTCCGCCTAGCCGCTCGGCCGGCGGCGGCGACCTCGAACCAACACACCGGGCCGGGCCCCGGTGGCCTCGCCGTCCCGCCAGGTGACCTGGCCCGAGACGATCGTTGCCAGGTAGCCCTCGGCCTTCTGCAACAGCCGGGGCGCCCCGGTCGGCAGATCGTAGGTCATCCGGGGCGGGCCGAGCCGCAGGCCGTCGTAGTCGATGACGTTCACGTCGCCCTTCTTGCCGACCTCCAGGGTGCCACGGTCGCCGAGACCGTAGATCGCTGCGGTGTCGAGGGTCTGGAGCTTGACCGCCTCCTCGATGGCCAGCTTCGGGCCGTTCCGTCGGTCCCGGGTCCAGTGGCTGAGCATGAACGTGGGGGTGGACGCATCGCAGATCAGTCGGCAGTGGGCGCCGCCGTCACTGAGCGACAGGAACGCACCATGATGACGGAGCCGTTCCAGGGTCGGGTTGAGGCTGTGCTCGGAGAAGTCGGTCAGGGGGAAGAACAGCATCGCCCGACCTTCGTCGCCAAGCAATGTGTCGTATGCCAGTTCGTATGGGTCGATCCCCGCCGCGTCGGCCAATCCGGCGATGCACTGATCCGGTGACGGCTCGTAGTTCGGCTCATCGCCGAGGGGGTACATCTTGTGGAAGCCGTGGACGATGTCGTGGTTGAACCGACCGGTGAACTCGGACTGCTCGGCCAGGATGGCCGCTTTGACCTGGGGCTCGCGCAACCGGCTCACCCGGTCGGCCAGCGGCAGATCGGCCAGCGCCTTGTAGGTGGGGTGCTCCTTGAACGGGTGGAGCGACGTTTCCAACCCCAGCAGCAGTCCGGCCGGACGGCCGGCAACCTGGGCCACGACCCGACCGTCGCCATCGATCGGAGCAGCCGACAATTCCAGCAGGTCCCGCCACTGGTCGGGGTGGCGATCGGCCTGGGTCAGGGCGTAGGTCACGGTCAGCCCGTGCCGGCGTGCCAGGTCCCGCATCCAGGCAACGTCGTTGCCGAACCGGCCCTCCAGCCCACCGAGCCCGATGTCGGACGCAACCTCGACGACCCCACCACCGGCCTCGGCGACCGCCAGACCCAGGGCCCGGATCTCCTCCTCACCGGCGAAGGTTCCCGGCACGGGCTCACCATCGAGCGCCCGATGGAGCATGGTCCGAGACGTCGTGAATCCCAGCGCACCGGCCCGGACACCTTCGGCCACGATGTCGGCCATGGCCCGCAGTTCCTCGTCGGTCGGGTCCTCGTTGCGGGCTCCCCGCTCCCCCATCACGTAGCCTCGAACCGATCCGTGGGGAACCTGCGTTGCGATGTCCATCACCCGGGGCATGAGCTCCAGCGCGTCCAGGTATTGGGGGAAGGTCTCCCAGCGCCAGTCGATCCCGTCGGCCAGTGCCGCACCGGGGATGTCCTCGACCCCTTCCATCAGCTGGATCAGCCAGTCGTGCTCGTCTGGCCGGGCCGGGGCGAACCCGACGCCGCAGTTCCCGAACACGGTGGTGGTGACGCCGTGCCACGATGATGGGGTCAGCTCCGGATCCCAGGTCGCCTGACCGTCGTAGTGGGTGTGGACGTCGACGAACCCAGGGGTGACGAGGGCGCCGTCGGCATCGATCTCCCGGCTTGCCGGTCCGACGTCGTCGCCGACCGCCACGATCACACCGTCGGTGATGGCCACATCGGCGGTGCGGGCCGATGCCCCGGTGCCGTCCACCACCAGGCCGTTTCGAATCGCGAGATCGTGCATGGTGCTGCCCCCGTTTGCTGCATTGGTGGTCCTGGCAAAACGCTACTGGCTCGACGCCGGGTCGGCGATTCGACCCGAGGCGGCCCCGCCCGAGCCCGGTCAGCCCCAGGCCCGGGCCAGGGCCCGAGGCAGTTCCTCGCACCACTGGATCAGATCGTGCCCGGAGACCCGCTCGGTGAAGTGGCATCCCGCGTCCTGGAGGTGGAGGAAGCCGGCCCAGGCCTCGGTGGCCTGATGGAAGCCGGCTTCGAGCGTGCCGGCGCAGAGATGGACGAACGGATGGGTTTCGGGGTTCCAGTTCGTGGACGGGTCTGGCGGCATGCCGGTGCTGTAGGCGAACACGTGGCCAAACTTGGAGGGATGGCCCATGACGGTGGTCAGGGCGTGACCACCGCCGTCGCTGCAGCCGAAGACGCCCCGGCGGGACGGGTCGGTGGCAACCCCCAACTCGGTCTCGGCCCATGCCGCCAGTTCCACGATGAAGAACCGCTGATGGGCATCGAACCGACGATCGTCGAACCCGGCCAGGTACTCCAGGGCCCGGATGTTGCCGCTGATCTGATCCATCGGGGCGGCGTGGGCCGCCACCACAACCACCGGCGGGCACCGCCCGGCCTCGATGGCGGCGTCGAGTCGGCGGGCGTATGGAGCGAACATGTTCCCGTCGGTGGCGTAGACCACCGGTACCTCATCGCCGGGGCGATGCCCCGGTGGCCGGTAGACGGTGACCGCCCTCGACTCACCGAGGGCCTGCGACTCGACGGCGTGATCGAAGCTGGAGCCGGCGAGGGGGTCGTTGGACGGCAGCTCCTCGGGCGCCGAGCGACCCCGGAACCGCCCGTCGTGGGAGCCACGGCTGAACCGCATCCCTTGCCCCCCCGACAGCGGGGTGAAGGTGTAGGTGATCACCGCTTCTTCGAGCCGCTCGACCCGCACCGACAATACCTGAAGCCCCTCGCCGGCATCCCAGGTCGAGATGGGAAAGACCGGGGTCACCGCAACCGGCGTCGCCGACTCGCAGACGAAGGTGAGCACGTCACCGTCGGCCCAGGCCTGCGCCCCCTCGGCCGCCATCCTGGACCGAAGCCCGACCGGATCGGGGTTGGTCCAGACCCGGCAGAACCGCTGACCGGCCGGCAACCGACCGGGTTCGCCGGCCCGCTCCACCGCCAGCCGCCGTGACACCTCGTCCATCCGTCGTTGCATCTCGGCCAGCGACGGCACGCCGAGAGCGGCCCGCTCGGCGTCGCTGACGGCGGGATCGACCGGAGGCTGGACGATGTCACCCTGGTGTTCGACCATGACCGTGCCGTAGCGCTGGGGACGGCCGCTGAACAGGGCGATCTTGTCGACCGCCTCGGCATAGATCACGCCGGCCCCGTCGAGCTCGGCGGTGTTGGCCCGAGCGGCCAGGTCGGCCACCGCCGACAGGTCACCAGGGTCGCCGGACCCCGCCAGCAGTTTCGCCGCCCGCAACGCCTGCTCGGGCCCGGCCTCGGACAGGGCCTGGTCGGCCCGAAGCCGATCGAGCAGATCGAACAACTCGACGGACAACTCGGCCGGGGCGTCGGCCCGATCGGCTGCGCCGCCGCCGGTGCCGGCTGCCCGTTCGGCGGCATCGAGCAGCTCGGCGAGATCGTCATCGGTCACGGTCGGACACTACCGGCCCCCTCCGACCCCGGGCAAAGGGTGACCGGGGCCGGGCCGCCGGTTCGCCGGTTCGCCGGTTCGCCGGTTCCGGCCGCAGTCGGTCTCAGGTCCCCGGCTCGGTGGTGGCCCGCTCGATGTCGTACAGCTCGTCCAGGCCGGCCGCGGCAGACAGCTGCCGGTAGCCGGCCATGATCTCGGTCACCGGCAGGCCGAGATCACCATCTCGCCCCAATGCCCGGTACGCCTCGGCCACAGCCCGCTCGGCCAGGACCTGGGCCGAGAACGGATCGAGGATGATCGACCAGCCCAGCTCCGACCAGGCCTCGACGGATCGGGTCGCCAGCGACGAGAAGGCCACCAGGGGCACGTCGAGCTGCCGGGGAGCCGACCGCCACTGCTCCTCATCGGTCGGCATCAACAAGATGGCGTCGGCCCCGGCCGCCACATAGGCCTGGGCTCGGTCGATGGCGGCGTCGAACGACTCGTTGGCCACCGCCCCGGTCCTGGCGATGATCATGAAGTCGGGGTCGGATCGGGCCGCCACCGCATGTTCGATCTTGGCCACCATCTCCTGTTTCGGGATCAGGTGCTCCACGCCGCGGTGATGGCTGACCCGCTTGGGCGCCACCTGGTCCTCGATCTCGATGGCCACCGCCCCCGTGGCCTCGACGTCCCACACCGCCCGGGTCAGGTGCACGGCGTCGCCGAACCCGACGCCACCGTCGACGATCAGCGGGAGCTCGCATCGTCTGGTGACGAGGCGGGCCACGTCGCACAGCTCGGTCAGGGTCAACAACGCCTCGGACACCGCATAGCGGTAGCCGAGGGCGCCTCCGCTGAGATACACCGCCTCGAACCCGGCCGCGGCCGCCGACCGGGCCGCCAACGGATCGAGCGCCAGGGGCACCAGCATGGCCTGGCCGGAGTTGATGCGGCGACGGAACTCGGATCGCTTGCTCATGGGTCAAGAGCATAGGGTTTGGCATGGATCCGACCCAGGCCGAACCCTCCTCGTCGACCACAACGGGGAACCTGGCCGGGGTGCGGGTACTCGACCTCACCCAGTACCTCAGCGGCCCGGCCTGCACCCTGTTGCTGGCCGGCTTGGGCGCCGATGTGATCAAGGTCGAGCCCGCCCCCGGTGGCGACGCGGCCCGGGGACTCCCGGTGGTGGAGGGAGCCCGCTCCTCCTATTACGTGCAGCAGAATCGGGGCAAGCGCAGCATCTGCATCGACCTCGGCCGTCCCGAGGGCCACCGGCTCGTCGAGCAGCTGGCCGGGCAATGCGATGTGTTGGTCGAGAACTTCGGGGCCGGTGTCCTGGAGCGGCGGGGGCTGGGGCCGGACCGGCTCCGGGGGCTCCACCCCGAGCTGATCTACGCCTCGATCTCGGCCTACGGTCGCACCGGGTCGAAGGCCCATCTGGCCGGCTACGACCTGATCGGCCAGGCCGTCGCCGGCTCGGTGGCGCTGGCAGGCGAACCGGATGGTGCCCCACTGGCCGCCGGGGCCCCGATCGCCGATGTGGCGGCCGGGATGATGGCCTTCGGGGCGATCGCCGGCGCGTTGTATCACCGGCTGGCCACCGGTCAAGGCCAATTCCTCGACATCTCGCTGGTCGAGCCGGTGTTCAACATGCATCCGTTCCAGATCCAGGGGCCGAGCGTCACCGGGGGCAAGGCCAGGCTGCGTCGGACCGGTCGCCATTTCGGGGCCGTGCCGCCGGCCGGCACCTACCGGGGCCCCGACGGGTGGCTGGTGCTGCAGGTCCTCGAGCCACAATGGCAGCGGCTGTGCCAGGCCGCATCGGCGATCGGCCTGGCCGACGACGAGCGGTTCACCACCGCAGCCGATCGGGCCGCCAACCGCAACGAGCTGGTCGATGCGCTGGAGCGGTGGATGCAGACCTTCCCTTCCGACGATGCGCTGCTCGGCCACCTCGAAACCCACCGCGTCCCGGCCGCACCGGTGATCGACCCGGCCGACGCCCACCACCACGACTGGTTCTGGGAGCGGGGGGTACTGGCCGAACTCGACGACCCGGTCCACGGCCCGATGCGGGTCCCCGGTTTCCCGATCCATGGTTCGGCCATACCCCGCCGGAGCGTCGAACCTCCGGCCCCGTTCCTCGGTCAGCACAACACCCAGGTGCTGTCGGAGCTGCTCGGCTGCGACCGGGCGGCCATCGACGACCTTCGAGCCGCCGGGGTGTTGCAGGCCAGCACCGAGGGCTGACCAATGGTTGACCGAGGGCTGACCAATGGGCGCCGACGCCCCGACCTCGACTGGGAGCCGGAACGTCGGGGATCCTAAGCTCGATGTCGTGACCGTGAACACGACGACCAACCCCACCGCCTCGGCCGACGACGCCGAGCAGCTCTTCACCGAGGCGGTTGCGGTGGCCAACATCCCGACCCTGTTGATGGTGCTGGTCCAGCTGACCGGTGAGATGCACTGGTTGGAGGAGCCATACCGACCGAAGCGGCAGCAGGGAATGGGCGACAACGACAGCGGGGGCCTGAGCGACAGGGCCCAGGCCGAGGTCCGGGAGGCGGCGCTGGAGGCCATCCTGGGCTGGCGGAACGGGCGTCCGGTGGCCATCCCCGAGCCGTCGCCGGACCTGCTGGTGGAGATGTTGAGCTGCTCGATGGGCGAGCCGGTGCCGGCGGAGTACGGCCCCTTCACCTCGGCCCAGCTCGGTCACCGGCCGGTGGACGTCGAACCGATCGACGTGCCGACGGGTTTCTCGGTGCTGGTGATCGGGGCCGGCGTGTCCGGTATCTGCGCCGCGGTCAACCTCCAGGCGGCCGGGGTGCCGTTCACCGTGATCGAGCGCAATCACACCGTTGGCGGTGTCTGGCTGGAGAACCGCTACCCGGGGGCCGGGGTCGACACGCCGAACCACCTCTACTCCTACTCGTTCGCCCAACACGACTGGACCAAGTTCTTCGCCCTCCGTGATGAGCTGTGGGGCTACCTGGAATCGGTGGCCGACCGCTTCGATCTGCGCCGCCACATCCGGTTCGACACCACCGTCTCCGCCACCCGCTACGACGAAGGGTCGAAGACCTGGTCGGTCACGGTGACCGGGCCGGACGGCGACACCGAGACCATCGAGGCCAACCTGCTCATCAGCGGCACCGGCATCTTCAACCCGCCGGTCTCACCCGACATCGACGGGCTCGACGATTTCGCCGGGCCGTCGTTCCACACCAGCCGCTGGCCAGACGATCTCGATCTCTCCGACAAGCGGGTGGCCATCATCGGCAACGGGGCCAGTTGTATGCAGACCGCCCCCGAGATCCAAGACGATGTGGCCTCGTTGACCATCTTCCAGCGCTCGAACCACTGGGCCGCGCCCTTCGAGCAGTTCCGTCGGGAGGTGCCGGAGCCGCTGCGGTTCCTGCTGCGGGAGATGCCGATCTACCAGGCCTGGTATCGGGTCCGCCTCGGCTGGACCTTCAACGACCGTATGCACAGCGCGCTGCAGAAGGACCCCGATTGGGAGCACCCTGATCGGTCGCTGAACGCCACCAATGACGGCCACCGGGCCTACTTCACCCGCTATGTGACCGACGAGCTCGGGGAGCGACAGGATCTGCTGGACAAGGTCCTGCCGACCTACCCGCCGTTCGGCAAGCGCATGCTGATGGACAACGGCTGGTACCGGATGCTTCGCAATCCGGCGGTCGAGCTGGTCGACGATCCGATCGCCGGGATCGAAGCCGATCGGGTGATCACCGAGGACGGGTCTGTCCACGAGGCCGATGTCCTGGTCATCGCCACCGGCTTCGACGTGTTGCGGTTCCTGACCACCTTCGAGGCATACGGCCGCTCCGGGCAATCGCTGCGGGATGCCTGGGAGGACGACAACGCCAAGGCCTACCTTGGGACGGTGGTGCCGGACTTCCCCAACTTCTTTGTGCTGTACGGGCCGAACCTCCAACCGGGCCACGGTGGCAGCCTGATCTTCGTCATCGAGATGCAGATGCGGTACATCCTGAGCGTGATCCGCCAGATGGCCGACGGGGGCATCGGTTCGGTCGAGGTTCGACCGGATGTCCACCGGGCCTACAACGACGGGGTCGACCGGGCCCACGAGCAGATGGTCTGGACCCATCCCGGGATGTCGACCTACTACCGGAACGACCGGGGTCGGATCGTGGTCAACTCGCCATACCGAAACGTCGACTTCTTCGAGATGACCCAGGCCGCCGATCTCGACGAGTTCATCACCGAACCGGCCTGAGCTCAGCCGGCACTTGTCGGGTCACATCACCGATTGTCGCAACAACATGAAACCGCTCCGGCCCACCAACAGGCGGCCGGGCACGTATCTCAAGTGGCCATGGGGCCGGCCGATAGGGGCTCCATGCAGATCGGCATGGTCGGTATCGGACGGATGGGGGCCAACCTCGTGCGGCGCCTCATGTTGGGCGGCCACGAGGCGGTGGTCTATGACCTCGACACCGAAGCGGTGGACAAGATCGCTGCCGAGGGGGCGATCGGCGCCCACTCCATCGCCGAGTTCGCCGCCGCCCTCGACACCCCTCGGGTGGCCTGGGTCATGGTGCCGGCCGCCTTCACCGGCGACACGATCGATCGCCTGGCCGAGCACTTCGAGCCCGGTGACATCATCATCGACGGCGGCAACTCGATGTGGCAGGACGACGTCGACAAGGCGTCCGAGCTGGCCGAACGGGGTCTGCACTTCGTCGACATCGGCACCTCCGGTGGGGTCTTCGGCCTGGAACGTGGTTTCTCGCTGATGATCGGCGGTGAGGACGCGGTCATCGAGCGCCTCACACCGATCTTCGAGACCATCGCCCCCGGCATCGAGTCCGCCCCACGGACCGCCGGCATCGAGGGACCGCCGAGACCCGGCGAGCAAGGCTGGCTGCACTGCGGTCCGAACGGGGCCGGCCACTTTGTCAAGATGGTCCACAACGGTATCGAGTACGGCATGATGGCCGCGGTCGCCGAAGGGCTGGCCATGCTCGACGCGGCCGACGCCGGGACCGAGCGGTGCCAGGCCGACGCCGAGACCTCGCCACTTCGGCATCCGCAGTACTACCGCTACGACTTCGACACCGCAGCGGTGGCCGAGGTGTGGCGCCGGGGCTCGGTGATCAGTTCGTGGCTGATCGACCTCACCGCCAATGCCCTCGCCGCCGACCCGACGCTGGCGGACCTCGCCGGCCGGGTCTCCGATTCCGGTGAAGGTCGTTGGACCGCCCAGGCCGCAGTCGAGCTCGGCGTGCCGGCCAGCACGATCACCGCGGCGCTGTTCGCACGATTCGCCAGCCGCGGCAATGACCAGTTCGCCAACAAGGTGCTCTCGGCCATGCGCCGCGAGTTCGGTGGCCACGGCGAACCAGGGGCCGGTGACGGTGCCCGGGACGACGAGGAGCGGCGCTGATGTCGGGTCCCATCGCCCCTGCCGGCGACGCCTTCATCCTGTTCGGCGCCTCCGGCGATCTGTCACGCAAGAAGCTGCTGCCGGCCCTCTACGAACTGACCACCGAGGGCCGACTCGAGATGCCGGTCATCGGTGTCGCCAACAGCGACTGGGACGACAAGGACTTCGTCGAGCGGACCAAGCTGGCGGTGACCGAGTACTTCGGCGCCGACACCGACGTCGAGGCCCTGCATCGGCTGTGCAAGCGACTCCGCTACGTGGCAGGTGAGTACGACGATCCGGAGACCTGGGTCCGACTTGGGAAGCTGACCCAGGACGCAAAGACCCCGGTGGCCTTTCTGGCCATCCCGCCGGTGCTGTTCGACGACGTGGTGCGAGGCATGGCCGAGGTCGGCCTGGCAGAGCACAGCCGGGTGGTGGTGGAAAAGCCGTTCGGCCGGGACCTGGCATCGGCCAAGGAGCTCAACGCCACCCTGCACGAGTTCCTCGACGAGCCTCAGATCTACCGGATCGACCACTTCCTCGGCAAGGAGCCGGTGCAGAACCTGCTGGTGTTCCGCTTCGCCAACAGCCTGCTCGAGTCGGTCTGGAACCGGAATCACATCGCCTCGGTGACCATCACCATGGCCGAATCGTTCGGGCTGGAAGGCCGGGGTCGGTTCTACGACGAGGTCGGCACGATACGGGACGTGGTGCAGAATCACCTGCTGCAACTGGTGGCGCTGCTGACCATGGAGCCACCGGCCAGCCGGGACGAGGACGCCTTCGTCGACGAGAAGGTCAAGGTCTTCCGGGCCATGCGACCGGTGGAGCCGGCCAACGTGGTCCGGGGCCAGGTTGAGGGCTACCGAAAGGAGCCGGGAGTCGACCAGGACTCAAACACCGAGACCTTCGTTGCCATGAAGATCGAGGTCGACTCGTGGCGCTGGTCTGGGGTGCCGTTCTACATCCGGGCCGGCAAATCGCTGGCCGAGACGGTGACCGAGGCGGTGGTGGAGTTCCAGCAGCCGCCCCGCATGCTGTTCAGCGACGAGGTCCATCCACCCGAGCCGTCGCGGTTGCGGTTCAGGATGAAACCGGACGACAGCATCACCCTGACCATGCAGGCCAAAGTGCCGGGCAACGAAATGGTCAGCCGAGCGATCGACATGAGCGTTGAGGACAACGAGCAGCACGGCCAGAGCACCGAGAACGCCTACCAGCGGCTCCTGGCCGATGCCCTGATCGGCGAGAAGCGGCTCTTCACCCGCCAGGACGGGGTCGAGGAGGCGTGGCGGATCATCGATCCGTTGCTGCACGGCCCGGCCGCGGAGCTGCCGCTGTATCGGGCCGGGACCTGGGGCCCTCCCGAGGCCAGACGATTTCTGCCCGAGGGCTTCGGTCCCGCCTAGGACCGAACCGGAGGGGTTTGTCCTGTCGCTACAGCAGGGCTCGAAGTCCCTTGCTGATGGCCGGGCCGATCGACGACGCATGGCCATCGCCCAACAACACCTGGTGGCTGAGGGCCAAGCCGGGGTACTTGCGGCCTCGTAAGGTGACCACCAGTTCCTCGACGTTGTCGCCCATACGGAAGTCGGTGCCCTCCTCGGGCTGGCGTTCGGCTTCGCCGTAACAGGTGAAGACCGTGGCCGCCAGGTCGTCGTTCGACGCCGCATGGTCGGCCTCGAACTCCAGCACCGAGCGATCGTCCCACCAGATCGACGGGCTGGCCAGCAACCACTTGTCGAACAGCGAGGGCTCGGTGAGCAGCGCTCGGAGACCGAACAGGGCGCCGAAGCTGTGACCGATCAGCCACCGCTGCGAAACCTCGACGCCGTCGAGATGGTCGGCGACGACCAACGGCAACAGCTGGTCGGCGATGAACCGTTGCAGCTCGGCGGCCCGGCCGCACTCCTCGGCGGTGACACCCTTGACCCCGGTGATGGTCGGCGGCACCCAGGGCGACGGCGTGTACCACCGGGCCCGCTGCCGGAGGTACTCCCCCATCGACGTGTCGGCGAACGACAGGCCCACCACCGCGGCCTCGGGTGCCTCGCCCGACATCGACATGATCCTGGTGGCATCGAGGGTGGTGCCGAACATCCACGGCCCGTCGAGACAGACCAGCAGCGGCATCTCTTCCAGCGAGCGGTGACGCACCGGCAGTCCGACCGAGACGACGTGCTCGAGACCGGTCAGATCGCAGACGAGCGGGAATTCGGTGATCGGCCAGGCCATGGCGGTCCAGTCTCGCGGGCTCGTCGCTTCGATCACAATCCGGCCACGAGCCGCCGGCGGCCTCAGGTGCAGCGGCCCCACCGGTCGATCAGCCTGCGGCCTTCGATGCAGTCGAGCAGCTGCTGCTCACGCTCGACCACGTCCGGGGGTGGGGACCCGGTCCGGACCGCCAGACGCCATGGGTAGCGTGGATGCCAGAGCATCACGGCCACCAATTTTTCGGCGGCATCGAACCCCTCGGCCGCCACGACCGGGCCCTCGTCGTCGCCGCTGGAGAACAGGAACAGATCGTTGCCTGGCCGGTCGTCCAGATCGGCGAGCACGAACGGCCGGTCCGGGACCGGTTTTTCCTCGACCAGGGCGTCGTCGTTGCCGGCCGCCGACGCCAGAACCGCCCGGCTGGTGACCGCCCCGAGGCCTTCGGTGGTGGTGTAGGCCGGCTCGAACCGTCCCCATCGGGCAACCCGGGAGCCGGGTACGGCCAGGTGGACCCCGAGGATCGACTCGGCCGTTGCCGCCGGCGCCACCGATGCCGCTTCCTCCCGGCCGGCCTCGAGCCCCGGTCGATGCCAAATCAGACGCAACTCCAGCTCCGAGTCGGTGGCCAGCCTGACCGACTCGGTGTCGGCGATGTCGGGCGGCGGCGACCGGTACAGCAACTCGCCGGCGACGATCTCCAGCTGGCCTCGATCGATTCGCAACCGGGTCAGCAGCCGCCACTCGACGGTGCCGTCCGGGCCCTCCTCGACGTCGTATGGCCTGCCTTCGGGATCGAGGACGATCCCCAGCTTCTCGGCCGAGGTGGGTCGCATGGTCGGGACCCCGGTGGTAGCGGCGACCTCGACGATCGACGCCACGGTGGTTTCAGCAGCGTCGGACCCGTCCGGGGTCGGGGCCCCTGCGGCGGCGCAGGCCGACGCCGCCATGATGAGCGGCAGGGCCAACGGGGCCAGATGCCGGAGACGGGTCACCCCCTACCATCGGACGATCAGCACCGTTGCCAAGCCCGAGACACTAGAAGACGACAACCTCGGACTTGGCCAACCGAAACCCCTGACCGGTCTGGTTGAGACAGGTGACCCCGGCCCGGGCAGAGTCGCAGCGGAACCCGGACACCACCATGGCATCGCCGTAGTCGAGGACGTCGGCCCCCGGGTCGTAGATGAAGTCGGTGTAACAGGGCCACCACACCTCGGCCGACGACAGGTCGATGGCATCACCCCAATCGGCGTCGGCACAGGCGGGGTCGGGCGGCTGGTCGATCGACCACTGCTTCTCGCCGATCCAGCACGAGGTGAGGTCTTCCTGCATCAGGCACAGGATGTTGCCTGACGGGCTGCGGAAGCTGCCGGTGGGGCCCGGCTCCAGCACGGCGCCGACGGTGTCGGTGGTCGAGGACTGCTCGGTGGCCTTCGGCTCGGTCGAACCCTGGGCCACGGACGTGCGGTCGGCGGCGGGGACGGTGGAGGCCACCGAGGCATCGACGCCGGTGGACACACTGGACCCGGTGGTGCCGGCGGCCGACGGCTCGTCGTCGTCGTCGGCCGAGGCGGGGAGCTCGGTGGAGCCGCCGTCGCCGCCGGCATCGGCCGAATCCTCGTCCAGACTCCCACAAGCGGCGATCAACGAGAGGAACAGCAGGACGAAGATCAGCGATTGGCGAAGGCGCATGTCGGAAACCTAGTGCCCTCCACTCCCGGCTTCGGACATGGCCAAGCGTGTTCAATCAGCGGCCGACGCCACTTCCTCCGGCGTCCAGAAACCGGGCTGGGGTACCGGCCGGGCGGCGGCCGCATAGCAGCGGAGACGGGCCAGGCCGGCCGGATCGTAGAGCTCGATCGCATCGAAGATGACCCCCGGCCCACCGGCCCGGAGGGCCTTGTCCGCCGGCGAACCACGTTTCGGCAGACTGGGTGTGAGCACCAGGACCGTCTCCGGGCTCTCGCCCGACCCGTCGGCCATGGCCGACAGGACATGCAACCGGCCGAGCAGCCGCCATACCGCATCGATCCGCTGCAGCCCCGGGCGATTGGTGGTGAAACCGCCGGACACGTCGACCCAGGCGCCCCACCCGCCATCGCCATCGCCGGGACCGCCGCCGGGACCGCCGCCGATCCTGAAGGTGAACTCCACCACACCCGATCGGTGCTTGGCCCGATCGTCGATCGAGGTGAAGCCGGCATCCTCCAGCAGCCGCCGGGCGATGTGCTGGACCTTCTTGGCCTCGGCCACGGCCCGGCCCTGGAAGTGCTCCTGGCGATCCTCGACCGACAGACCGGCCAGGACCTCACCCTGCATCGGGAGCGGCGCGTGGTCGAGCGCCTGGGTGGCGTGCTCGAAGGCGGCGATGCGATCGAGCTCGGCCGCCAACCTCCGATCCGCCAACTCGATGTAGTCCGGGTCGATGTCGAAGCCGACGCCGATCCGCCCGGCGCGGGCCGCGGCCACCATGGAGGTGCCGGAGCCGACGAACGGGTCGACCACGAGGTCGCCCTCATAGGTGTAGAGGTCTATCAGGCGGCGGGGCAGCTCGACCGGGAACGGCGCAGGATGACCGATCCTGGTTGCCGATTCGGCATCGATGCGCCAGACATCCCTGGTGACGTCGACGAATTCGTCGTTGGCCAGTGAAGACTCGTGAGGCAGACCCCGATCCCGGCGCTGCTTGATCGTGAGTGCCCGGGAGAACCGGCCCTTGGATGCGATGATCACCCGCTCGGTCATGTCCCGCAGGACCGGGTTGGATGCCTTGGCGAACGACCCCCAGGCGCAGGATCCGGACGAGACCGCAGCCTTCTCCCAGATCACCTCGCCCCGCAGCAACAGGCCAAGATCGTCCTGGAGGATGGAGATCACGTCGGCGCTGAGGCTCCGGTATGGCTTGCGCCCGAGATTGGCAACGTTGACCGCGATCCGGCCGCCCGGTTCCAGCACCCGACGGCACTCGGCGAACACCCCCCGCAGCATGTCCAGATAGTCGAAATAGGTTTCGGGGAGACGATCCTCGGCCCCGGTTTCCCCCGTGACCGCCAGCTCGTACTCCTTGCCGACGAAGTACGGCGGTGACGTGACCACCAGGGCGACGCTGTTCTCGGGCAGCACCCGGAGCCGCTCGATCGAGCCTACGAAGGTGCGACCGGGACCGAGCTCGGCCAGCAGCTCATCGGGGCGGTTGACCGTCTGATCGTTCGACAGAACCGGAGGTGAGAACCGATCGTAGAACGCAGACGAATCGTGACCCTCCCGCCGCCCGACCCCGAAGGCCGAGGTACTGGTCTGACGATTCGATTCCGACATGCCCTGACGATCATAGACACCCCGACTGACACCGGCACCGGTACCGGCGGCCACCGCACGCTGGCCCGGCGGCCCGGCGGAGGGTAAAACAGGCCGATGGCCAACACCTCCAGCCGCACCGCCGAGTTCGATCCGTTCGATGCGCCGGCCGGCTCGAAACCGTTCTTCGAGACCATGCTGACCCAGGCCAGGATCGACGCCATGGCCACCGCAGGTCAATGGACGGACGAGCACCTGATCGACCGCTTCCACCACAACGCCGTCGGTCGGCAAGACCAACCGCTGGTGGTCGACAGTGCCGGGACCCTGACCTGGGGCCGGGCGGTCGAACAGGTCGATGAGCTGACCCGGGGCCTCCTGGAGCTCGGCGTCCGGCCCGGTCATGTCGTGCAGCTGCAGTTGCCGAACCGAAGGGAATTCCTCCTGGCGGTGCTGGCGACCGAACGGATCGGTGCGGTGGTCAATCCGGTGGCCCCCATCTTCCGCTCGAACGAAGTGACGGCGATGTCGGAGCTGTCCCGGCCGGTGGTGGTGATCACCGTCGCCCGGTACCGGGGATTCGCCCTGGCCGAGATGCATCGGGAGTTGCAGGAACGCTTCCCCTGGCTCCAGCGGGTCATCGTCGTCGACGATGACCCGGCTGATGAGGCCCCGGCCCCGGCCGACACGACCACCCGGGCCCCGGCCCCGGCCGACACGACCACCCGGGCGCCGGCCCCGGCCCCGGCCCCGGCCGACACGATGCGCTGGGAGGAGTTGTTGGCGGCCGGGCGCCGCTCCGAGCTGTCGGATCGGGCCATCGCCCTGTGCCGACCGTCGCCGAACGACGTGTGCGAGATCATGTTCACCTCCGGCACCACCGGCCAGCCAAAGGGGGTGATGCACACCCAGAACACCATCAACGTCGCCGCCGACCTGTGGCTGGCCCGGGTCGCCGCCGGCTGCACGGTGTTCCACATGGGCTCGACCCTGGCCCACCAGACCGGCTACCTCTACGGCATCCGGGCCCCGATCACCGCCGGTGGACAGGTGATCTACCAGGCGGTGTGGGATCCGGTCGAGTTCGCCGAGCTGATCGAGACCCACCGCATCGAGGCCTCGATGGGGGCCACGCCGTTCCTGGCCGACCTGCTGGCCGTCGACGGGCTCGACGATCGTGATCTGTCGAGCTTCCAGGCCTTCGTCTGCGCCGGGGCCGCCATCCCACTGCCGGTCCTGGAGCAGGCCCGGGATCGACTGCCCTGCACCGTCATGCCGGGGTGGGGCATGACCGAAACCGCCCTCTCCACAACCGGACGGCCCGACGACGCCTTCGAGAAGCTGGCCACCGACGGGGCGGTGCTACCGGGCAACGAGGTCCGGGTCGTGAACGGCTTGGGCGAGCCCGTGTCACCGGGGGTCGAGGGGGATCTCCAGTTCCGGGGCTCGCTGAGCTTCATCGGCTACATCCAAGGCCGGGAGCTGAGCGACTCCTGTTTCCGGAACGGCTGGTTCGACACCGGCGACCGGGCCGTCATGGACCACGACGGCTACATCTCGATCAGCGGCCGGACCAAGGACATCATCATCCGGGGCGGTGAGAACGTGCCGGTCAAGGAGGTGGAGGATGTGATCCTCCGCCATCCTTCGGTGACCGGGGTGGCCCTGATCGCCAAGCCCCACGACCGGCTTGGCGAGGTCGGCTGTGCGGTGATCACCACCAACGGTCCGGTCCCGACCCTGGCCGACCTCACCGACTTCCTCGATGGGCAGGGGGTCACCAAGCAGTTCTGGCCCGAGGCGCTGGAAACCGTCGACGACTTCCCGATGACCCCGAGCGGCAAGGTCCAGAAGTACCAGCTCCGCCGTCAGCTGGAGGGCCGGGCCGGGTGATCAGTGGCCCTCGAACACCGGTTCCCGCTTGTCGACGAAGGCCTTCGACGCCTCCTTGTGATCGGCGGTGGTGCCGGTGTGGCGGTGGTGGGTCGACTCGAGATCGAGGGTGGTCGAGAGCTCACCGGTGACGGAGCGGTTGATGTTCTCCTTCATGTACCGGTAGGCGATGGGTGGGCCGGCCGCCAACCGGGCCGCCACGTCCCGCCACGACGACTCGTAGTCCTCGGCCGGGACCACCCGGTTGACGATTCCCAGACCGAGGGCGGTGGCCATGTCCATCCGCTCGGGGAGGAAGTAGAGCTCCTTGGCCTTGGCCGGACCCACCAGCTGGGTCAGGAACCAGGTCCCGCCGTAGTCGCCGGCCAGGCCGACCCTGGCGAAGGCGGTGGTGATGATGGCGGAGTCGATGGCGATCCGCATATCGCAGGCCAGTGCCAGCGACAGTCCCGCCCCGGCCGCCGGACCGGGCAGGGCGGCGAGGGTGGGCTTTGGCATGTTGTAGAGCACGCCCGAGGTCTTGTGGTGGCTGATCCGCTGTTCGTGGACGCCGGCGTCCCAGGAGCTGCCACCGCCGCCGGCGCCGTCACCCTCGGCGAAGCCCTTCACGTCGCCACCGGCGCAGAACGCCCCGCCGGCCCCGGTCAACACCACGCAGCGTACGTCGTCGGCGGTTTCCACGTCGGCCAGGGCGATGGCCAGCCCCGACAGCATGTCACCGGTCATGGCGTTGCGGCGCTCCGGCCGGTCCATGGTGATGACGGCGACCCCGTCGTCGATCACGGCGGTGAGGTGCTGCGATCCGGTTTCGATGGTACGTGTCATGGTGGGCTCCCTTGATCGGCCCCGGGGGCGGCCCGGTTGGTCGGCAGAGTAGATCCTGCTCCACCGGTCGGCTGCCTTCAAATTCGCACCGCATCAGACCCGCATCAGACCAGCGCCGGCACCGCATCAGACCAGCATCAGACCAGCGCCGGCCCCGCCCCCTGGGCGTTGAGATACATGGCGTACAGGCTTGTGGTGCCACAGATGTAGAGCCGGTTGCGCTTGGGTCCGCCGAACTCCACGTTGGCCACCACCTCTGGCAGGTGGATCTTGCCGAGCAGGGTGCCGTCGGGGTGGAAGCAGTGCACCCCGTCGCCGGCCGAGCTCCAGATGTTGCCTGCCCGATCGACCCGGAACCCGTCGAACACCCCCTGGTCGCAGGTGGCGAAGGTCTGGGGCTCGCCGTTCACGGTTCGCCCGTCGGCCGCCAGCCGGTAGGCCCGAATGTCGGGAGGGCACTTCCGGCCGACGTGGGAGATCCCGGTGTCGGCGACGTAGAGGATCGACTCGTCCGGGGAGAACGCCAGCCCGTTCGGCCTGACCATGTCGGTCACCACTGCGGTGACCGAACGATCGCCGGGATCGATCCGGTAGACGTGGCAGCCGTCCAGTTCGGATTCGGCGGCGTCGCCCTCGTACTCGCTGTCGATGCCGTAGGTCGGGTCGGTGAACCAGACGCTCCCGTCGGAGCGGACAACGACGTCGTTCGGGGAGTTGAGCCGCTTGCCCTGAAACGAGTCGGCCAGGACCTCCCGGTGGCCGTCGTGCGCAATGCGGCTGACGGCCCGGCCCCGATGTTCGCAGCTGACGATCCGACCCTCGAGGTCGAGGCAGTGGCCGTTCTGGTTTCGGGCCGGTTGCTCGAAGGTGTGGACCTGGCCCGACAGCTCGTCGTAACGCAGGGTCCGGTCGTTCGGGATGTCGGAGAACACCAGGTACCGGCCGGCCGGGACGTAGACCGGGCCCTCGGTCCAGCGGGCGCCCGTCCACAGCTGGTCGATGTGGGCGTTGTGTATCACCAGGCGGTGGAATCGTTTGTCCAGTGGTTCGATTGCCGGGTCGAGAGCCATGGCCGTTTTTTAGCAGACCCCCGGGACCAGGACGGCTTCTCAGGGCCGGATCAGGGGCATTCCCGATGGGCCGTGGCCGACGATCGGACCACAATCAATCCATGAACAAGCAATCCACGAACAGGCAATCCACGAACAGGGAATCCATGAACAGGAACCATGCCATGCTCGGCCTGGCTGCGATCGCCGCCTTCGGGGCCACCGCCTGCAACGCCGATTTCTCGATCGGCGAGGAAGGTTCGGGGGTGACCCGAACCGTGAGCTTCGATGTCGAGTCGTTCGACGAGCTCGATGTCTCAGACGGCTTCGATGTCGAGGTGATCGTCGGCGACGGCCCGGCAACGGTCGAGGTCACCGTTGACGACAACCTGGTCGACGATCTCGACGTCGGCATCGACGGTGATCGGCTGAAGATCGGCTGGGATCGGGGCCGGCGAACCCCGGAGGTCTCGCCGACCGCGGTCGTGACCATGCCCAGCCTCAGCCGGCTCGACGCCTCCGGCGCGGCGCAGGTGTCGGTCGAGGGGCTCGACGTCGATCGCTTGTCGGTGGACACCTCCGGTGCGGCCGGGACCGACCTCGAGGGGACGATCGCTCAGCTGACCTTCGACGGCAGCGGCGCCTCCGACCTGCGAGTCCTCGGCTCGGTCGACCAGGCGACGCTCGACCTCAGCGGCGCGGCGTCGGCGGACCTGACCGAGGCCGAGCTCGGAACCGCCGAGGTCGATCTGAGCGGCGGGTCGAGGGTCGAATTCGGACCGCTGGACCGGGTCGAGGGTGAGCTGAGCGGAGGTTCGGTGCTCTCGGTTCCCGACGGGGTCGACGCCTCGGTGGACACCAGCGGCGGCGCCAGCATCGAACGGAGCTGAGATCGATCGGCTCGGCCCCGGTGAGGCTGCCCGGTCGGCCGGGCAGGCGCCCTCAGCCGGCGACCGTCGGGGGCGGACCGATGACGCCGGCCGCCGTCAGTGCGTCGAGTCCGGCATCGTCGACGCCGGCCAGTTCGGCCAGGATGGTCCGGTTGTCGGCCCCAAGGGCCGGGCTCGGATCGAGTTCGATCAGCGGCGAGTCGTGCCAGCGGATGGGGCTGTTCGGCAGCGGCAACCGACCGAGCTCCGGGTGGTCGACCCACTGCATCGACCCCTGCTGGAAACGGACCGGATCGTTGACCACCTCGTCGATGACCCGGACCGCAGCAGCCGGGACATGGGCCTGCTGCAACGCTGCCGCCACCTCGGCCTTTGGTCGCGACGATGACCACGACTCGACGATGTCGTCGATCTCGTCGATGTGTTTGGCCCGATCGCCGAAGTCCTTGAGCCGGTCGTCGTTGAGCAGGTCCGGTCGGCCGACCACCGCCAGCACCGAACGCCAGTGGCGGTTGCTGGCCGCGATCAGGGCCACATAGCCGTCGGCGCAGCGGTAGACGTTGTACGGCGCCAGCCCCAGGCCGGGATGACGGTTGCCCTGACGGCTGACATGGCCGGTGGTGTGCCATGGCCCGAGGGCGGTGGTGAGCGGGAAGTAGGCCGCATCGGCCATCCGGATCTCCAACGACCGCCCCAGCCCGGTCCGCTCCCGCTCGAACAGGGCGGTGGTGATGGCCCCGTAGAGGTGGGTGCCGCCCAGGAAGTCGATGTTGGCCGCCCCCGACTTCACCGGTGGCTGATCCGGGAAACCGGTGATCTCCATGTGCCCGGCATGGGCCTGGATGGTGATGTCCATGGCCGGGACCGACGTCTCGACCAGGGAGCCGTCGTTCTCCCGGACCCCGAAGCCGGAACCGTGGGCGTAGACCAGGCCGGGGTTGATCTCGGCCAGCTGTTCGTAGCCGATGCCGAGCCGCTCGGGGACCCCGGGGGCGAAGTTGCAGACGACCACATCGACCTCGGCCGCCAGCTTGCGGAACACGTCGAGCCCGTCGGGATGTTTGAGGTCGATGGTGACCGACTCCTTGCAGGAGTTGAGCATGGCGAAGGCCATGTTGGCCCCCCGGGCCCGCAGCCCCTCACCGCTGAGTGGCTCCACCTTGATGACCCTGGCCCCGCCGGTGGCGAGCAGGAACCCGGCGTATGGCCCCTGGTAGATGTGGCCCAGGTCGAGCACGGTGATCCCGGCCAGCGGCAGGGGGCGGGAACCCTTCGGGTTCCGACGAGTTTCGCCAGACGGCGAAACATCGCCCCGGGAACCCTTCGGGTTCCGACGAGTTTCGCCAGACGTCATTTGAAGCTGCCGCCGAGGATCTCCCTGGCCATGATCAGCCGCTGGACCTCACTTGGGCCTTCACCGACCCGGCGGATCCGCAGCTCCCGGTACCACCGTTCCAACGGCAGGTCCTTTGTCATCCCCAGCCCGCCGTGGATCTGCATGGCCCGGTCAACGACCCGGCCGGACCCCTCGCTGGCCACCAGCTTCGCCATGGCGGCCTCGGTCCGGAAACGCTCGTTGCGGTCGGCCTTCTGGGCCGCCTCCAATATGCAGTACCGGGCGTGGCGGATGTCGATCTCGTTGTCGACGATCATCCACTGGATGGCCTGCTTCTCGGCCAGCGGTCCCCCGAAGGTCTCCCGGCTCTTGGCCCAGTCGATCGCCATCTCCTGGGCCTTGATGGCCACCCCGAGGCAACCGGCGGCATAGGGGATGCGCTGCCGGGACAGGCGATCGTTTGCGATGGCGAAGCCCCGGTTGAGCTCGCCCAGGATCTGGGTCTTGTCGACCCGCATCTCGTCGAAGTCGATCTCGGTTGCGTAGTGGGTTGATCGAAGGGTGTGGACCACCCGGCGGACGTTGAAACCGGGGGTGTCGGTGTCGACGATGAAGGCGGTGACACCGTTGCGACCGGGATCGTCGGACGTCCTGGCGAACACCAGGGCGAAGTCGGCCTTGTCGGCCCCGGAGATGTACAGCTTGGAGCCGTTGATCACCCACTGCTCCCCGTCGGCGTGGGCCCGGGTCTGGATGGCCCGGGCCGGATCGCTGCCCCCCGACGGCTCGGTCAGGGCAAAGCAGCCCCGCTTCTCCCCCCGCAACGCCGGGTACAGGTACTTGTCCTTCTGCTCCTCGGTGGCCTCGTAGAGCTGGGCCAGGCCGGCACCACCGAAGGTGCCGTAGCACGGGTTGTACAGCCCGGCCCGGTGCTGACTCATCTCGATCGCCATCAGCGCCCTGGTGGTGACGTCGAGGCCGGGGCCGCCGAACTCGGCCGGAATGTCCAACCCGTAGAAGCCCATCTCCTTGGTCTTGGCCACCAGCCGGTCCTGGTCTGCCGGGTCGAGGGCGCCTGCGTCTGGATCGAGGTCGGCTTCCAGTGGCGCGATCTCGGTCTGAACGAAGCGGCGGACGGTGTCGACGATCAACTGCTGCTCGTCGGAGAGCGTGAAGTCCATCACTAGTTTCTACTGGCTCCGACACCGGGGCGTCCAAGCTGTCGGGCATGCCCCGCCGGGCTCGTGCGGGCTAGGGCAGGCTGAGGCGGCCGAGGGCGTGGGGATGATCGGCGTTGCCGGGAGGCAGGGTGCCGTGCCTGGCCCGATGGACCATCAACAGCTCCTCCCACCGGGTCAGGTAACCGTGGGTCAGTTCGAAACGGAACAGGCTCGGCCCCCCGGCCGACGGACCGCCTTCCAGCGCCCGCTCCAGAGCGCTGCGAAGGCCGAACGGTTCCCGCCCACCGGCATAGCCGATCCGCAGTACCGTGTGGTCATCGCCCGCCAGCTCGAACACACCGAGCTGGCCCGGTACTGCGGCGACGTCGGCCACGGTCAACGGCCGCCACGGTTTCGTCATCGCCAATCCGGTCATCGCCGCCAGGCTACCGAACCCGGCCCCGGGGCCGAAATCCCGCCCACCCCAGCGGGCGACGGACGGGGGCCGAATCGAGGGCGTAGGGCCATGTCGCTAGACTGGTGTCGTGGCAGTTCCGACAGAACCGCGGCCGACGAGCCCCCCGGACAACAAACCCCTGGCGGCGACCAGCCCGGGGCGGCACCCGGGCGCCACAGCCAGGCAGGGGGCATCGCCGGTGCAACCGGAGCCGGCGGCCGACGAGTTCATTCTCGATCCCGGTCTCGGCGGCATGGTGCCACCAGACTCGGCGCTCCCCACCGACGTCTTGCCCACGGATCGCCTGCTGGCAAACGGCAAGCCGGTGCCGGCGATCCGGGCCGAACTGCGCCGAATCCCCAACCTTCGGGCCGGGTTGGCCGTTGGCTGGGTGTGGGTCGAAACGATCGCCATCCTCGTCCTGGCGGTGTGGCTGGCCAATCCCCTGGCCTACATCGCGGCGTTCTTCCTCATGGGTCGGGCCCTCGTCAAGTTCAACATCCTGGGCCACGAGGCGGTCCACCGCACCCTGTTCTCCAACAAGAAACTGAACGACTTCACCGGCAAGTGGCTGCTGTCCTACCACGCCTGGGTGCCGTTCGAGCTGTACCGCCGGGGCCACATGAACCATCACCGGGACGAGATGGGCCCGGCCGAACCGGATACCGCCCTCTACACCGGCTACCCGATCAGCCAGGCTTCGATGCGGCGCAAGCTCGTCCGCGACGCCACCGGCCAGTCGGGTTGGAAGATTCTCAAGGGCCTGCTCCGGGGCACCCGGAACGCCAGGACCCGCTCGGTGGCCCTCCGGATCCTCGGCTTCCAGGTGGTGCTGCTGGCCATCGCCACCGCCTTCGGTCGCCCGGAGCTGTGGTTGCTGCTGTGGTTCCTTCCGTGGATGACTGTCTGGCGGGTCACCAACCGGCTGCGAGCCATCGCCGAGCACGGCGGCATGACCCGATCCAAGGACCGGCGCAAAACCACCCACCACGTCGAGCAGGGCCCGCTTGCCCGGTTCTGGATGGTGCCGTACCGGGTCGGCTGGCACCTGGCCCACCATGTCGACATGGGGGTGCCGTGCTGGAACCTGCCGAAGCTCCACCGGGAGCTGGTGAACTCGGGTTGGGTCACCAGGGAGTACGTGTGGCCGAACTACCGCTCGCTCTGGAAAGCCCTCAGCTCGGGCTGAGTCCCGGTCGGGGCCCTCAGCCGCTGGGGCGGGCCGTCAGAGGGTCGGCGGCTCGGCAACACCGGTTGGCAGCCGGAACGCGGCAAACGCCCCGGTGACCGCAACCGCAGACGACAGCACGAACACCGGGGCGAACGAGCCGCTGAGATCGGCGATCAGCCCACCGACTTGGGGCGACAGCATCTGGGCCACCCCGAAGGCCAGGGTTGCGGCGGCGAAGCTCGGCCCGTACTGCTCGATCGACGTGTTCTCGACGACGTAGAGCGTGATCATGCCCGGGATGCCGCCGAACAGCAGCCCCAGGGCCACCGATGCGGCCAGACCGGGGACCAGCCAGCCGGGAAGGACCACGAGCACCAGCACACTCCACAGCACAAAGGCCAGGGTGAGGCTGGCCCGGGGCCCGATGACCCTGGCCATCGAGATGAAGATCGGGCCGCCGAAGATCACCGAGAACCCCAGCAGGGTGAACGCCAACGACGCCTCGGACCCGGTCCAGCCGCTGTCGTCCTCCAGGCGGGTGGTGAGGAAGGCCAGGACCAGCAGGTACATGAAGCCGAACGAGGTGTAGGCAAGCGTCAACGGCAACCACCCCCGCATCCGCCGCAGCACCGAGAACCCGGCCAGGCCGGCCCGCCCCGATCGGGGCCGAGTCTGGCTGTGGCCGATGAAGACCAGGGTCGCCACCAGGACCACCACGGCGATGGCCGCCTGCACCACATACACGGTCCGCCACGATTCGTCCCCCAGCGTTGCTCGCACCCAGCCGCTGAGCTGGCCGGAGAAGACGATGCCCAGGCCGATCCCGGAGCCCATCAACCCCACCGCCAGCCCTCGCCGGCTGGGGGCCAGGGCGCCGGCGGCGATGACCGGGGCCGGGATCCAGATGCAGGCCCCACCGAAGCCGGCCAGGAACATGGCGGCCCCGAGCGCCGCCGGCCCGGGGGCGACGGCGGCCAGGATCAGGCCAGACGTCGAGAACAGGAACCCGACCCGCATCACCACCAGCAGGCGATAACGGCTGGTGGCCAGCGCAACGACGACGGTGCCGAACAGGTAGGCCCCGACGTTGATCGTTGCGATCGATCCCGCCACCGTGTTGGACATCCCGAGATCGTCGCGAATCGCAGGCAGCAGCACGCCGTAGGTGAAGCGCCCGAAGGCCTGGGCCACCGCGGCCCCGGCGGCGACCAGTGCCACCGCAACAAAACCTCTCACTTTCACGGGCTTTCTGACATCATGCAACGATGCCGTACGCTACCGGCCTCGCCCAACGACGGTCGATCGGGCTTCGAGCCGCCGGATCCCCCATGCCGTTGCCACGTCCTTGGGGTCGCGGGAGCTCGACATGGAACCGCTGACGCTGGCCGAGCTGCGGGCCGCGGCCGAGGTGATCGCCGATCAGGTGGTTCGCACCCCGGTCGTGACATGCGACGAACTCGACGATCTGGTGGGGGCCACGGTGTTGTGCAAGGTGGAGGGGCTGCAACGGGCCGGCTCGTTCAAGTTCCGGGGCGCCTTCCATCGGCTCTCGAAGATCCCGATCGCCCAGCGGTCGGCCGGGGTGGTTGCGGTGTCATCGGGGAACCATGGGGCGGCGGTGGCCACCGCGGCCCGGATGCTCGACATGTCGGCGGTGGTGTTCATCCCCCGGGACGCCCCGGTGGCCAAGCGGCGCCTCATCGAGGCCGCCGGGGCCGAGGTGGTGACCTTCGATCGCTCGAGCGACGATCGTGAGGCGCTGGCAATGGCCCGGGTCGAGGCCACCGGGGCGACCTTCGTCCACCCGTTCGAGGACCGCGACGTCATGGCCGGCCAGGGCACGGCGGCGCTCGAGTTTCACGACCAGGTCGGCGATCTCGACCTGCTGCTGGTACCGATGAGCGGCGGTGGGCTGATGGCCGGTTGCGCCTCGGCCATGGCCGCGCTGTCTCCAAGGTGCCGGATGATCGGCGTCGAACCGTCGCTGGGCGACGACACCCGCCGATCGTTCCGGGCCGGGCGGCCGGTCACCATCGAACAACCGGCAACCGTGGCCGACGGGTTGGCGGTGACCAGCCCCGGCGCCAACACCTTCGCCATCAACCACCGGCTGGTGGAGCGGATCGAGACGGTGACCGAAGAACAGATCGCCGCCGCCATGGTCACCCTGCGGCGAAGCACCGGCCTGTTGGTCGAACCGAGCGGGGCGGTCGGCATCGCCGCGCTGCTGACCGGATCGCCCAGGTCCGGCGCCACCGGCTCCGGCTTTGGCGGCTCGGG
Source organism: uncultured Acidimicrobiaceae bacterium (assembly GCA_947259095.1). Taxonomy (GTDB): domain Bacteria; phylum Actinomycetota; class Acidimicrobiia; order Acidimicrobiales; family SZUA-35; genus JAHELU01. Next base: position 49,860 of record CAMYLA010000007.1, on the reverse strand, counting down.
CCTTGGTGGCTCGGGCCCAACCCGGCTGCGGATCGGCGTCATCCTCTCCGGTGGGAACATCGACGACGAACGGTTCGAGGAGATCGCGGTGCTGGCCGGCGACGGCGCAACCTGACCCGGACCTCAGGGACGCATCGACACCAGTTCGATCATGCGGTCGACCACCCGCTGCCGTTGCTGGGCCGTGTACTGGTTGGCCCGATCCAGCACATAGTGCTGGCCCTGGCCTGGTTGGAAGCTGGTCCGCCCGGTGGGGTCGACCTGCACCTTGCCGGTGGTCGAGGTGAGGAAGTAGTCGGCGCCCGGCTCCACGGCCTCAATGACCGAGGTCAGGTCCCAGCTTCGCATGTTGTAGAACGGCGGGGCGTCGACGTGCCAGCCCAGATCGTTGAACTCGTAGGCCTCCCGCACCGGGTGGCGTGACACCCAGGTGAGCTTGTCCCGGATCGCCCAGTACGGGTAGGTGATCGAGTTGCCGAGCTCGAACGGCGACATGGCCAGCGGCCCCGGCCACTTGGCGAACACGTTCCTGGCCGGGCCGATCTCCTTTTCGATGTTGAACTCGGCGATGCCGAGCCCGATCGATCCGGCCATGATCGAGAACAGCGGCACCGTCTCGCGAACCAGTTCGCTGCCGCTCATGGGCGAGATCCCGTCGCCGGGGCTGTCGAGCAGCTGAGAGACATTGCCGGAGAAGCCGGTCTGGATCAGCAGGACCGAACGCCCGGACCCCCTGGCCTCGGCCAGCACACGACGCTGCAGCTTGTAGCCGTCCTCGATCGGTTTCTGGGCCACGTCGTTCGGCCACTTGTTGGCCAGCGCAGGGTAGAAGACGCGGTCGTCGTAGTACGGAGGGTTGTTCCGGTTGATGCCGATCGGGATGTCGGGGCGGCCATAGAAGGTGTTGAGTGCGTCGGTGAAGCGGGCGCCATCCACCGAGTTCCTGGAAACCGTGACCGCCGCCAGTTCGATCTTGCCCAGCTTCTGATAGCTGTGGAGCATCGCCAGCGCCAGTGCGTCGTCGATGTCGGGGCCCATGTCGGTGTCGTAGATCACCAGCGGCACACCGCTGCCGGCGCTGCCGGCGCTCGGGGTTTTGCTCACGGCCTTGGCGCCCTCGCCGGCACCCGAGGCAGTCTCGGCCTCGGGGGCGGCACCCGTGTCGGCGTCGGCATCGGACCCGGCATCGGCATCGGCATCGGACCCGGATTCTTCCTCGGCCCCGGCATCGGTGTTCTCGGCGCCCTCGCCATGGACCGTGGACGTCTCGTCCCCGACATCGCCGACGACCAGCGCTTCACCGGTTGCCGCCTCGCCGGTTGCCTGCTGCCCGAGATCATCGGCCACGCCCTCTTCGCCGACCACCAGGGTGACCTTGGATGACGTCGCCTCTTCGGCGGTGGCCACCAGCTCCGGATCGAGACCCGAGCCACAGGCAACAAGAGCCATCGACAAGACGAGGAGAAACGGCGGTATCCTCCAGGTGGGCATCGGTCGATACTATCGCCGCCTATTGCAGAATCCTGTCGAAGCCATGACGATTTTCGGTCTGTTCTGTAATGTTGAGGCAAGCTGACGCGTTTTGCCTCCGGCCCGGCCCGGTGGCGAGACTGAGACCATGGATCTGCTGACCGACGAGCACCTGGCCGCCCTCCGATCGCTTGACACACCAACGGTGTGCAACGCCCTGGAGGTGGTCAGCCCCAACCGTCGAGGCCACGGCTACACCGTGCAGCCCTTCTTCTGTCCCCGGCCGGAGCTGGGCTCGATGGTCGGCTACGCCAGAACGGCCACGATCCGGTCCATGCAGGCCCCGGACACATCGGCGGCGGCGGCCACCGAGGCCCGATTGAGCTACTACGAGCACATCGGCGAGGGGCCCGGCCCGACGATCACCATCATCGAGGACCTCGATGCGATACCGGGCTACGGCGCCTGGTGGGGTGAGGTCAACACCAACATCCACAAGGGGCTCGGCTCCCTCGGTGTGATCACCAATGGCAGCATCCGCGACCTCGACGATGCGGCGGAGGGCTTCGCCATGCTGGCCGGCATGAGCGGGCCATCACATGCCTGGGTCCGCATCGAGGAACATGCCGTCACCGTCACCGTGCACGGGATGACCGTCAGCCCCGGCGACCTGGTCCACGCCGACCAGCATGGGGCCGTTGTGGTGCCGATCGAGGTGGCCGATCAGGTGCCGGCTGCGGCAGCCGAGATCGCGGCCGCCGAACGGATCCTGATCGAGGCCAGCGCCAAGCCCGACTTCTCCGCCGCCACCCTACGGGAACTGCTGGGCGGGGGCGCCGGCCACTAACGATCGCAAGGCCTTGACCGTCCGGCGGCGATCGGGATCGAGGGCCGGACGCGAAACACCCCCAACCCGACAACGGCTCGGGCGGGGGCGTTTCGATCAGGACCGAGTGCCACTCTAGCGTCCTGGGCGATTGCATGGGCCGAATCAGCCACCGTCCCCGTCAGCCGGTGGCTCGGTTTCAGCGGGGGGATCGGTTTGGACGGGGGCCTCGGTGGTATCGGTTGGCTCGTCCCCGCTGTCGTTGTTGTTCGCGACGATGACCACCACGATGAGCGCCACGACGACGACGGCCAGCGCTCCAATGATCAGACCCATTGAGGAACCCCCGCCTCCGCCCCGACCGCTCTGGGCCGAGACGTTGATGGCCGCCGGTTGCGCCGGCGCTGCCGCCACGCGAGCGGCGGTTCCCGGCGCAGGTGGTGCCAGGACCTCGCCACTGGGGACGGGATCGACGCTGTTTGCGCCGCCACTGTTCACCGAGTCGGTCCACTGGACCCCGTCCCAGTATCGATTGGTGTAACGCCCGGTCGGATCGTTGTACCAACCTGCATCCTGCTGTGCTGCCATTGCCTGCTCCTCTTCGTCGTCGTGCCCAACCCCGTGGAACTGCTGATCCACTTTCGCCCAACGGCCGAGCCGAGCGGTCAAATGTAGGCGAGCCAGGTACACTCGGCAACCGGGCCCGCAGCACCCCGGGGCCGTCCGACCGGCTAGAACGGGCTGGAACCTCAGGGCGTCCGAACCGGCGGCCCTTGGGATGCCAACGACAGGAATCGACCGGCTCGGGGCCGTCCAGTAGCGTTGGCACCATGGTTACCTTCGTCGATCCCCGCGGCCTTCCGGGGGCCGCCGCACTGCCATACACCCTGGAGAATCCACTGGAGGACGGCGCGACCATCGGTCTGATGGCCAACGGGTTTCCCGACTCCGACACCTTCCTCGACCACATCGCCGATGCCATCTCGACCCGGCTTCCCGGCGTGCGTTTCAATCGATACAACAAGGGTAATGCGTCCACATTGGCCGACGACGCCATGCTCGGCGACGTAACCGAGCACTGTGATGCGGTCATTGCGGCCTACGGCCATTGAGGCAGCTGCACATCCGGCACCGTGCGTGACGGAATCGAAATGGCAAAGCGGGGGCGGCCGACGGTGGCCCTCGTCACCGATCAGTTCTGGTCGCAGGGCGACTTCGTGGCCGGTGCGGCCGGCATGCCCGATCTGCCCCGACATCGTCTGCCCCATCCGGTTGCCGGCTCCGGCAAGGACAACATGTCGGCTCTGGCCGACACGATCGCCGACCAACTGATCGCCACCCTGCGCAACGTCCCGGCCCCGGCATGACCACCATCGAGCAGGGGACCAACCGGGAGACCGGTCCGCCGGGAGACGGCGAACCAGACGCCATGCTGGAGGCGGCCGATGATGTCGCAGCCCTGGAGTGGCTCCACACCAACCGCTGTACCGACGGGCTGCCGGTGATCATCCCCACCCCGGAGCGGGTCGACCGGCTGGTGCTGGCCTCGGGTCTCGACGGCGCGCTGTCGCTCGGCACCATGGGCCCCGGCGGTGGTGACGCCACGGTGGAGAAGGTTGCGGCCAACGCGGTCATGGCCGGCTGCCTGCCCGATCACATGCCGGTGGTGATCGCCGCGGTACAGGCGGTCCTGCAACCGGCGTTCGATCTCGGCGAGATGCAGGGCACGACCCACTGCACGGCGCCACTGGTCATCGTGAACGGCCCGGCACGCCGATCGGCACAGCTGGCCGACGGCTTCGGTGCCCTCGGCCCCGGCCATCGGGCCAATGCGGCCATCGGCCGAGCCCTGCGGTTGGCGATGATCAACATCGGCATGGCCCGACCCGGCCAGTCCGACATGGCCCTGCTCGGGCATCCCGGCAAGTTCACCTACTGCCTGGCCGAATCGGAGGACGTCTCCCCCTGGGAGCCGCTCCACACCGATTGGGGCTACCGGCCGGACCAGTCGGCGGTGACCGTGGTCGGGGCCGAGTCGCCCCACTCCGTGATCTTCACCAACGACGCCGACGACCCCGGCTCACCGGATCGGTTGTTGGCCACCATCGCCAAGGTGATGGCCAACCTCGGATCGAACAACGCCCACTTCCGCTGCGGGGCCCAGACGGTGATCCTGAACCCGGAGCACGCCGATGTCCTGGCCGCGGCCGGCCTCGGCAGAGACGACGTCAAACAGCGGCTGGCAGAGCTTGCGGTCAACCCCGCCGCTGTGCTGGCCGAGCTGAATCCTGCGTTCGCAGGGCGCCATCGGGGCGGCGATCTCGTCGCTGCGATTCGTGACCCGAACGACATCGTGCTGCTGGTGGCCGGAGGCGCCGGGTTGTATTCGGCGGTCATGCCGTCATGGGCCGCTGGAGCCCACGCCAACCCCATCGTCCACAACGAAATCCTGATCGACCAGTTCTGCGAAATCCCCGGCCGCTGATCGACCCCACCGGCCCAAGGATGGGGCGCCATGAGTCATCTACACCATCGATCGCCAAGAAACCTTCCCTTCCTGTCGTCACGGATTGGTAACAGGCGTACTATCGAGTTGCTGGGCTAGTCGACGGAGCTATCCCCGGGAAAGCTGAGGGTGAACCTGGTGGGTGCGCTCGACAACATACGGGTGATCGACTTCGGTCACTTTGTTGCGGGTCCGGTGGCCGGCATGCTGCTGGCCGACCAAGGCGCGGACGTCATCAAGATCGACCCTCCCGGCGGCCCACGCTTCCGCAGCGAGGCCAACGCCACCTGGAACCGGGGGAAACGCAGCATCACGCTCGACCTCAAGAACCCGGACGACCAGGCCATCGCCCGGGGTCTGGTCGATCGGGCCGACGTCCTCATCGAAAACTTCCGACCCGGTGTCATGGATCGCCTCGGCCTCGGGGAAGCCGAGATCAGGCCGGACAACCGGCGCCTGGTCTACACCTCGATGCCGGCATTCGGTCCGGAAGACCCCAGAGCGGCCAACCCCGGCTGGGAAGGCACGATCCTGGCTGCGGTGGACTGCTACCGGCCGGCCACCCCCTACCGGGAGATGGTGCAGCAGCTCCACCGCAAACCGGAGGCCCGCGACGGCGATCCGACCTTCACCGCCGAACCGATGGCGTCGATGTACGCCGCCTTGATCAGTTCGGTCGCCATCGCATCGGCGCTCAGCCTGCGAGACCGGACCGGCGAGGGCCAGCGGGTGGAGGTCCCGCTGTTCGACGCCGCCATCCAGTCCACCGGCGTCTACGCCATGGCTCAGCTGCCGTTCAAGCCGGCGTTCGGCTCGGCCATGAACCCATGGGACCACCAGTATCGCTGCGCCGACGGTGGCTGGCTGCAGATCGTGTGCAACGATCCCGACGATGCCGAGGCGCTGGCGGAGCTGCTGGGCCGGCCGGAGTTCATCGAGCGGCGAATGACGGAGCGACGGCTGCCGGACACCGCCAGCGAGCATCAGCTGATCCTGGCCCTCGACGAGATCTTCGCCTCCAAGTCGGCAGACGAGTGGGAGCGCATGCTCACCGACGAGGGCCTGCCGGCGGCTCGGTGCCGATCGGCGGCGGAATGGCTCGATCACCCCCAGGCCAAGGCCGAGCAGTTGTTCGTGGAGGTCGAAGACCCGACCCTCGGGTTGACCACCCAACCGGCGGCCCTGGTGCGGCTGTCGAAGTCGTTCAACGGTTCCCCGGAACCGGCGCCGGAACCGGACGGGCAGCGAATCGAGATCCTCGAGGAGTTGGCCGGGGAGGCGGTCCTCGAACGCCGGCTGACAACACCGAACTCCCCAGTGCAGGGCCCGCTTCACGGCATCCGGGTGCTCGACCTCGGAACCTCGCTGGCCGGCCCGGCATGTGGGCGGACGCTGGCCGAGCTCGGTGCCGAGGTGATCAAGATCGACGATCCAAACCGCGGCGGGGTGATTTACCACCACGATGTCAACCGGGGCAAGCGCAGCATCCTGATCGACCTGGAGCACGACGACGGTCACGAGCTGTTCTGGGATCTCCTCGGCACGGCCGACGTCGTCATCGAGAGCTTCCCGGCAGGCGAGGCCGAGGAACTGGCCGTCGACTACGACACCATCCAGGCCGAGCGACCGGACATCATCTACGCCTCGTTATCGGCCTACGGCGACGTCGGCCCCTGGCACGACCTGGTCGGCCACGCCGAAACGGTCCAGGCGGTCAGCGGCATGCAGTGTCGCCTCGGCGGGCCGGACGAGCCGGCCGTCTGGCCATACGGCATGGCCGTCGACTACGCCGCCGGTTACGCCGCGGCGTTCGGCGTCGTCCTGGCCGTCCTCGACCGGGATCGCACCGGTGACGGCCAGCGGGTGACCACTTCCCTGGCCCGGGCCGCAGGGCTGCTGCAGTCGATGTTCCTGATCGACCACGACGCCAAGCAATGGAACGAGCCGTCGGGCCCCGACGCCCGGGGATTCGATCCCACCCAGCGGCTCTACCGCTGCAACGACCACTGGATCTACGTCGGCGCCGCCGGGCCGGACCAGCTGGAACCGGTGTTGGGAGAAATCGGGCCGGACCTCGAGTCCGACATCGCCCAGTGGTGTGAGCAGCGGTCGGCCGTCGATGCCGTCGAGCACCTGATCAAGCACGGCATGGGGGCCCATGAGCTGACCTGGCTCAACGAGACGATGATGGAACCGGTCGTGGTCCGTCGTGGCTTGAGCGTGATCCGGGAACAAGGCAAGATCGGCCTGTTGCGGACCACCGGGCCCGGCCCGTGGTTCTCTCGCTCGATGGTCACCGCCGGGGCCCCGGCTTCGACACCGGGCAGTGACGCGGCGTCGATCCTGGCCGAGATCAACCGGGCCGACCAGATCGACAGTCTGGCCGAAGCGGGCATCATCGATCTTCCTGGCGGCTAGGCGGCCGGACATCCTCGAAACGATCGACCCGCCGGAGTGCGGGGAAGGCGAACAACGAAACCCCGACCACCGCCAGGGTGCCGACGCCGCCGAGCACGACCGCGGTGACCAGCCCGAACCAGGCTGCGGTCAGGCCGGACTCCAACGCCCCCAACTCGTTGGAGCCCCCGATGAAGACGTTCTCCACCGCCAGAACCCGGCCCCGCATGTCCTCGGGGCTGGCCAGCGGCACGATCGTGGCCCGAATGAACACGCTGACCGCATCGGCCGCGCTCAGCACCAGCAGCGCCAGCAGGGCGACCACGTAGGACTGGGTCAGGCCGAGCACGATGGTGGCCACCCCGAAGATCGACACCACCACGAACAGCACGGTGCCGACATGACGGCGGATCGGTTTGACCGACAGGATGGCGGCGGTGATCAGGGCACCGACCCCGATGGCCGAGTACAGGAACCCGACCGCAGCCTCGTCGACCCCCAGCCGTTTCTCGCCGATGGCCGGCAGCAGGGCGACGGCCCCGCCGAACAGCACTGCAAAAAGATCGAGGCTGATGGCGCCGAACAGCACCGGGGTGCGGCGGATGAACCGCAGCCCCTCCACCGCATCCCTCAGCGCCTGGGCCGGGCCCTTCCCGTTGCGCAGCCGCTTCACGCCCGTCGACGGCACGAACCGCAGCAGCACGATGGCGGCGGCGAAGCCGGCCAGGGCCAGCACGAACGGCAGCGATCGATCCACGCTGAACAGCAACCCGGCGATCGTCGGGCCGACAATTCCCGCGGTTTGGAATGACACCGAACGCAGTGCCACCACCCGCTCGACCAGTCCGGGCGGGGCCAGGTCGATCGGCAATGCCCGGCTGGCCGGGGCCGTCAGCGAACGGGCAACACCGAAGACCACCACCAGGGCCAGGATGGGGGCGATCGAGGTCAGGTCGCTGCGGGCCAGGAGAAAGAATCCCAAGCCGGCGACCATCTCAATGGCGAGACCGATGGCGTAGATGATCCGGCGGTCATAACGATCGGCGATGGTACCGGTCAACGGCGAGAGCAGGAAGATGGGGAGGAACTCCGCCAATCCCAGCAGGCCGAGGTCGAGCTCGTCGCCGGTGACGTCGAACACCAGCAACCCCAGTGCGACCAGCTGGGCCCGGTTGGCCATCGAGGTGGCGAACAGGGCGGCGATGAGCACCCGGACGCCGTGGGGAATGTGGGGGTCGGCGCCATCCGGTGCGTTGCCGGCATCGGGGGCCGGAAGCGGCGTCGGCCCAGGCGGGGTGGGGCCGTGGTCGTCGGATGTGGGCATTGGACCGTTAGGACAATGGACCGATTCACCGCCGGCGCCGCGCTGGGGCGGGGGTCGGCGGACGGGTCAGCTCGCCGCCGTGTCCAGTCTCCTGGTGCCCTGGATCGCCGGCTTGGTGGGGTCGATGACGAACCTGGGGGCCGTCAGCTCCACGTCGGCCCGGCAGGCCACCGCCACCACGGCGTACACCGGCTCGATGCCCTCGATGCCGAGCAGCTCGGCATCGAACTGCCGGAGATCGGCGGCGCCCCGGTCGGCAGAGTGGTACTGGTACCCGGGGTCGACCTGCACGATCAGCGGATCACCGTCGGCCACATTTGCCAGGTGGAGGTTGTCGAACAGCTCGATATCGGCCCCGGCCATCGGTTCCGGGTCGAGCAGGCGGGCGTCGAGTGCGGTCCGGCCGTCGATGGTGACCGTGCCCCGGAGCTGATTGTGGCGGCGGGAGAACGTGACCTCGGCCTGCGACACGCGGTAACCCCAGCCGGCTCGCAGTTGCTCGGCTGCGGCCTCGGAATCGGTGTAGGCCCCCATCAGCAGCGCTCGAGGGCGGATCCCGGCCCGGACGATGAGGCGGACCATGGCCAGGTTGAACTCGCCGACCGGGCTCTCCGGCATGTGGCACACGCTGAAGGTGGCGTATGGCGGGATGCTGGGGTGCAGGGCCGGCGGGGTCACGGCCAGGGCCGGGGCCTCCTCCACCTCGTAGCTCACCTGGAGGGTCTGGGCGCCTGGCAGGTTCCAGGTCTCGGGGGCCAGGCCGGTCACGGTCGGCGCCGACGCCAGGGCGGTTGACAGATCGAGTGTTCCGAACAGCGGCACCCTAGGCACCGCCCGCCGCGGCGCCGGCCACATCGGCCAGCGAATCTGCGGTGGCCTCCCGACGGGATCGCGCCGCCGCCTCGTCGCCCTGGAAATGGGGCATGACCTCCTCGGCGAACAGCCGCAGGCTGTCGAGGACCTGCTGCTGAGGGATCGTCTCGGCTGCGTTCAGTAGGAACTGGACCCGGTCGACGCCGGTGGCCTCCCACTTCTTGAGCTCCCGGATGATCTGGTCGGGGCTGCCGACGGCGATGCCCTCCGGCGGCTCCTTGACATCTCCGGGGCTGGCGGCCCGCTTGCGGGCACCGGACAGGAGGCCGGCGGTCAGGTAGGCCCTCGTCGGGTAGACCTCCTTGGCCATGTCGAGTTGGCCCGCCATGTACTGGAACTGGCCCATCATCTTGCGGCCGGTCGAGACACCGACTTCGGAGTCGTCGTGGCAGAACAGGAAGTTGATGGTGTTCAGCTGATCGTTCACGAACTCCCCAACCGGGTCGCAATGCTGGATCCGGTGGCGGTAGGCCTTCACCTTGCGCTCCTGCTCGGCGAAGCTGGTGAAGTTGACCCCGAGGCAGCCCATGCCCCGATCGGCGGCGTCGTCTTCGGTACCCGGTGAGGACACCGCAACCCACATCGGCGGGTGCGGCTTCTGCAGCGGTTTCGGCAGTACCGCCCGCGACGGCATGGAGAAGAAGTGGCCGTCGTGGCGGTACCGCTCCTGGGTCCACATCTTGGGGAGGGCGTGAACGAACTCGTCCCAGCTCTTCTTGGTGTCGTCCGGGTTGGCCTCGAAGCCTCCGAGCTCGGTCCAGGTCGCCGACCGGCCCGTCCCCATCTCCAGGCGACCACCGGACAGGATGTCGAGCACGGCGGCCCGTTCGGCTATCCGGATCGGATGGTTGAATTCCGGCACGCAGGTCACGATGCCGTGCCCGACCCGGATGTTCTGGGTCTGCATGGCGCAGGCCGTGAGGAACAACTCCGGTGCCGAGCAGTGGGAGTACTCCTCGAGGAAGTGGTGCTCGACGGCCCAGACCTGATCGAAACCGAGCTCGTCGGCCAGCCGGACCTGCTCCAGCGACCGCTCGTAGACCAACCGCTCGTTCTCCTCGAACGGACGCGGTACCGATAATTCGTAGAAGATGCCGAACTTCATGACCGATCCCCTTTTCGACCGGATTCGGGCCTGTTCCGGCCCCAATCCCCTGCGATCATGCTAGGCCATGACACCCCGGCCCCGAAATTTCAGGGGTCCGGGGGACCGATGACCAGCAGGGTGCTGGCGATGGCTAGGTCGGCGACTGTAGTGTGGCGTCGAGATCAACCACCGCTTGGCGCGGTTCGACGCTGGTCATCGGCTGATGCCAACGGCGACCGTTTTCGAAACGCCGACCGTCGGGGGCGATCATGGTCAGCACGTAGCAGCCGGCGGGGATCACGAAACGGTACCGACCGTCGCTGTTGGTCTTGGTGGTGTTGAGGAACTCCGATCGGGAACCGTCGGCCGATGCCATGAACAGATCGACCTGGATCTCGGCCACAGGCCGACCACCGGTGATGGCGATCGTGCCGCCCACGGTCGAGCTGTCGCCGAAGCTGGAGCCCAACAGTCGACCGTTGATGCCACTCGAGGTCTTGCCGGCCTCGACCATGACCGACGGCTGGTGGTACCGGCCCCGTGCCGCCACGAACCCGTCGCCATCCGGTGCGATGAAGGTGAGGATGTGGGGCCCCGGTTCGGCGGTGAAACGATAGGCGCCGTCGGCATCGGTGGAGGCGGTTCCCAGGTACCCGTTGCGTTTGCCGTCGACCGCTCTGAACAGGTCGATCTTGACCCCGGCGGCCGTTCCTCCGCCGACGTAGGTGACGACGCCGGCGATCGAACCCCGTGCTTCGGGTGGCAGCGTGGTGGTCGTACGACGGCCGGTGGTGGTTGGGCCGGTGGTGCCGGGGCGAGTGGTGCTCGGGCCGGTTGTGGTTGGGCCGGTGGTGCTGGGGCCGGCCGTCGCCGGTCCCGTGGTCGACGGCCCGGTGGTGCTCGGGCCCGTGGTCGACGGTCGGGTCGAGGCCACCGTGGTCGAGGCCAGGACGGTGGTTCTGGCCCCCGCGGTCGTTGTCGGCCCCTCCGTGGTGGACGATCCGGCGGTGGTGCTCGGGCCGGCCGTGGTGGACGAGCCCGGGGCGGTGGTCGCGGTGGTGGGGGTGGTCGGAGCGGTGGTGGGGGTGGTCGGAGCGGTGGTCGGTGGCGTGGTGCCCGCCGACAGCAACCCGAGATAGCGAGGGGTGAAGCGGGGAAAGATCTGGCCGTTGACGATGCCCATGTGACCCTCGAGCAGCTCGGCCAGCACCGATCGGAAGTCGGTGGTGATGGCCAGGTCCCGCCCGTCGTTCAACTGGTTCTCCGACAGGCCGACCCAGGCATTGTCCCGGACATGGACCCGGCCGCCGCCGGCCCCGCTCATCCCGCCGCCCATGACCATCATCATGTTGCCGTGGCCGTGGTCGGTCCCGCCGCTGCCGTTCTCCTTGGCGGTTCGCCCGAACTCCGACATGACCACGGTCAGCACCCGACCGCCCTGGTCGCCGAGATCGGCCTTGAAGGCGGCCAGGGCCGCGGCCAGCTGGTCACCCTTTGCCTGCATTCTGGGCACCGTGTCGCTGTGGTGGTCCCAGCCGCCGATGCTGACGCTGACCATCCTGACCCCGAGGTCGGCCTTGATCAGGGCCGCCGCCTCCCGGAGATCTCGGGCGAAGGAGGAACTCGGGTACTGGACCGCAGGGTCCACCGTCACCCCGGCCAGGGCGTCGATCGAGGTGAAAGCCCGAAGCGTGGCCTCCCCGGTGAGGGGATCGCCGGAGGCCCCGTACATCGCCTCCACCGCCTGGCGCATGTCGCCGAGCGCAGTGGTGGACTGCCGGAACGAGTTCAGCCTGTCGATGGCAATCCCGCTGCTCGGTCCACGCAGCGACGGGGCGGTGCGATCGCCGATGGTCAGGCCCGACAGTGGGTCGCGATCATTCTGCGAGGCCAACGCACGCTGCATCCAGCCGGTGCTCCCGAAGGCCAGATCCATATTGTCCATGGCCGAGAAGTGGGAGCGGGTCCGGTCGTTGCTGCCGGTGGCGTGGACAAAGGCCAGCTCGCCGCTCTGGTACAGGGGGTACAGCGGGGCGAAGGACTGGTGGAGACCGAAGAAGCCGTCCAGGTCCGACAGCGAGTTGCGGGGCTGGGCGATGGAACGACGCAGCCGGTAGTAGTCGTCGTCGCCGTGGGGGACAACGATGTTGAGGCCATCGGCCCCGCCCCGTAGGAAGACGTTCACCAGCACACGATCGTCGGCATCGCCGGGCACGGCCAGCGCTCGCAGGGCGCCGGCCATGGGGGAGGTCCCGATGATGGTCACCACGCCGGCGCCCATCATGCCGGCCAGCATCTGGCGGCGGGAGAACAGGGCCGAGCCGCCCGACTCGGCGTCGCCGGACAACCGGGTCCGGCCCCGGTTCGGGGAGAGCAGGTTGATCGTCATTGCTAGAACCTCACGAACTCGGGGCTGGACAGGATGGCCTCGGCGGCGGCGGTGATCCGGGCGTCACCGGCGAACCGTGTCGCCGAGGTTGCCGCCGGAGGAGGTGAAGGTCGCAGCGGCGGCGTCGACCGCCGCCGGGGGCGGATCCTCGGAGACGAACCGGCGGCAGAGCTTGCGGCTGAGGAACGATGCCGTCGAGGGGTGGGCGGCCAGCATGTTCAGCAGCTCGACCCCTTCCTCCTCCTCCCGGCCCGCCGGGAAGGTTGCCCCCATGACCACCTTCTGGCCACCGTCGTGGCGGCTGCGCTTGAAGCTGTAGGCATCGCTGGACACCGACCAACCGGTCAGCACCCTGGCCACCTCGATGATGTCGGCCTCGCTGTAACCCCCGTCGACGCCCAGGGTGTGCAACTCCATCAGCTCCCGGGCGTAGTTCTCGTTGAGGCCGTAGACCCGACCGTTGACGACCTCCTCCTCGTAGTTGATCCGGTTGTCGAGGTAATCGAGCATGGCCGGCGACCGGGCGGTGGCCAGCAGCATGTCGGAGAACCGGCCGAACAGATGGCTCTGGATGGCTCCCTGATGCTGGTCGACGGTTCGCTCCGCGATGCCGCCACCGGCGTCGACGTTGAAGTGGTTGAACCAGAAGTCGAGCAGCACCACCTCGAGCTGACGGCGGGCCAGGACCGCCCGCCGGAACTTGGGTTCGGTGGCCGCAGCGGTCGGCGAGATGGCGGCCAGGGTGCCGGCCAACTGCTCATCGACGTAGCTCTGGAACCCCAGCTCGTCGTATCGGTTCCAGTGCCAGACGCTCGGGCCGTAGCCCAGGCGGTTCAGCGTGTGCTCCTTGAGAGCACGTCCTTCGAGCACGAATGCCACCCCATCTCGTCGTCGACAAAGACTCCGCCGGGTGGGCAGTCCGAGACACGAGGCCTCCGGACGTGCACCGATCCACCGGTGGAGCCGGGCCGCGTCTTCTTCCGCCGGGCGACTCCTTTGATGAGTCGCACCGGAGCGGAGCGTGGATACCGCCGACGGATGGAAACCTAGGAAATCTCGCAGACGGCGTGAGCCGCACCGTCGGCCAGCGCCGTCCTCACCTGGAACGGGCCTTCCTTGAACATGAAACCGTCGATCTCGAAGTCGGCCTTGACCTCGGCCCGGAGTACGGCCGGGGAGCCGTCGGTCATCACCGATTTCCTGCCCCACCCCATGATGTGGGTCTGCTGCCCCTTGAACGGCGCATAGGGACCGGGGAGCCGATAGGCCACCGAGGCGCGCTCACCCTTGGCCGGGGCGCCGTCGGTGATGATCCGGCACGGGGCCGGGACCCGCCGGTCCGAGATGGAGCACCGGGTCTTGACCTCGCCCCCGGCCAGCAGCGTCTGCACGGCAAACCCCTTGTCCCACATCATGTTGCCGCCGATCACGAACGGGAACCGTTGGCCGTCCTTCACCGATGACGGATCGCCGAGACCCTCGATCAGGGCGGAACGCTTCGACGGGCCGATGATGTCGACCGAGGTGCCGCGGAAGAGCTGGAAGGGACCGTCGAAGTCGAAGGTGACGAAGGCGATCTCGCCAACCGCCGGTGAACCGTCGGTCATCACCGAGCACGGGGTCCGGGCGATCGACTCGGGGAGCGGCGCCACCGGCACGTCGAGCGGGGGTCGCTCGACCACTGCGGCCGCGGCGCTGCCGGCCTGCTCACCGGTGGCCGGTGGCGCCGGTTTTGTCGGCTTCGGTGTGTCCGGGTCGGACGGCGGCGGTGGGGCCGATTGGGGCGGGCCCGACTGGGCCGTGTCAGCGCCACCCTGGCTCGGTTCGCTCGGTTCGCTCGGTTCGCTCGGTTCGACGGTGGCGTTGGCTGCAGCCCCAACCATGAGCGACTCGGCGCCGTGGTTGTCGTTGCCATCGGCGTCGGCCTCGACCACCAGCGGCCTCAGGGCACCCGAACCGGCGCCGCCCGACTGGTCGCCGTCGGGTGGCAGGAGGTCGGGGGAGCCGGTCCTGCCGTCGAAACACCGGAGAATCCGGTAGAGGTAGGCCCGGAAGGCCCGGCGATCCCGGGCCCGGAAGGCCCCGAGGTTGCGGAATGCGTCCGAGAGCGTGGTGTTCACCACCCCCTCGACGTCTGCCGCCCCCTGACGGCGTGCGAAGCTGCTCTGCCCCGGCTCGAACTCGCCGATCAGCTCGGCGATCATCGCCGGATCGCCGCCAACCGCGGCATCGAGGGTTCGGGCGAACGCCTCGTCGCCGTCGGCGGTTGCGGCCCTAAGAATGCTCTTCACCG
Organism: uncultured Acidimicrobiaceae bacterium; assembly: GCA_947259095.1. Lineage (GTDB taxonomy): Bacteria > Actinomycetota > Acidimicrobiia > Acidimicrobiales > SZUA-35 > JAHELU01. Next base: position 34,695 of record CAMYLA010000007.1, on the reverse strand, counting down.
TTCCGGACCCTGCTTTTGACCGCGAACATACCTTTGCCAAGTCGCACTTCTCCCGCCGGAAGATACTGCCCGCCCCGAAGATTTCCCGCAACCGTCAAGGTTGCTTCGTGGCCGACAGTCGGGGGTCCTAGACTCTGACGGTGTCGGCGACCGAGACCTCCCAGCCAAAACCGGCCAGCGATCCAGCGAGACCGCTCCCCACCCGGGCCTGGTGGCATCGCCGTCTCGAACCGGAGGAACGGCGCCGGGTCATGGCCGATCTGGCGGTCACCAAGGTCGAGGACTGGACGTTCCGCTTCACCATCATGCTCACCCTGTCGGTGATCGTGGCGGTGATGGGCCTCAGCCTCAACTCGGCCGCCGTCGTGATCGGTGCCATGCTGCTGGCCCCGCTGATGCAGCCGGTGCTGGCTGCCGGGGCCTGCTTGTCGATGGCGCTGTTCACCAAGTCGTTGATCGCACTGGGTCGGGTCTTCGCCGCCACGGCGTGGTGTATCGCCATCGCCTACCTGATCTCACTGATCCTGCCCGAGACCGACCTGACCCCCGAGGTGCTGGCCCGGACCCAGCCCGACATCAAGGACCTGGTGGTCGCCCTGGCCGCCGGCACGGCCGGAGCCTACGCCACGGTCCGGGCCGACGTCTCGGCATCATTGCCCGGCGTGGCGGTCGCCGTCGCCCTGGTGCCACCGCTGGGGGCGGTCGGTATTGCGCTGGAGGCGGGTGAGAACAGCCTGGCGTTCGGGGCCCTGCTGCTCTACATGACCAACCTCACCGCCATCGTCTTCGCCAGCATTGCGGTGTTCGTGTTGACCGGGTTCGTCCCGCCGCGGCGCTTGTCGGACAACCTGCTGCGGTTCTCGCTGGCCACCGTGGCCATGGTGGCGGCGGTGATCGTGGTGGCCGTCCCGCTGTACCGGGCATCGGTGGAGTCGATCGACCGCAACACCCAACAGCGGACCGCGGAGGAGATCGTCACCACCTGGCTCGGCGACCTCGACGGCAAGCTGGACAAGACCGTCACCATCCGCCGCAACAGCCGCCAGGTCGTCGTCGACCTTCGGGGCTTCGATGCCCCACCGGACCAGGGCTCGCTGGAGACCGCCATGCAGGACGAGTTCCCCGGCTACGACGTGCCGGTCCAGTGGATCCGAACCGAGGCGGCAACCACGACCACCCAACCACCGCCGGAGCCAACCGAGCAGTTACTGGCCGAGATCCGGTTGGCGGTCGAAGCCTGGCTTGACGAGGGCGGCCTCGACTACCAGATCGACGACATCATCCTCGACGGGAGCCTCGTGCGTATCGATGCCGCCGGCACCGGTGAGCCGCCGGACATCGACCTGCTGGTGCCCCGCCTGGCCGAGATCGATTCCAGCCTTTCCCTCGGCTTGAACTGGGCCAAGCTGGCCACGATCACCGAGGAGACCGCACCGTCGCCGATCGAACTGACGGGGCAGGCCATGCGGGTGGTCATCGATCAGTGGGCCGCCGAGCGCAACGTCGTGGTCCGCTCCTTCGACTACGACGGCGAGCGTGTCGAACTCGACGTCTCCGGGTCCCGCCAACCGGACATCGCCAGGTTGGAACTGGAGTTGCGGCGCATTGGCGGGAGCGACATCGCCATCGGTGTGTTCTTCACCGAGCGACAACTGGTGACGACCACCGTGCCGTCGACGGAGACCCTCGAAACCCGGTAGTTGCCCCACCAGAGAGGCAGCGGTCGGGCCGGCCGCCCGCCACCGGCCCCCGATCGAGTCGAGGCTCAGATGGCGATGACGAAGGCGATGAGGAGAAGGAGGGCAAGGATTGCCATTCGCCAGTTCATGGATGTCACCCTACGGGCGGAGGCCAAGGCGGTGAATAGGGCCGGCCCCCTACACCTCTCCAGCCACCGCCCGGGCCGGGTCTCCGGACCCCGGCTTGGTGTCGATCCCATGACAATCAGCGCCAATCGTTGGGCATTGGCGCCAATCAGCCCGGCCCGACCTTCATCCAGCGCCTCGGTCGACATAGAATCGCAACGGTGGATCTGGGTATCGGCGGGCTGGGATACGCCACGAAGATCGGAGCGGGCGCATCGGCCATCGTCTATCGAGCGCGCCAGCTCGATCTCGACCGCGAGGTTGCGGTCAAGGTGCTCACCGTCACCGACGAGGCTTTCATCCGCCGATTCGACCGTGAGGCCAAGACGCTCGGCAAGCTGAGCCAGAATCCGGGCATCGTCACCGTGTACGACACCGGCGTGAGCGCCGCCGGTGAGCCGTACCTGATCCTCGAGCTGTGCGAGTCGTCTGTGCTCGACACCCTGCAGGGGCCCCAGGGCCGGTTCGAACCCCTGGCCGCCTGCCGAGCCGCGGCCCAGGTGGCGGATGCGGTCGGCGATGCCCACGCCAAGGGTGTAATCCATCGCGACATCAAGCCCGGGAACGTGCTCATCTCGCCGACCGGTCGCTACATGGTGACCGACTTCGGGATCAGCACCGTCACCGGCACCACGCTCGGCCAGACGAACTCGGTCGGTTTCACCGTTGGCTACGTCGCCCCGGAGATCCTCACCGACCAGTCGGCGGGCACCGCGTCCGACGTGTACGCCGTCGGCGCCACCCTGTTCCACATGGTCGCCGGCCGGGCCCCGTTCGTCGATCCCGCCGACCAATCGAACCTCATGGCGCTGGCCAAGCGGGTGATGAACGATCCGGTCCCCGATCTGCGGGGGGAGGGGGTTCCCGATGCGCTGTGCGGCGTGATCGAAGCGGCGATGGCCAAGCGACCCGAAGACCGCCCGACCGCTGACGAGCTCCGGGATCTGCTGCTCGAGGTGTTGGGACCGGACGCGGTGCAGACCGGCGATCTTCCGGCGACCGCCCCACCGGCGGCTGCCACATCGGCACCGGGCCCGACGGCGGGCAACGGCGCCGCCGCGCCAGGAGTCGGACCGCAAAACCACGATGCCGCGATACCGGGACTGGCCGCCGCCGCAGGGCTGGCCGGATCGATGGCCGTCGCCACCACGACCTCCCAGGAACCGGCGATGGCGCCGACGGACTCGACGGTGGCCGCCAGCACGGTGGCCGGGCACATGTCGGCGAGCGGAACGCCGGTCGGGCAGGCGGCCGCTGAAGACCCGTCGTCGGCCACCTCACTGTGGGAGGGATCCTCGGCCCCGAGCGGCCGGGTCCTCGAGGACGGACCGTCGATCTACCCCCCGTCCGGAGGCACCGGGCCGCCACGACCGGCGCTCGTCCACATCGAAGACGAACGATCGATGACCGTCCCGCTACTGCTCGGTGCCGCCGTCGGGCTGCTGCTGCTGGTCGGTGTCGGGGGATACCTCGTCAGTCGGTCCGGGGGCGACGACGGCGACGGCGGCCTGAACATCGAGTCGGTGGAAGGCCCGACGACGTCGGTCGACCGTTCCGGCAACGAGTCGACCGGCCAGGGTGTCGCCGGCGGCCGGGGCACCCTCGAGCCCGCCATCACCACCACCACCGACGACGAGATCGCCACCACCGAGACCACCGCCGAGACCGGGACGACCGCGACCGACCCGGTAAGCGAGGTCGTCATCCCGCCCCTGGCCGGTAGAACCCGGGGCGAGGCCGAACGGGCGTTGGCCGGCCTCGAACTGCTGGTGGCGGCCGACGCCGGCAGGGTGTTCCACCCCTCACTGCCATCGGGAGCAGTGATCAGCTCCATACCGGCGGCCGGTTCAACCATCGAAGTCGGCACGACCGTGTCGCTCCTGTTGTCCGACGGCCCGGCCCCACCCCGGTGCTCGGACGTGATCGGACTGACCGAAGCCCAGGCCACCGCCACGCTGGCCGGCGGAGGTTTTGCGGTGTCGTCGGCCCCCCGGTCGAGCGACACCGTGGGCGTCGGCAACGTGATCTCCTGCGACCAGTCGGAGTCCTCGGCCAGCCTGGCGATCTCCAGCGGCGCCGACGTCTGTGGCCAGGCCATCGGGATCGACAGGGCATCGGCGGCCTCGCTCCTGGAGAGCCGGGGCTATTCGGTGAGCGAAACCGGTACCCCCAACGGCGAGGTCGAAGCCGGCGAGGTCGTGACCTGCCGGTTGTCGGGCTCGACCGCCACGATCGAATACGCAACGACACCGCTCCCGGACGAGTGCTCGTCGGTCGAGGGGCGCAGCGAGTCACAGGCCAGGACGATCCTGGCCGACCTCGGCTTCACCGATGTCGGTGTCACCTCGGCAACCTCGGAGTCCGTGCCGGAGGGTGAGGTCATCTCCTGCTCGGTCTCCCGGTCGACGGCGACGTTGGTGGTCTCCACCGGACCGGCCGACGTGATCGTGCCCGATGTCGCCGGACTCCGGCGGGGGGCGGCCAACCGGGAACTGCGGGATGCCGGCCTGGAGCCGGGCGACGTCGAGGAGGTGCCCTCACCGCAACCGAAGGGTCAGATCGTCGCCACCCGCCCGGCCGTGGGATCGGCGGTCCGACCCGGCACCGAGGTGGTGCTCATCGTCTCAAACGGCCAGGAACGCACCGTCGAGGTGCCGGGGGTGGTCGGGCTGACCCGCCCGACCGCAACGATGGTGGTCAACGCCGCAGGTCTGTCACCGAACTTCGACACCGAACAGTTCGCACCGGGCAACGACAAGATAGGCACGGTGGTGGCGATCGATCCCGACCCCGGTACCGAGGTGCCGGTCGGTTCGACGGTCACCTTGACCGTCGGCGTGCCACGCCAGGACAACTGAGCGGAGACCGCCTCGACCAGCCTGCCGGGGCTGCGACGGTTCAGTTCTGGCTCGACGCCGCGGTCGGTTCCATGAGCGGTTTGTCCGACCCGACGGCCGGCGACCGTGGCGGCCAGTCCTGCAGCGTGGCGAATCGAACGACGTTGCCACCGATCAACGCCGAGCCGGGCGGAGCCGGTTGATCGTGCAGCCCCACCCCGAGCTGGAGCCAGCGGCCGATGTGATCGGCCAGGGTCGACCGGATCAGGCTCCGGTCGACGGCCGTGATCACCAGGTGCACGCCGAGCGGGCCACCGTCGGCGGCCAGCCGATCGAGGAGCGCCTGGGCCCGGCCGGGATGGGCATCGTCCATCAGATTGACGAAGCGGTCGACCTCATCGACCAGGATCAGCGCTCGCCGCAACGATCGATCCGGGGCCGCCAGCCGGTACTCGTCGAGGGTGACCACACCGAGCCGTTCGAAGGCGGCGGCCCGGTCGGTGAGCAACCGCTCGATATCCGACACCACTGTGGCGAAGCCGTCGACATCGTGGCCGGTGGCGACGGTGCAGTCGGCCAGGGCATCGAGTCCGGCCAGCCCGCCACCGACGTCGAGTGTGTACAGCAGCGGGGTCATCGGCGGTTCGACCTGGAGGCTCCGGGCTGCGGCGGCCACCGTTCGCAGGGCCTGGGTCTTTCCCGAGCCCGAGCCGCCGATCAGGCCGAGGCTGGCGTCACGCCCGAGGTTGCAGGCGAACACCGCCGAGACGGCCTGGCGGCGAACCTGGGCCACACCCAGTGCCAGGCGGGCGTCGTCGCCACCGTGCGGGAGCGAGGCCAGGTCTCGCAGTGCGGGGACCGAAGCGTCGGCCGCCGAGACAACGGCCGAAACCACCGAGTCGTGGGGCATACCCAGCCGGAACGGCCCGACGATGGTCGGCCGGGTGTCGTCGATCGAGACCGGAACCTTTCCCGTCGAGTGCCCGCCCTCGTCCTGACCCTTCGAGCCCGGCCTCGTGAGCCGGAGCGGTGTGAGCCGTCGAGCCATGGTGGCTGCGGTTCCCAGGTCGATCGATTCGGCGGCGATCGGACCGACCGGCGACCCGAGCCCCCGGGCGACATGGGCCGACCCGGTCTCCACGTTGATGACCGCGCCCGCGGAGGCGGCGGACCCGGTTGCGGCTCCGCCCCCGCCGACCCGGCCGCCGACCTGAAGTGAGTAGATGCCAAGAGCCGGCCCGTCCTCCAACAACCGGGCCAGGAGTGCGGTGGGGAGCGCCCCGTCGCCATCGAGGACGACGACCACGGCCGGAGGCCTGTGGATACCCGACGTTGTGTCCTCGCTGCGGCGGGCGGTCCGGGTTGGGGGCGGCTCGTCGAGCAGTTTCGAGATCCAGCCGACGAACTCTGGCTCCGGCACCCCGTTCGGGGACCCGACGAAGTCGACATGGGGCAACCACTTGAGCCAATCCCACGCATCGGCCCGCTCCCCCGGCCGGTGGACCAGACCGAGCTCGTCCGGGCCGTGTAGCCACGCCAGTTGGGTGGCGATCGAGTAGGCCAACCGGTCGGCAGGCTCGGCCGGGCCCACCAGTGCGATTGTGCCGACGCGGCGAAGGTCGAGCACCGCAGGCGCCTGACCGACCGAGGCGTACCTCTCGGGGATCGGGGTGAGCAGCTCCCGAAGTTCGACCGGGCCGCCTTCGGGCACCCGGATCTCGGTTCTGGACGGCATCTCGGCCAGCCCGATCCGCACCTGGAGTCCGCAGGGGTCGAGCGCTCGCCGCTCCCAGAGCCGGGCTCGATCGTCGGCCCCGAGCAGCAGCTCGTGGATCGACGGCGCTTCGCCGAGGCGGGCCGCCGATTCTCGGCGCAGTCCTTCGGCGATGCCATCCTGCACCGCCTGGACCTCGGCGTGGAACAGCTCGACCGCCTGGCGATGGTGGGTTCGGCCGGAACTGAGGATCTCGGTCCGCCGCCATTTGAGATTCGGATCGGGCGGCGCGGGAAGGGTGACGGTCTGCTCCTCGTAGCGGGCCACCGGCCGGCTCGGGGCCTCCACCACCAGGTCCTCCACCTGCCAGACGTCGTCGAGTGGGGAGTGGTGGACGATCGAGGCCTCGTTGCGACCGAGCAGCAGCCGTTGGCCGGAGCGGATGACGGTCGGGCCGGTGATCCGGTTGCCGTTGACGGTGATGCCGTTGGTCGAGCCCTTGTCGTTGAGCGTGACCGAGCCGTGGTCGACCGTGATGACGCCGTGATGGCGAGACACCGACGGCTCGACGAGCACGATGTCGTTGTCCGACGCCCGGCCGACGGAGTTCACCCCCGGCCCGAGCGAGAACCGCCGACCGCCGAGCGGGCCGGACAGCATCCGCATGGTTGCGGTGGCCTCGGCCCGGTTGTGTCGATCGGCGGCGATCCCGTTTGCCAGTTCGACGAGGCGGACGACGTCACCGGATCGGATGTCGGCCGCCGAGCCCGGCAGGTCCGGTGGCAGCAGCCGCCCGGTTCGATCGACCTCGAGCGCAATCGGCGTGGCCGGGGACGAGCCGCGGAGCGCGGCAACCAGATCGGCCACCGAAGCGTCGCCGTCCCACCGTATGAACTTGTCACCAAAATCTTCGACAACGACGAAGATCGTGCCGAACGTCCGCCCGTCAGTCATCACTACTCCGCTCTTGAACCGCAGCGTAGCCGATCTATGCAGCCGCGTCCCCACGGGAAAACTGCCCCGCCCCCGAGTTTTGGCGCCAGCAAAAATCTCGCTTCGTGCCGCGGACCGAAGGACCGCAAACGACAGTTACCAGCCTTGGCGCTGTTCGGCTTTGCCCTTGTCGAGGTCGGCCCTGGCATCGGTGACCGACTGGAGATCGCTGACCTCCGGCACGCCGACCTCCCAGAAGCTGCCGCCTTCGGTCCAGGCGTAGGCGTCGACCTTCATGGTGATCACATAGGTCCGATCCGAGGCCCGGGCCCGGACCAGGGCCGCCTGCAGCTCGGCGATGGACGATACGTTCTCGGCGCCGGCCCCCATCGCCGTCGCATGGGCCGCAAAATCGACCTCGACCACCTCGCCGTCGTGGCTGCCACCGAGCCGACAGTCGGCCAACAGGTTGTTGAACGGCCGACCGCCCTGACCGGTCTGAAGCCGGTTGATCACTGCGAACCCACCGTTGTCGCAGACCACCACGATCATCTTGTGGCCAGACAGCACTGAGCTGTACAGGTCGGAGTTCATCATCAGGTAGGAGCCGTCGCCAACGAAGACGAAGACCTCGCCGTCCCGCTCCGCCCCGCCGCCAGAGCCATAGGCCATGGCCGCGCCCCAGCCTCCTGCGATCTCATACCCCATACAGGAGTAGCCGTACTCGCAATCGAACGTGGCGATGCCCTTGGCCCACCAGCCATTGTTGACCTCCCCGGGGAACCCACCGGCGGCGGCCAGGCAGACGTCGCCAGGGTCGGCCTGGTCGTTCACCGCCCGCACCACCTGGGCGTAGGTCAAGACAGACCCTTCGGATTCCTGGCGATCGACGGGTTGGGGCGGCTGCCCGGCTCCGATGCCGGCCGACCCGGCCTGGGCGGTGCTGCCGCCGTCGACCAGCCCAATGGCGTCGAGATAGTTCCGGAAGCCGACCTTCTCGTCGCCGGCCTGCTCCACCCAGCCATCCGGGGCCCGCCAGTCCCCCACCAGCTCCATCAGCTCCCGCAGCGTTTCCCTGGCGTCGCCAACCACCGGCAGCGACCGATGCTTGACCGCATCGAAGCGGGTGGTGTTCACGCCGATGACGATGGTGTCCTCGTTCTTGAAGATCGTCCACGAGCCGGTGGTGAAGTCGAGCAGCCGGGAGCCGACCACGATCACCACATCGGCCTCGGCCGCCAGGTTGTTGGCCGCCTCGCACCCGGTGACGCCGACCGGGCCGACGTACATCCGATCGTCGCCGAGCATCGAGGACTTGCCGGCCACCGTCTCCACCACCGGGATGTTGTGGCCGTTGGCGAACTCGGCCAGGGTGGCCTCGGCCGCCGCATAGTGCACACCACCACCGGCGATGATCAGCGGCTTGCGGGCCCCTTTGATCGCCTCGGCCGCCGCCACCAACTCGCTCTTGTCGGCTCGTGGCCGTGGCACCTCGTTGACGGTGGGCTCGAAGAAGCGAACCGGATAGTCGTAGGCCATGGCTTGGACGTCCTGGGGCAGCCCGATGAAGGCCGGGCCACGGGTGGCCGGGTCGAGCATGGTGGCCAACGCCGCCGGCAACGACTGCAGGATCTGGGCCGGGTGCATGATCCGGTCCCAGAACTTGGTGACCGGTTTGAAGGCATCATTGACGGTTGCCGACGGCTCGCCGAAGTTCTCGACCTGCTGCAGGACCGGATCGGGAATCCGGGAGGCGAAGGTGTCGCCGCCGAACAGCAGCAGCGGCAGCCGATTCGACGATGCGACGCCGGCCGCGGTGACCATGTTGGTGGCGCCGGGTCCGATGGAGGACGTCGCAACCATGATCTGGCGGGCCTTGACCGCCTTGTTGTACGCCACCGCGGCCAGGGCCATGCCCTGCTCGTTCTGGCCCCGCCAGGTGGGCAGGACGTCCTTCACCGCTTCCAGCGAATGCCCGAGGCAGGTGACGTTGCCATGGCCGAAGATGGCGAACACGCCGGGGAACAGCAGCGGCTCCCGGCCGGCGTCGGCTCCCTCGTCGAGCACCGTGCGTTGGGCCGTCAGCCAGCGCACGATGGCGCCGGAGGTTGTCAGTCTGATGGTGTCCATGTCTCGGTTCCTGTTGGTTCTGCCTGGTCGAGCTCGAGCTCGAACTCGTTGGTCGGGACCGCCCGCTCCTCCCGGACCGAGCGCCACGCCGCCTGGGCGATCACCAGCGGGGCCCGACCGTCGGCCCCGGTGACCACCGGCTCCGAACCGTCATTGACCGCAGCCACGAAGGACTCCCACTGGGCCAGGTACGACGGGATGTAGCGGTCGAGGAAGAAGTGCGGGACCCTGGCACCGTGGCCGCCGTCGGCGGTGCGGTTGGTCGTGTAGTGGTCGAGCAGGTTCTCCGACGTGCTCATCCCGAGCGAGCCGAACACCTCGACCCGCTGATCGTAGCCATAGGCCGACTGCCGGCAGTTGTCGATGGTGGTGATCGTCCCGTCGACATGGGTGAGGACCGCGACCACGGTGTCGAGGTCGCCGGCGGCCCCGATCTCCGGGTCGACCCGGCAGTCGCCCTTTGCCCACACCTCGATCACGTTCGAACCGGTGATGAACCGTGCCATGTCGAAGTCGTGGATCGTCATGTCGTTGAAGATCCCGCCGCTGACCTCGATGTATGACAGGGGCGGCGGTTCGGGATCCCGGCTGGTGATCCGGACCTGGCGAACCTCGCCGACCGTGCCGTCGAGCACCGCCTGGCGGACCGCGGCATGGCCGGGATCGAACCGCCGGTTGAAACCGATCTGCAGTGGCACCCCGGCCTCGGCCACCGCCGACAGGGCCTCGTCGACCTCTGACAGATCGAGCGAGATCGGCTTCTCGCAGAAGATCGCCTTGCCGGCCCCTGCGGCGGCGGTCATCAGCTCGACGTGTGTGTCGGTGCTGGTGGCGATGGCCACCGCATCGACCTCGGCGGCGGCGATCAACTCATCGGCGGAGTCGAACACGGTGGTGCCGACCGAATCGGCGACCTGCTGTGCCGATTGGGGCATCACGTCGAACACGCCAACCAGTTCGGCGCCCGCCACGCGGTGGTGGATCAGCCCGGCGTGCATCGAGCCGATGCGACCGGCCCCCAGCAATCCAATTCTCAGTCGGCTCATCGTCGTGCTCCTCGCAATCGGTGTCGGTCCAGGTCCAGGACCAGGTCCCGGTATAGCTGCTGGTGTCGTCGCTGCGTCACCCTGCTCTCCCCAAACCGGTTCCGGCACCGGTTTCGGGCCGCCTGGGCGCCGACCGCAGTGACCGCAGTGCCCGCGCCGACCGCAGTGACCGAAGTGCCCGCAGTGACCGGAGCGGGCGGGGGTGCTGCTGCGGTTCCGCTCATCAGGCGATCCTCACCGACTGGACCTTCTCCCAGCCCCCGCTGGACCAGGAGCGGATCAGCGCCGATTGTACGCTCACGTAGTCCAGGGCCTCGGCGAAGCCGGGCTGATGCTGGCGACCGCTGACCACCGCCTCGAGGTAGTTGAGATCTTCGATGACCTTGAGGTCCTCGAAGCCGATGGCGTTGGCGTCGCCGGGAACGAACGCCCCGTGGTAGGGGTACCGGTCACCGGCGTAGACCGTGGTGTAGCCATCATGCAGGTGGTCGTTGGCGTCGGTCAGGAAGACCTTCATCTCGTTCATCGTCTCCAGGTTCCACATGATCGAACCCTTGGTGCCGTAGACCTCGAACGCCATCTGACTCTGGGGCCCGACGATCGAGCGGGACGATTCGAAGTTGCCGATCGAACCGTTGTCGAATCGGGCGAAGCAGCCGGCGTAGTCCTCGTTGGTGACCGGGCCGGTGGGGTCACCGGGCTCACCCCGGTCGTAGTGGGTGCCCTCGCCGGGCTTCGGCAACGGCCGCTGCTCGATGAACGTCTCGGCCAGCCCGGTGACCTCGGTGATGGGACCGTTCAGCATCATGGCCAGATCCATGGCGTGGCTCAAGATGTCGGAGCTGACCCCGTAGCCGGCGCCGTCATGCTCGAACCGCCACGACAACAGACCGAGGGGGTCGGAGCCGTACATCGAGAAGAACCGCCCCCGGTAGTTGGTGATCTCACCGAGCGCACCGGCCTCGATCAACTGCCGGGCGTAGATCACCAGCGGCGCCCAGCGGTAGTTGTAGCCGACCCCGGTGATCACCCCGGCGTCCCTGGCCGCCTTCTCCACTCTGGCGGTCTGATCCGGGGTGCCACCGACAGGCTTCTCGCAGAACACGTGTTTGCCGGCCCCGGCCGCCGCCACACACAGTTCCTCGTGCAACATGTTCGGGGCCGCCACCACCACGACGTCGACGTCTGGGTGCTCGATGGCTCTGGCCGGGTCGGTCGTCGACTCGGCGAACCCGAACGACCGGACGGCCTCGAGCCCCCTGGCCTCCAGGTTGTCGGCGCAGATCACCAGCCGAGGATCGGCCGGCCGCTCGGGAAACAGCATGGGGATCCTGGCGTAGGAGCGGCTGTGGGCCTGACCCATCCACCCGAATCCGATGACGGCGATACCGACCGATCTTGTTGCGCTCAACGGTTCACGACGCTTTCCCTCGCTTGTGCGATGTTGATGAGTTGTGCGGTTTCCCCCGCCGGGGCCCGGCCTCCTGGCCGGCAGGGTCCGAGCTCACGCCCGACTCCCGAGCCGATCGAACCAGGGCGTGCCGGTGCGGGCGATGGCCGCCAGTTCGGCGAACCGCTCCACCAGCGTCGAGCGGTTGAACCGGGGTCGGACCGCCGGGTCGACCGCCTCCCGCCACAGGGCCCGGCCGGCGGTGAAACCGGAACAGCCGTTGCTGGCGGCCTCGGCCAGCTGACCGGCATAGCGGTCGTAGGGTGCACCCCACGACAGCAGCGCCCACGGCCGGTCGCCACAGGCTTCGGTGAGGGCGGCGCAGGCTCCGTCGCCGGGGTATGGCAACTTGAGCAGCATCGGGCCGATGGCCTGGAGCCGCCGGGCCGAGGCCAGGATCACCGCCCGGCGATCATCGTCGTCGACGACGTCGACCGGCACCGGTTCGATGAGGATCGGCACGCCGGCTTCGGCCGCCGCCGTCACCACCTTGGCCACCAGCCGCTCCTGGGACTCGGTGAAACGGCCCCGGTCGTGGCGATACAGCACCAGCAGCTTGGCCGCATCGGCACCGACCTCGGTGACCCGGGCCGGCGTCCAGCCCGGCAGCAGGGTGTTCCCCGCCTCCGGGTCTGCGAAGTAGCCCTGGGCCTCCAGCGCACAGGTCACGCCGATGCCGTCGGCCACCGCCTCTCGGAGGGCGGGCAACGCAAACTCCGGCTCCAGCATCACCGCCGAGGGCCGCTCGTCCATGGCGGCAAAGGCCCCCAGCATGTCCCGCTTGAAATCGATCAGGGGATTGCCGCCAGCCGCGACCGAGGCACCGTTGGCCGGCGGAAGGTCCAGCTGGTCCAATTCCAGCTGCAGCGCATCCCGGTGGTCGAGGGCGGCGATGGTGAAGTGGCCGCCATCGGTGGCCAGCACCGAATAGTCGGCATCGCCAGGGAGCCGCCGATCCATCCGAGGTCGGCCGGTCCCGGCACCCCGGGATGCCGGCTCGCTCACGGTTTCTCGATGGGAATCGGGAGCGACCAGGCACCCTGACCCCAGTCGGACTCGATCCAGGTGTGCTGGGAGTCGAAACAGGGCGGGGTCACCCGCTCGTCGCCGACGAGCTCGCCGGCCAGGTAGTTGAGGAAGTACATGTTGGAACCGGGGCAGGCAACCGACGAGTGGTAGCCGCCCGGCACCAGGGCGAAATCGCCGTCGCCGCCGCAGTAGATCTCCTCCCACGGTTGCCCGGGGTCGTCATCGTGCCAGTTGCGATGCATCCAGAACCCCTCGGGCCGGTCGAGCCGGAAGTAGTAGACCTCCTCGAGGTACGGCGAACCCTCGACCCCGTCGTGGCGATGGGGGGCCCAGCCGGACCAGGCTCCCCGGGGCACGTAGACCTCGTACAGGATCAGCCGCTCGGCCTCGATCGGCATGGCCAGGGTATGGTTGACCTGGCGGTGAGCGGCGCCACCACCACGTACCTCGGTGCGGATCGTCGACGGTTCGATGAGCCGGGCCGGGTAGCGGCCCTCGGCCGGTGCCGAGCCGATGGCGAAACTGAACGGCCCATCGGCGGTCACGGTGATCGGGGTGCCGGGCGGGGCGTAGCCGATCGGCGCCAACTGCTCGAACACCGAGCTGCGGGACACCTCGTGGCTGTCATCGCCGATGGTCAACGTGGCCCGGCCCGACAGCGGGGTGACCGCCGTCTCCTGATCGGTCAGCAGGTGGTGGTGGGACTGGCCGCCGTCCAACTCGATGAAGTCGAACGACAGGAAACGCCAGCCGGCGCTCTCGGGGGTGACGGGCACGGTGGGCAGGATCATGCTCATGGTCGGTTCTCTCTTTCGGGCAGTGTCGGCCGCCGGCGGCGGATGTGGTGGGTGCGCAACCGGTTGAGGTGTTCGGGGGCGGGCCGCCGATCAGGCTCGGGCGGCCAGGAATTCGTCTATCTCATTGGTAGAGGGCATGTCGTCGGCACACATCAGTCGGCCGGCAACGATGGCCCCGGCGGCGTTGCCGTAACGAACGCTCTCGGCCACCGACCACCCCGAGAGCAGGCCGTGGCAGAAGGCACCGCCGAAGGCGTCGCCGGCACCGAGTCCGCACACCACCTCCACCGGGAACGGGGGCACCTGTTCCCGTGCACCGCTGCGTTCGGCCACCAGCACGCCGTCGGCCCCCAGCTTGATCACCGCCGCCTCGACACCGATCTCCAGCAGCCGGTCGGCTGCGGTCTCCGGATCCTCGGTGTCGACCGCGACCCGGCACTCGTCACGGTTGCCGATCACGATCGAGAAGTGTTTGAGCATGGGCCGGATCTCGGCCGCACCGGCCGCTTCCGAGACCCAGAAGTGTGGTCGCCAGTCGAGGTCGAAGATGGTGTGGCGCCCACCGGGCCCGGGCCGGGCCCGGCGTTCCAGCACGCCGGCCACCGTCGAGCGCGACGGTTCATCGGAGAATCGTGAGGCCGGGATCCACAGGATCTGTACTGTCTCGATCGGCGCCGCGGCGAAGTCCTCCGGCGCCAGCTCGATGTCGGGGGCCCGGGGTTGCCGGTAGAAGATGATGTTCGGCTCCTCCACCGGGTTCAGCTCGGCGAAGGCAAGCGGGGTTGCCAGGCTCGGGTGGGTGGTCACGTAGGTGGTGTCGACCCCGAACCGCGATGCCAGCGCATGACGGACGTCGTCGCCGAAGGCATCGTCGCCGACCTTGGTGCCGAGCCCGACCCGGTGGCCAAGCCTGGCCGCGGCCACCGCAACGTTGGTCGCCGTGCCGCCGATCGACTTGGCCAGGGTCCGCACGTCCCGCATCGGCCCGATTTGTTGCGGATACAGGTCGACGCTGACCCGGCCGATGGCCAACAGCTCCAGTTCCACGGCCCCTCCGGTCCACCTCGCTCCACTCGGTACTGCAATTATTCGCCGCGGCTCTCACAGGGCACAAACCCGACCCTGGAACGGGTCAGGCGGTCAACCGGTGCTGCAATCCCCGCAGATAGTCGACGCTTCGACGAACGCCTACGATTGGACCAGAGCCTATCTCCGGTTCCGAGCCGGCAATCGCCACATCCTGCTCCAGGACGTACCAGCCCCGGTAGCCGTGGGCTTCCAGGCCACCGATCACGCCGTCGATGTCGAGATCGCCATCACCGAGCGGGGGGAAGACTCCGGACTGAACGGCGCCCATCAGCGAGAGCTCACCGTCGTTCAGCTGTTTCGCCACCGCCAGGTCGGTGTCTTTGAGGTGGACCAGCCCGACCCGATCGGCGGCGTCGGCCACGAAGTCGACCGGGTCGTAGCCACCGACCGCCAGGTGGGCGGTGTCGAGCACGAAGCGAACCTGGCAGCCCTCGAGCACCCTCGTGACCTCTTCCCGGGTTTCGACGATGGTGCCGACGTGGGGATGGAGCACCTGCTCGAGGCCGTGGGCGTCTGTGATCTCCTCGATGCGGCCGAACATCGACATCGTATGATCCCACTGCTCGTCGGTCAGCCGGGTTCTGGGCGCCCAGTCCGGTGAGGTGACCGGGGCGGTGTTGAAGTAGACGGCACCTGCCTCGGCCAGCAGCACCGCCGACTGTTTCGCAAACCGCAGGGCCTCCTCGGCCTGGTGGGGTTGATGCAACACCAGGGGAATGAAGGCGGCCAGGAGGGTGAGGCGATGGGGCTCCAGCACCTCCCGGAGCCGGGCCGGGTCGGTGGGCAGGTAGCCGGCCGATCCCAGCTCGGTGGCGGGAAAGCCGAGTTCGGCCATCTCCCCCAGGACCCGCTCCACCGGAAGCTGCACGCCCCAGCCGGGCACCTCGCAGACGCCCCACGAGATAGGCGCTGCGGCCAACCGCTGCAAAAAGCTCACGTTGTACATCCCCCGTGCACCGGCACGACACTCACACGGCAAGCCCGTTGGGGCGCTCTACTCACTGCTGAGGCCAAAACGTAGGGGAGGTCGATCGGCAGCGTCAACGGTACGTTTCGTGACTTTTCCAGGACATGTCGATTCCTTGCAGGTCGATGACAACCGAACCGGACGAACCGAGGGCCGCACCCACAACTCGGTTCCGTCTTGTTGCGACAACTCTCGTTGCGACCGATGCGGCCGGCGGTCCACCAGGGCCGCTGTCGCAACATGGTGAAACCCTCCCGCGACCACCGGAGCCCAGCCGACCCGACCAACGGACCCGATCAGCCCCCCGGCTCGGAGGCGAACAGTCGACCGGCGTCCTCGAAGTCGACCAGCCAGGTCCGGCCGCCGCCGTCGGAATGGTAGGAGCCCCAACCGAGCAGATCCCGGGCCCGGGGCGGGAGGGCGGCGGCACGGTCCCGATCGACCATCAGCGGGCTCGCCTCCTCGGGCCGGAGCCACCCCACGACGAAGCTCACGTGCATGCCGTGGCGCCACTCGTCGGTCGTGTTGGCCCCGGCGCCGTGAACCACCTTGCCGGTGTAGATCATCCCGCTCCCAGCCGGCATTTCGGCGAAGGCGGTCTCGAACTCACCGTCGGAATCGGCCGGGCCCCGGCGGACCCCGGCCGGGAGCCGATGCGAGCCGGGCTGGACGACGGTGGCGCCGTTGTCCCGGGTGAAGTCACCGAGGGCGAACATGGCGCTCACGGTCAGCTCCCGCCCGTCCGCCACCGCCTCCGGCCAGTTGTTCTCGTCCCGGTGGAGGTACTGGGCGGGCTCCCCCGGCCCGACCGCCATGACCTGCCCGGTGTTGAGCCAGTAGTCGGCGGCGTTCGCCAGCAACAGCGCATCCGACACCGCCAGCAGCAGCGGGTTCAGCAGGCCGTACTGGACGAAGGCGTCGCTCCTGGCCGCCAGGCCGGTGAAACGGATGGTCCTGGCTCCGTGGAAGGTCTGCCAGACGTCGAGGTCACTCCTCGACCCCGGTTTCCAGCGGTCGAAATCGGCCGCCAGCTCGTCCCTGATCCGGCCGGCACCGGCCTGGCCCAACATGTTCTCCACGATCACCCCACCGTCGCGGTCGAGAGCGGCGAGCACGTCGGGGAGCACGATCTGTGGATCCGCACCGACGCCGAGTTTGGTGAGTCCGGCCATGGCACACAGTCTGCTACGCGGGCGCCCGACTGACCAGGGTGGGCCGGTGGGCCACTAGATTCTGAATGCAGAAGCCGGCGTGGTGACCGCGGACGGAGCGCAGATGCAACAACAGGCACAATCGGACAACACAGCCCGGAGCGAGGCGATCTCGGTGCTGACCGAACCGTGGTCGGGGCCCTACGGCGGAATACCGCCCTGGGACAGCATCGAGCCGGCCGCCTTCGGTGCGGCGTTCGACGAGGCGATCGCCCGTTCGAAACAGGAGATCCAGGCCATCGCCGAGAATTCGGAACCCCCGACCATCGACAACACCATCGTGGCCATGGAGCAGGCCGGCCGGGCGCTGCGCCGGCTGCGATCGATCTTCGGGGTCCACACCAGCAACCTCAACGTCGACCCCATCCCTGCCATGCAACGCCAGATCGGACCGAAGCTGGCCGCCCACGCCGACTGGACGATCCAGCATCGGCAACTGTTCGCCAGGATCAAGGCGGTCCACGACACACTCCATGGGCCGGCCGGCGCCGCTGTCGATGGGCAGACCAGGAGGCTGGTCGAAGACCGTCATCGGCGGTTCGTCAGGCAGGGGGCGGAGCTGGACCCGAAGCAGAAGTCCCGGCTGTCGGCCATCAACGGTCGGCTGGCCGAGTTGTTCATCGAGTTCGCCCAGAACGTGCTCGGCGACGAGGCCGACCAGGTGACCTGGATCGAGGACGAGGCCGGGCTCGACGGGCTGGCGACCGCAGTGGTCCACAACCTCGCCGCGGCCGCCGCCGAGCTCGGTCGACCCGATGCCTGGGCGGTGCGCAACACCCGCTCGTCGATGGACCCGGTCCTGACCAACGCCACCGACCGGACGGTCAGGGAACAGGTGTGGCGAACCTACTACGGCCGAGGTGATCGGCCGGGCCCCAACGACAACAAGCCGATCATCACCGAGATCCTGCAGCTCCGAGCGGAGCGGGCGGCCCTGCTGGGCTACCGGAGCCACGCCCACTGGCGGCTCGAGGCGGCGATGGCCAAGACGCCGGAGCGGGCCATGGAGCTCATGATGGACATCTGGCCGAAGGCCAGGGACAGGGCCCTCGAGGAGGTGGCGGACATGCAGCGGGTCGCCGATGCCGCCGCGGTCGCAGCAGGCCGGGAGCCGGTGGCGATCGAGCCCTGGGACTACCGTTTCTACGCCGAGCAGGTGCGAAGGGAACGCTTCGACCTGGACTTCAACGACGTGAAGCCGTACCTCCAACTGGAGAAGCTGATCGAGGCCATGCTGTGGTGCTCGACCGAGCTCTACGGCCTCGGCTACACCCCGGTGGAGGATCTGGCCGACGGACCGGTGCCGGTATTCCATCCCGATGTTCGGGTGTGGCGGGTCACCGATCGGGCCGGCGAGCCGGTCGGGCTCTGGTATCTCGACCCGTTCGCCAGGGATGGCAAGCTGAGCGGGGCCTGGATGACGGCCTACCGGGACCAGGAGAACCTGGACCGACCGGTCACCGCCGTGGTGTCGAACAACTCGAACTTCATCCGATCGGCCGACGACGGCCCGGTGCTCATCTCCTGGGACGACGCCAGAACCCTGTTCCACGAATTCGGTCACGCCCTCCACGGCCTGCTGTCCGACGTGGTCTACCCGTCACAGTCCGGCACCTCGGTGACCAGCGACTATGTGGAATTCCCGTCCCAGATCAACGAGCACTGGCTGTCGACCGACGAGGTGTTGGGCCGGTTCTGCCTCCATTACGAGACCGGAGAGCCGATGCCGGCCGGGCTCATCGAGCGAATCAAGCGGGCCGAGACCTTCAACCAGGGCTTCGACACCGTCGAGTACCTGGCCAGCGCCCTGGTCGACATGAAATTGCACCTGGCGGGGTCGGATCCGATCGATCCGGACCGCTTCGAGCGGCGGACCCTTGGCGACCTGGGCATGCCGCCGCAGATCGTGATGCGGCACCGAACCCCGCAGTTCGCCCACGTCTTCTCCGGTGAGGGCTACGCCGCCGGCTACTACAGCTACCTGTGGGCCGATGCGCTGACCGCCGATGCCGCCGAGGCCTTCGAACAGGCAGGCGGCTACTTCGATCCCGAGGTGGCGAAACGGCTCCACGATCACGTGTTCTCCGTCGGTGACACCGTGGACCCGATCGACGGGTTCCGGGCGTTCCGGGGCCGCGACGTGGACACCGACGCATTGCTGCGAAAACGGGGATTCCCGATTGGCTGACCCGGTTCGTCACCCCGACGCGGATTGAGGCACGCTGGAATCGTGAGCAACGAGTCCTACGACCTGATCGTGATCGGGGCCGGTCCCGCCGGCGCCGCCGCCGCCATCGCCGGAGCCAGGGGCGGCGCATCGGTGCTGGTGTTCGACAAGGCTCCCTACGGTCGCGACAAGGTGTGCGGTGACGGCTTGACCCCGCGGGCGGTCGGTGCCCTCAACGAGCTGAAGATCGATCTCGAGGACGCCCACCGGATCGACGGCCTGCGGATGATCGCCGGGAAGAAGACCAGAGAACTGGCCTGGCCAAGAACCGCCCGCTTCCCGGCCCACGGTGCCGTCTGGCCCCGGCGGCGACTCGATGCGGCGCTGATCGATGCCGCCACCGAGGCCGGGGCGGAGGTGATCTGGGAGACCGAGGCCCTGCCGATCATCGACGGTGACCGGGTCACCGGGGTGACCGCCGGCGGCCGGGACCACCGGGCCGACATGGTGGTGGTTGCGGCCGGGGCCCCGGGCCAGGTGGCTCGCATGCTGGGAGCCGACCGGGACAAGGACGAGCCGTTCGGCATCGCCATCCGGACCTACGCCGAAACACCCCGCCACGCCGACCGGCACCTCGAAGCCTGCCTGACCCTGAGCGACGAGCACGGCACCGCGGTGCCCGGCTACGGCTGGATGTTCCCCGCCGGTGACGGAACGGTCAACATCGGCGTCGGCGCCCTGTCGACCATGAAGAACTTCAAGAAGCTCAACCTGAACAACCTGCTGGCGTCCTACCGGAGCCTGGTCGAGCCGACCTGGAACATCGGACCCAACCTGGAGCGACCACGGGCCTGGCGCCTGCCAATGAGCACCCAGAAGCGGCACGGATCGGGTTGGGTGGCGATCGGTGACGCTGCCGGGCTGGTCAACCCGATGAACGGCGAAGGCATCGACTACGGACTGGAGTCCGGGATGCTGGCCGCGGAACTTTTTCTCCAGGACCCGGCGACCGCCCCGGCTCGGTACGACACCCAGATCGGCCTCCGTTTTGACAGCTTTTTGCGGACCGGGCGGCGCTTCTCGTTCCTGATCGGCCATCCGCTGATCTTGCGAACCGGGTTGCGTCTTGCGGTTGGGACCGATGCGATAGCTACTATCACTCTCGGAGTGATGGGTAACCTCGTCGACTCCGATACACCCGGAGCTGCCGGAAAGGTCCTCACGATCGCCGACAAGGCGCTCGCCGTTGCCGATCCGGTTCTGCGACGGACCCGCGCCGCCTCTTGATACTCGACCCCTCTGAGTCACCCCTCGCCCTTGAGCCACAACATCTACGAACTCTTCGCCACAAAGTTTGCCGACGCCCTCGACTCGCCGTTTCTCACGATTCCAGGAGGGGCGAGCTACAGCTATGGGCAGGTGGACAGGCGCAGCGCGGCCATCGCCGCGGCGTTGGCCGAAGGCGGCGCCAGGCCCGGGGATCGGGTGGTTGTCCAGGTCGACAAGTCCGCCGATGCGGTGGCCCTCTACCTGGCCTGCCTGCGAAGCGGGTTCATCTACGTGCCGCTCAACACGGCCTACACGCCCGAGGAGGTCGGTTTCTTCCTCGGTGACGCTCACCCGGCGGTGTTCGTGTTCAAACCGGGACGGGCGGCGAAGCTGAGGCCCGTGGCCGACATCGCCGGGGTGCCGACGTCGTTCACCCTCAACAGCAAGGGCGGGGGCAGCCTGGCCGACGCGGCGTCGGAGATCACCGGGATCGGGGCGATCATGGAGCGGGGACCCGACGACGTGGCCTGCATGGTCTACACCTCGGGCACCACCGGTCGATCAAAAGGGGCGATGCTGACCCACCGGGGCATCGCAACCAACGCTCGGGCCCTTCACGCCATCTGGCGGTTCCGACCCGGCGACGTGCTGCTCCACTGCCTGCCGATCTTCCACATCCACGGCCTGTTCGTTGCCCTGCACTGCGCCATGCTCAACGCCTCGGAGGTGTTCTTCCTCCCCAAGTTCGACGTCGAACAGATCCGCAACTCGCTCCCCCGCTCCACGGTGATGATGGGGGTGCCGACCCACTACACCCGGCTCCTGGCCGACCCCGATTTCGGCGCCGCCGACTGCCAGACCGTCCGGTTGTTCGCCTGCGGTTCGGCACCGCTGTCGGAGCCGGTGTTCCACGAGTTCATCGCCCGCACCGGGCACACGATCTGCGAGCGCTACGGGATGACCGAGGCCGGCATCATCGCCTCCAATCCCCCTGAGGGCCAACGGATCGCCGGCACGGTGGGTTATGCCCTTCCGGACATGGACCTGCGGGTGGTCGACGAGAAGGACGAACCGCTGGAGGCGGGCGAGATCGGCGAAGTCCAGGTCCGGGGGCCACATGTCTTCCCCGGCTATTGGGGCCTCGAGGACAAGACCGCCGAGGCCCACACCGGCGACGGCTACTTCCGCACCGGCGACATCGGCTCGATGGGCCCAGACGGTCGGCTGACCCTGGCCGGCCGATCGACCGACATGATCATCTCCGGCGGCTACAACGTCTACCCGAAGGAGATCGAGCTGCTGGTCGACCAGCAGCCCGGCGTTGTCGAATCGGCGATCATCGGCCTCCCCCATCCGGACTTCGGCGAGGCGGTGGCGGCGTTCGTGGTGGCCGACGATGCGGTCACCGAGGACGAGCTGGAGGAGGCGGTGGAGGACAGCCTGGCCAACTTCAAGCGGCCGAAGCAGTACGTGTTCCTGGACGCCCTGCCCCGAAACTCGATGGGCAAGGTGCAGAAGGCTCAGCTGCGGGAGAGCTACGCCGAGCTGTTCGCAACGATCGACCTCTGAGCGACCGCCGGCTGCGAATCAGGACCCGGCGGCGACCGCCGGCTCTGGCCGGTAGAACACGGCCAGCTGGGCCACGCCTCCACCGATACCCAGCACGGCGGCGATGGCCAGGCCGACCCAGCCGTTGAGATCGTCGGCGATCCCCAACGCCCAGTCGATCGACCACCGGCCCGGCCCGAGCCCGGCGATCGCCAGTGCGATCAGGCCGACGATGAAGGTGTACTCCCAGCCTTCACCGACGATGAAGAAGCCCTTGTCCCGATGGACGACCCAACCGGCAACCACCATCACGCCGATCATCCCGGCCGCGGCGAACGGGGTGAGCAGGCCGAGGGCCAACATGGCGCCGGTCGCCATCTCGGTGGTCGACGCCATCCTGGCGTGGAACCGGCCGGGCTTCATGCCGATCGAATCGAACCAGCCGGCGGTGCCTTCCAGGCCGCCACCGGAGAACCGTTTTGCCCAGCCGTGGGCGGCGAAGGTGATGCCGACCAGGATCCGGAACCCGGCCATCACCGCGTCGAACGCGGTCGGGTCGAGGCCCTCCATGGTCAGCCGTCCTTCCCGTAGTCCGCCGAGTACCAGTTCTCCGGCCGCATCGAGACCGAGATCATGGTCGAATCATCCCCCTCCTCCACATACAGGTCCCCCGACTTCCTGCCAAGATAGCGGTGCGCCATAGGCCGTGCATCGGCTTCGATGTCGCACTGCCGGGTTTCCACAATGGGACCCTCCACCGAAACGTACCGGTATGGGGGCTTCTCGATCTGGACGCAGAGGCTGAACCGACCGGCCTCGGCCAGCAGTTTGGCCTTCAGCGAGTCCGGGCCGATCAGAACGTTGAGCATGCCCCCCGGCTCGTAGCGGTACCAGATCGGCACCGCCAATGGGGCTCGATTCTTCCGCTCGATGGCCAGAACACCGACGTGGACCTGGGCCAGAAATTCTTGGCGTTCGACTTCGGTCATCGACACCGATTCCATGGTCGGGGATCCCCTGTTGTGTGGCTGGCGGTTGGCGACGGTTGAAGGCATCGAGCCCCGGGGTGACCGGCGAGGCCGTCGACCGGCTCTCGAACCAATAATGCTGCCAAAGCGGGGTCATCTCCAAAACGGATCCAGACCGTCGATTCGATGCTCGCCATCCGGCGGTGCGCCGATGGTGACCCGGCCCCTACCCTGCCCCGACCAGCCGGAATTCGATCCTCCGGTTCTGCTCCCGGTCTTCCGGCGTGTCGTTGGAGACCAACGGATTCGACTCGCCTTCGCCGATGGCGGTGAGCCGGGCCTCGTCGACGCCGAGCTCACCGAGGCGGGCGATCACCGCTTCGGCCCGCTCGAGGGACAGGGCCTGGTTCGTGTCCTCCGGGCCGGCGCTGTCGGTGTGGCCGACCACCTCGACCTGCACCCCGGGGATCGAGTTGAGCGTCTCGGCCACCGAAGCCACGATCGGCTCACTCCCCGGTTCGATGTCGGCGCTCTGGGGAGCGAACCGGATCGGGTCGGCCAGCACCTGAGCCCCGATCTCCTCTTCGATCGCAGTCAGCGCTTCGGGGGTCAGCTCGGACGTGACAGCGGAGACATCGACGACGACAAGGGCGCCCAGCCTGGCCTGGATCTCGGCCGGGAACTCGGCAACGGCGGCCTCGCCAATGGTGGTGGTGCCGGTGACCTGCACCGTGCCGTTCGTCCATGTCGTATCGGCGACCGTGACACCGGTGACGTCGACGGAGCCGGGCCCCCAGACGGCCTCACCGGCGGCGACCAGCTCGGCGATCGACTCCTCGTCAGGCACCGCCCCGCTGAGCGCGATGGTTTGACCGGTGACCTCGACCTGCAATGACACGGCGTCGACCGAGACCTCGCCCCGGTTGATCGAGAACTCGCCCTCGGACAACCCGAGGCCGGAGACGATGGCCTGCTGGAGGGCCTCCGGCCGGGTGTCCTCGAAGCTGGTGGTGCCGGTCACGGCCACCGCACCTCGCTCCAGGGTGAAGCTGTCGTCAACGGCCAGTTCGTCGATGACGTTGGCCGGGCCGTACAGGTCCCGGGTGGCGACCAGAATCTGCTGGCGGGCGGCCTCGTCTGGAACCGAGCCCGAAACGGTGACCACATCACCGTCGATGACCACGATCAGGCGGACCGACGTGCCGGAGGTGACCTCCAACGACTCTTCGGTCGGCGGTTCACCGGGGCTGTCGGAGCGATCGTTGCAGGCCCAGGAGAAGAACACCAGCAGGACGAACAGCACCGCCAGGAAGCCGAGGTACATCCAGCTGGTCCGGCCTTCGATCTCGACCGGGCGCTTCTCCTCGACCTCCTCGTCGATGTCCTCGTCCGGGAGATAGTCGTAGTCGCCCTCGTCGAAGGCGTCCTCTTCGTACTCCTCTTCGACGTAGTAGTCGGTCATCTCGGATTCGATCACCTTCGATGCGGTTTTCGATCGGAATGGGCCGAAGGCGGGCAACCCGACGACTACCCCAGATCCTGGGGCAGGCGGGTCAACGCGTCCCGAACCCGTTCCTCAGGGTAGTCGTCGTCGACCATATCCCCTGCCAAGTACCGATCGTATGCCGCCATGTCCAGCAGCCCGTGGCCACACAGCGCCGTCAGGATCACGGTTTCGGAGCCCGACTCCTTGGCCTTCAGCGCCTCCCGAACCGTGGCCGCCAGGGCGTGGGTCGGCTCGGGGGCGGGAACGATGCCCTCGGTTCTGGCGAACTGCACCCCGGCCTCGAAGCACTCGGTCTGGTGGATCGATTCTGCCTCGATCAAGCCGAGCTCGTAGATGTGGGACAGCAGCGGCGACATGCCGTGATAGCGGAGCCCGCCGGCATGGATCGGATCGGGGATGAAATCGTGACCAAGCGTGTGCATCTTCATCAGCGGCGTCAAGCCCGCAGTGTCGCCGAAGTCGTAGGCGTAGGTGCCCTTGGTCAGCGACGGGCAGGCCGCCGGCTCGACGGCCCTGATGGTCGGCGAGATCCTCCCCGCCAGCTTCTCCCGGAGGAACGGGAACGTGAGCCCGGCGAAGTTGGAGCCACCGCCGGTGCAGCCGACGATGACGTCCGGGGTGTCGTCAACCTTGGCCAGTTGCGCCATGGCCTCCTCGCCGATGATCGTCTGATGCATCAACACGTGGTTGAGCACGCTGCCGAGGGCGTAGCGGCCCTCGGGATCCTGGGCTGCGACCTCGACCGCCTCGGAGATGGCGATACCGAGGCTGCCCGGGGTTTCGGGGTCGTTGGCCAACGCCTTGCGGCCGGCCTCGGTCAGCACAGACGGGCTGGCGTGGATCGTGGCCCCGAACGTCTCGATCATGGCCTTGCGGTACGGCTTCTGATCGTATGAGGAGCGGACCTGCCACACCTCGCACTCGAGGTCGAACAGGGCGCAGGCGAACGCAAGGGCGGTGCCCCACTGCCCGGCCCCGGTTT
Source organism: uncultured Acidimicrobiaceae bacterium (assembly GCA_947259095.1). GTDB lineage: Bacteria > Actinomycetota > Acidimicrobiia > Acidimicrobiales > SZUA-35 > JAHELU01. The sequence continues at coordinate 9,186 of CAMYLA010000007.1, read as the reverse complement.
CGGTGGTGAGCCGTTTGATCCCCTCCTGGGCGTTGTAGAACGCCTGGGGCACGGCGGTGTTCGGCTTGTGGGAACCGGCCGGACTGACCCCTTCGTACTTGTAGTAGATCCGGGCCGGGGTTCCAAGGGCGGCCTCCAGCCGATGGGCCCGGTACAGCGGCGAGGGCCGCCACAGCCGGTAGACGTCCAGTACCTCTTCGGGGATGTCTATGTAGGAGTCGGTGCTGACCTCCTGCATGATGAGCGCCATCGGGAACAGCGGGGCCAGGTCTTCGGGGCCGACCGGCTCATGGGTGCCGGGGTGCAGCGGCGGAGGGGGAGGCGCCGGAAGGTCCGGCACGATGTTGTACCAGCGGGTCGGCATTTCCGATTCTTCGAGCAGGATCTTGGTCTGCTTGGCGCCTCGGTCGTCAGGATCATTGGCCATGGGTGTGACGATAGTCCCTGATGGGGCCCGTCGTGGCCGCCGATGGAGCGGGCCGCCGTCTCAGTCCTGGTCTGACAGCTCAGCGAACTCGATGAAGATGCATTCGCCGGGGCACTCCGCGGCGGCGTCGATCACGTCGACCTCTGCCGAGCGGGGCACCACCGCCAGCTCCGCAGCCCCGCCGGGATCGTTGAACAGTTTGTCGCCCTCGCGGCAGTAGGCGATGCCGTCCTCGAGGATGGTGAACACCGATGGTGCGTGATCGGTGCAGATCCCGTCGCCGGTGCAGAGATCCTGATCGATCCAGACCCGCAATTCGGCCTGGTGAATTCCGGTGGGAGCATCGGAAACGGGGGTCAGCGACGTATGTGCCATCGAGATCAAGAATACCGCCCGGGGTCTCGCCACCCGGTATCGGGCGTTCGGGAGCCGCCGGTCCCGGCCCATGGCCGGGCGGCCGGCAGCTCGGGCCGGACCGGCCAACCCCGGTTCCCACTACGCTGGTGGTCAGTGAGCAGCACCTTTGGCCGCCAATTCCGCATCAGCACATTCGGCGAATCCCACGGCCCTGCGGTCGGGGTGGTCGTCGACGGCTGCCCGCCGAGGCTGGCGTTGTCGACCGACGAGATCCAGCACGACCTCGACCGTCGCCGCCCCGGCCAGAGCCGGCTCGTCACCCAGCGCAACGAGGCCGACCGGGTGGAGATCCTGTCCGGGCTGTACGACGGTCGGACCACCGGCACACCGATCGCCATGGTGGTGGCCAACGGCGATCATCGCCCCGGGGCCTACGACCACCTCGAGAACCTGTACCGGCCGAGCCACGCCGACTACACCTACCAGGCCAAGTACGGCCTCCGCGATCACCGGGGCGGCGGACGATCATCGGCCAGGGAGACGGTCGGCAGGGTGGCGGCCGCCGCCGTCGCCCGCAAGCTCCTGGGGGCCAGAAGGATGTGGAGGCCGACCCCACCCGCTGCCCGGACCCGGTGGCGGCCGAACACATGACGGCGGCCATCGAGGCGGCCCGCCGGGACGGGGATTCGCTTGGCGGCGTGGTCACCGTCGTGGCCAGGGCGGTTCCCCCCGGGCTTGGGGAGCCGGTCTTCGACCGCCTCGAGGCCGATCTGGCCAAGGGCATGCTGTCGCTGCCGGCGGCCAAGGGGTTCGAGGTAGGCAGCGGGTTCGCCGGCACCAGGATGACCGGCCGGGTCCACAACGACGCATTCGAGCCCGGGCCGGACGGGCCGACCACCACCACCAACCACTCGGGGGGAGTGCAGGGCGGCATCAGCAACGGCGCAGACGTGATCGCCAGAGTGGCGTTCAAACCGACGGCCACGATCTCCTCGGAGCAGAAGACGGTCACCGCCGACGGTCGGCCCACCGTTCTGGCCGCCAAGGGCCGCCACGACCCGTGCGTGCTGCCCCGGGCCGTTCCCCTGGTCGAGGCCATGATGTTGCTGGTGATCGCCGACCACTGGCTCCGACAGCAGGCCAATGAGGTGCTCCCCCGATGACCGACGCCGACCGCCGCGACCACGACCACGAACACGGGCATGAGCACGGGCACGGCCATGCCAGGGATCAGGGACTGTCGGCGGCGGTGCGGTACCTGCGACTGGCGCCCCGGATGTGGCGCTCGGAGATCAACGAGGCGGTGCTGGAGGTGGTGGCTCCCATCGCCGGTGAGCGGGTGCTCGACATCGGGGCAGGGATGGGGCCCGGTATGGTGCTGGCGGCCAAGGCCGGGGCCACCGTCACCGCGGTCGAGCCAACGCCGTTCATGCGGCGGGTCCTTCATGGCCGCCGGTGGTTCCAGCGGGCCAGGAGCCGGATCACCGTCGCCGACGGTTCGGCCGAGCGGCTGCCGGTGCCGGACGGATCGATCGACGCCGCCTGGTCGATCAACGCCATGCATCACTGGGTCGACCGGGAGGTCGCCGCCACCGAGATCGCCAGAGTGCTCAGACCCGGCGGGCGGGTGGTCCTCGTCGACGAGGACTTCGAAGACCCCGGACACCCCGATCACGAACGATTCATGGCCCGCCATCGTGACCCATCGCAAGACGAGGATGCCGACGGCCACGGCTCCGGCAACGAGACGATCAACCGGCACGGTTTCACCACGGTCGACGCCGAGGAGATGGGCCGGCTGCTGGCCGACAGCGGACTGACGGAGATCGAGGCTGCGAATCAGCTGCTTCGCAACCGACCGGTGATCTCCGTCACCGCTCGGCGTTGAGCCTCCCGACCGGTCAGTCAGCGGCGTCGGTACCGGTTTCGCTGCCTTCGTCTTTGCCGGATTCGGGCTCCGGCTCTGTGCCGGATTCGGGCTCCGGCCCTGTGTCGGATTCGGGCTCCGGCCCTGTGTCGGCTCTCGGGTTCGGGCCCGGGTCGTCGTCGGTTTCGTTGGCGGTTACGTCGTCGGTTTCGTTGGCGGTTTCGTCGTCGGCGGCCCCATCGGGTTTGCCGTCGGCCTCGGCGTCGCCGGTGTCGGCCCCGGCCTCCGGGTCGGACTCCTCGTCGGTCTGCTGATCCCGGAGGAACGCCTCGAGCTCTGCCGCCAGATCGTCGCCGGTGGGCAGCATCTCCTCGTCGGAGTCGACCTGACGCTCCAGCCGCTCGACGTACTCCCGGCTCTCCTCATCGGATGAGACCGCCTGGTCGACCCTGGTCATCCACTCCGACACGTCGGAATCGAGCTCCTCGTAGCCGGTTGTCACGCCGGTGGTCTGCTGCAGCCGGCGGAGCAGGGCCTGGGTCGCTTTGGGGTTCGGCGGCCCCGGCACGTAGTGGGGCACCTCGACCCGGAGCGAGATCACCGGAACGTTCGAGCGCTCCAGCCGGGCGTTGATCACGCCGGCGATGCCGGTGGGGCCCTCGTAGGTGGGGCGGGACAGGTTGAGCCGCCGGGCCAGGTCGGGATGGACCGCACTCCCGGTGACCGAGAACGGGCGGGTGTGGGGCACCATGCTGATCAGCGCCCCGACGGTGACCACCATCTCACAGCCGCTGCGGCGAGCCACCTCGAGCACATGGTCGGCGAAGCTCGGCCACCGGAGGTGGGGCTCGACCCCGGTCATCACCACCAGATCCCGGGACGAGTCGGTCACCACCGAGTAGATCTCGGTGGT
>CAMYLA010000007.1:0-5598 GCA_947259095.1 uncultured Acidimicrobiaceae bacterium | reverse complement strand
GATCACCCGGTCGCCTTCGCCGTCGATGCGAACCGTTGGCCGGGTCTCCTGGAAGTTGAAGTACGTCTCCGGATCGATCATCGCCACCTCCGATGACTCGGTTCTGGTCCGGATCCAATCCAGTGCCGCCGTTGCCGCCTCGGCGGCGTCGAACAGGCCCTCGAACGCCACCAGCAACAGGGGTCGGCGGAGGTTCGGCATCTCGTACCAGGTCAGCTCGGCGCCAGTGTTCGACATCAGGACAGTTTCTCACGTCATCGGCAAAACCGGCCATCGAGGCAGGGAAACCTGGAGACATCCCGGGGTTGCGGCGGGCAGATTTCGATCGGTGGGCCGGCAGCGGGTACGGTTTCTCGGCGTGAGTGGGCCACGAGTCGTCAACTGGGGTGAACGCCAGATCCGGCTCACCCCGTCGGTCAGCGTGTTGCAGGGAGAGGACAACGGCGCCTATCCCTCCGGCAACTCGGTGTTGGTCCAGGGGGCGTCGGAGACCGTGCTCATCGACCCGTCGGTCACGGTGGTGGCCAACGGTGGCGCCCCGGCCCCGGTCGACGCGGTGATCAACTCCCACGGCCACGAGGATCATCTCCCCGGCAACTCGCTGTTCGCCGAGGCCCGGATCCACATCCACAACGACGATCTGCCCGCTGCAACCTCGCTCGACGGCCTGCTCGACGTCTACGGCCTCGAGGGGCAGCGCAGGGCCGACTTCGGCCACCAGATCGTCGACGAGTTCTCCTACCGGGCCCGGCCGGACGCCCAGGGGTTCGAGGACGGTCATGTGTTCGACCTCGGCGGCGGTGTCGCCGTGGAGGCGATGCACCTCCCCGGCCACACCCGTGGCCACTCCGGTCTGATCATCGACAACGTCTTCTTCCTCTCCGACATCGACCTCACCGGTTTCGGCCCGTACTACGGCGACGCCTGGTCCGACCTCGAACAATTCGACGAGAGCCTCCGCCGGGCCAGGGAGGTGGAGGCCGACTGGTACGTCACCTTCCACCACAAAGGAATCATCGAGGGCCGCCGGACCTACCTGGAGATGATCGACCGGTTCCATGCGGTGATCGAGACAAGGCACCGGGCCATGCTCGATCATCTGGCCGAGCCCCGCTCGATCGACGACATGGTCCGGCATCGGTTCGTCTACCGGCCCCAAGTGGAGAACGTGATCGTCGAGGCGGTGGAGCAGCGGACCGCGGAGCTGCACGTGGCCCGGATGCTGGACCGGGGCGAGGCGGTCGAGGTGGAGCCCGGCCGGTACCAGCGGGCCTGAGGAGGCCGGGGCCCACCGCAGCGACCCCGCAACGCCCCATGACATTCCGGTCATGGCCATTGACGGTCTCCAGGGCGGTCCATAGTCTCGGCACACCGATGCTCACTGGAGCAGCACAGGTCGGAGGGAGGGCTGTTGAGGGAGAGCCCTCCCTCCTCGCCGGGCAGGGCCGCCACGGCCACCGGCTACAGCGCTACAGCGCTACAGCGCCACGTGACCGGGAGACTAGACGTAGGTCGAGCCCTTGACCCCTTCGACGTCCTGACGCATCTCGACGTTGACCAGCGCCGGCTTGCCGGAGGCGAAGGCCCGCTCGAGGGCGCCTGCGATGTCGTCCGGCTTGGTGACGTGCTCGCCGTGGCCCCCAAGCGCCTCGACCACCTTGTCGTACCGGGTGTAGTTCAACTCGGTGGCCACCAGGCGATCCGAGCCGTACAGCATGGCCTGGGGCCGCATCATCTGCCCCCACGCCGCATCGTTGCCGACCACACCGACGATCGGCAGTCCGAAGCGCACCGCGGTGTCGAACTCGAAGCCATTCAGCCCGAACGAGCCGTCACCGTAGATGATCATGACCCTCTTCTCTGGATTGGCCAGCTGGGCCGCCAGGGCGAACGGCATGCCGACGCCGAGCGTCCCGAGCGGCCCGGGGTCCATCCAGGTGCCGCGGGACGGGACCTTGAGCACCTTGGAGGCCTGGGCCACGATGTCGCCACCGTCGCCGATGACGATCATGCGGTTGTCGGTGGCGACGTAGTCGGCGATCTCCTTGCACAGCCGAAGCGGATCGATCGGGATCTCATCGGAGCCGAGCTGCGAAGCCAGGGCCTCCTCGGCCTGGTCCTCGATGACCCGGAGCTGGTTCGACCACTCCGAGAAGTCCATCACCGAGCCACCGGCCTTGTTCAACGCATCGAGATTGACGCCGACGTTGCCGACCAGGCCGACATCGCTGGCCCGATTCTGACCGATGAGCGTCTCGTCGAGGTCGAGCTGGATGATCTTGGCGTCCGGGGGGATCGACTTGCCGAACTTCATACGAAAGTCCAGCGGGGTACCGGCCAGGAGGACCACATCGGCCTGGGCCAGCGCCTCCTTGCGGCTGCGGTTGAAGAACTGGGGATGATCCATCGGCAGCTGCCCCCGGCCCATGCCATTGGTGTAGACGGGGATCTTGGTGGCCTCGGCGAACTGCCGCAGCGCCAACGCCCCTTCCGACCATTTCAGGGCGGTGCCGGCCATCAACATCGGGCGGTTGGCCCGGGACATGATCTGGATCGCCTTGGTCAGCAGGACCGGCGGTGCGGCCGACAACACCCGGTAGTCGCGAAACGTCGGCATCGTGACCGAGTCGAGATCGACCGGACCGTGGAGCACGTCCATGGGGATCTCCAGGAACGCCGGGCCCGGCACCCCGCTCATGGCGGTGCGGATCGCCGATTCGATGTACTCGCCGATCCGCTCGGTCTGGTAGCAGGCGTCGGCCCACTTGGTGATCGGTTTCATGACCGCGACGTGGTCCATCTCCTGCAGCGAACCACGGCGGAGGTTGTTGAACGGGCCCTGGCCGCCGATCACCAGAATCGGCGAGTTTGCCCGCCATGCATTGGCCACGCCGGTGACCCCGTCGGTCACCCCCGGACCGGCGGTGAGAATGGCGACCCCGACCTTGCCGGGGTTCAACCGGGCCCAGGCGTCTGCGGCGTGGACCGCGGCCTGCTCGTGGCGAACATCAACCACCTTGATGCCCTCGTCGAGGCAGCCGTCGTAGATGCCCATGACATGACCACCGGAGAGGGTGAACACACACTCCACGCCGGCGGCTTTCAGGACGTTGGCGGCGAGTTTTCCCCCATGAGACATGGTCACCATCTTGGCACGCCGTCCGGCGGCTGTCGCACCGACCAGCGGCCTACCGGAGCCGGCAGCGGAGCCCTGCCGCAACAGGCGACCGGGGACCGAATCGGCTCGGGCTCACCGAGAGGCACCGATCCCGTGGAGCGACATCGGCTGATGGAGCAGCTGCTCGATCTCCTCCGGAGCCGCCGGTCTGGCCATGTAGAAGCCCTGGCCGATGTGACAGCCTCGACGGAGCAGTTCGCCGATCTGTTCCGGTTTCTCTATGCCCTCGGCCACCGTCTTGAGCCCGAACGCATCGGCCAGCGTGATGGCGGCGTCGACGATCGCCGAGTCGTACTCGGAGATGCCGAGGCCGGCCACGAACGTCATGTCGATCTTGAGTGTGGTGATCGGCAGGTTCTTCAGCTGCTTCATCGACGAGTAGCCGGTGCCGAAGTCGTCGAGGGCCAGCTTGACACCGCTGTTGCGGAGGGTTTCCAGGCTGCCCCTGGTGAACTCGATATCGTCGAGCACGCTGTGCTCGGTCACCTCGAGGCAGATGCGGTGGGCATCGACCCCGTGGGTGTTCAACAGGCCGCCGACCTGGGAGACCAGATCCCGGCTCATCAATTGGGCAGGGGAGATGTTGATCCACATCTCCAGGTCCGGATGGTCGTGCTGCCACAGGCTGATCTGCTCGATGGCCTGCGCCAACACGAAATCACCGATCTCGACCACCAGCCCACTCTGCTCTGCGGTCTCGATGAACACCCCGGCCGACAGCAGCCCCCGCTCCGGATGATTCCACCGCACTAGGGCCTCGGTGGCCACCACCTCGCCGGTTTCGAGATCGACCTCCGGCTGATAGTGCAACACGAATTCGTCGTTGTCGAGGGCCCGGCGGAGCTCCAACTCCATCTCGAAGCGCTGGAGCACCTTGGACCGCATGGTGGCGTCGAAGGTGACGGCCCGCTTCTTGCCCCTGGCCTTGGCCTCGTGCAGTGCCGCATCGGCGTGGTTGATCAGCTCCTGGTTGGAGTTGCTGATGGAGTTGTGGGCCACGCCGATACTGACCGAGCGGGCGATGCTCAGGTCCGAGACGTCCACTGCGGCGGCGAGCTCGTCGGCCAGCCGTCGGGAGATCACGTCGACCACCGCCGGATCGAGATCGGTGATCAGCACCGCGAACTGGTCCCCCTGGAGGCGGGCCACCACGTCGGTGGCCCGAACCGTCTGGGACAGCCGGTCACCGACGCTGCGAATGAACAGGTTGCCGGCCTCGAAATCCAGGCCGTCGTTGATCACCTTCATGTTGTCGATGTCGACCACGAGCAGCGAGACCCGCCGACCATCGGGGACCGCGGCGATCAGGTCGGTCAGTCGCCTCCTCGGCCTCCAACCGGCCCCACAGCTGGGCGAACAAGGTGGCGATGGCGGTCAGGCAGCGGATCTCACGGGTGCTCCAGCGACGCATCCCGTAGTGGACCAGGCCGAGAGCACCAACGGTGTCATCACCCCGGATCAGCGGCACGCTGGCCACGGTGACCTGCGGCTGCCCGGATGCCGCCTCCAACCGCTTGTCGAGCTCGTCGGACTCCTCGGGGTAGACGATCATCGTCTCCTTCATGTGTTCGCTGGCGGCGAACACCGGATCACTGTCGAACGGCACCTCGTACAGTGGATCGGGATCGGGGATGAACTCCCGAGACGGTTCCTCGCCAACCAGAATCGAGACCCGCCGTTCCAGATCGTTGCGGCGGAGGAACACGTGGGACACTTCGAAGAACGCTCGAAGCCGGGCCAGCGCCTCGTCGGTGGCCGGCTGGGCGTCGTTCACGCCGACACCCATCAGTTTCGTGGCCAGCTCGGTCAGCAACTCGTCGAGGCCGCTGCTCTCATCGTCATCGTCGATAAGGTCTTTGCCGTCGGTCTGGGACATCGATCGCCTTTGGGGGCAGCTGGGAGGGTCTGATCACCCTGCTGTCACCATCGGCAGCGCCCCGCCGGTTCTTTACCCTCCGACCAGGACCGCCTCCTTGCTGCGGGTCGGGATGGGACCCAACTCCTCCAGCCGTCGCCCCGCCTCGGTGAGGTCGATGCGGTTGGTAGGCCCAGAATCCCCGGCCAGCCCGGCCAGAACCTCCCGCTGTCTCCTGGCCCGGGCCTTGGCGTCGGCGTAGGGCATCGTGGTGAACGTCACCATGTTGTATTCGCTGGCGAAGTGCTCGGGGTAGAGGCGCTCCAGCTCCCTGGCCAACTGCAGCTCGGCGAGGTGTTCGTCCTCGGCGATGGCGGAGCGGAGCTGGCGGTAGTTGTTCAACGCCAGTTCGGAGATGGCGGCGGTGTGGGGCTCCCGGTCCCGCTCGAATTCGGTGAAGACCCGGCCCCGATCGCCGGGGCGATCACCGAGCCGGCGAGCGAGATCGGCCACCGACTCCAGCGCCATGTTCATTCCCTGCCCGTGGAACGGAACGATGGTGTGG
>CAMYLA010000006.1 GCA_947259095.1 uncultured Acidimicrobiaceae bacterium | reverse complement strand
TCATCACCCTCGGTCTGTTCATCCTGGTGATCAACGCCTCGATGCTGGGGCTCACCGCCTGGCTGAGCCCCGGTCTCGAGGTCGACGGGTTCTTCACCGCAGTTGGCGGGAGCATCATCATCGGCATCGTCAGTTGGGCTCTGTCGGTGCTGCTTCCCGACTCCCGGCCGCCGACCGCTAGACCACCGGTGACAGTCCACCGTCCACGTTGATCGCCGTCCCGGTGATGTACGAGGCGTGCTCGGAGGCCAGGAAACAGGCCAGGTTGGCGAACTCGGCGGGGTCGCCCATACGGCCGACCGGCACCATGTTGCCGGTGGACTCCAGGAACTCGTCGAACGGCTTGTCCGGTGCCCGCTTCTCATGCAGCCGGTGCCACTGGTTCGTCACCAGCACCCCGGTGTTGAGGCCGTTGACCAGGATCCCGTATGGCGCCATCTCCGACGCCAGGGCCTTGGTCAACGCCATCCCGGCGGCCCTGCTGACCGAGGTCGGCATGCTGTTTCGGCCGGGCGCTTTTGCCGCGGTGTTCAACACGTTGATGATCCGGCCCCAGCGACGTTCCTGCATCGCAGGGATGCACAGCCGGCACAGTCGAACTGCGGCCAGCAGTTTGAGGTCCAGATCGTTCTGCCAGTCCTCGTCGGTTGCGTCCAGAAACGGCATGGCCGCAGACGTGCCGGCATTGTTGACCAGGATGTCGACCGGTCCCAGGTCGGCGGCGATCCGTTCGTGGGTGTCGATCAGGCTCGAACCGTCCCGAACGTCGCAGGCGTAGCCCCGAACCTCGGTCTCGACCTCGGGGCCGATGGCCGCAACCGCCTCGTCGAGGGTCTCCCTGGTCCGCCCCACGATGGCCACCGAGGCGCCGGATCGTGCGAACTCCAGGGCCATGGCTCGGCCGAGGCCAAGGCTTCCCCCGGTGATCAGTGCGTTTCTGCCGTCCAGTCGAACATCCATCGCAGGAATCTAGGGGTGCGGTTCCCCGACCTCAAGTCCACCGCCCCGCAGGGCAGGACCGGCGACGCCCGGACCGAGACGACTGGGCCGAGCCGGTTGACCGTGAACGTGATGGTTGACCGTGACCGTGACCGTGACCGTGACCGGGGCTCAGCGGCCGGCGGCCACCGGGCGACGTCTCGCTCGGGAAACCGGCGGCCGGCGACCGGATCGCCTGATCCTGCCGCTGCCCGGCCGGCCGTCCCCCGCAGCGTCGCCCGACACCTCGGCTCTGGCGACGCCCGGTTGGCCCGGCCCGGGCCCGACGTGAAGCCCGACGAGACCGGTGGCCGGTCCGGGGCGGGGTACCTCGATCTCCACCACGACACTCCGGGCCCCGCCAAGGGGTGCGCCGGGCGACGCCTGCACCGCCGGTCCAACGAAGCGGTGCCTGACGACCCCGTTCGTCGTCGGCGCCGATGACCGACGCCACAGGAGATCTGCGGGAACCCGGGCCTGGAGCAGGTGGGGCTGGGGGCGGGGGTCGATGGCAAGCAGCGGCCCGATGATCGGGCCCAGCTCATCCCAGGCCTGCCATTCGAGCCGAAGCTGGTCGATCAGGAGGTCGTAGCCGGCCGGCAGGGTGCTGAGGCCCTGGTGGCGGAGCCGGGTGAGGGTCTCGATGTGGCGGAGCACCAGCTCCGACGGGGAGCCCTCGAATGCCAGGTTGATCATCACCCCATGGCTTGGCGGCACGAGGTCGGGGCTGGTCACCAGCAACCGCCCGTCAGACAGTCGTGACAGGATGGCGCACTGCCCGCCGCCCGCTCCGACCGCGGCCAGCACCAGGCGTGACCCCGAGGCGTAGACCTCGTAGCCGTCGGTGGCCATGTCGGAGCGGTCGAGGCGAACCAGGTGGCGCAAGCCGATCCGGCCCAGATCAGCGTCGAGTGGCCGTTCGGCCGATTTGGTCGGAGGCGAGGGCCGCAGGTGTTGGGAATGGTCTTCCCAGCGGCTCAGGTAGCGATGGTTCACCGGGTTGCACCAGATGGCGACGCCCAGCCGGAGGAGCGAGTACAGGTGGGCGGCGACCACCGAGGCCATGATTGCGGTCAGGGGATCGAGGCCGAGGAGTACGCCGGTTGCCGAACCGAGCACCGCTACCACGGCACCCTCGACCACGAGCCTCGTCAGGACGCGGGCCAGCACGTGGCGCCGTAGCCACCGGATATGAGGATCCATGAGCTCCTGTCGGCGGGAATCGCCCGGTCTGTGAGCCGGGCGGGCTTGAACCGACGACAGGCGGGCCGACGGGGGGTTGGTGATCGCTGTCGTCTTCGCCGCTGTTTCCGGCCTGTCGTATGGTGCGTCCGATTTCTCCGGTGGCCTTGCCACCAAGCGGAACGACGCCGTGCTGGTGACCATCGCCGTGCAACTGATCAGCCTGCTCTCGCTGGTGGCGATCCTGGCCGCCTCGGCCAGGGCCGTCGTCACCCCGGCCGACATGGCATGGGGTGCGGTTGGCGGTGTCGGTGCGGCGATCGGTCTCACCACCTTCTACCGTGCCCTGGCCGATGGTCCGATGACCACCGCCGCCGCCGTGACCGCCCTGATCGGTTCGCTGGTACCGGTGAGCACCGGCCTGCTGATCGGCGAGGTGCCGAACAACCTCACCCTGACCGGTATCGCACTGGCCGTACCGGCCGGGATCGTCGTCTCCGCCGGTGGCATTGTGGCCCAGACCGTGCCATCGATCGCCACCCCCCGGGGTCGCGCCCGCCGCCGGTTCGCCACCGCCAAGACCAGGCGGCTGTCGATCATCGCCGGTCTCGGGTTCGGGCTGTTCTTCGTGGCATTGGCCCAGACCTCGTCCGAAGCCGGGCTCTACCCTCTGGTCGGGGCCCGACTGGCGTCGGTGATCGGACTGGCGGCGATACTGTCGGCCCGTCGGGCCTGGGTCCGCCCCCACCGCTCGGACTGGCCTGCCATCGCCGTGGCCGGCGTGCTCGACTGCTCGGCCAACAGTTTCTACCTCCTGGCCTTGGCCGACGGCAGCTTCACCTGGGTTGCGGCCGTGGTCTCGCTCTACCCGGCGGCCACGGTGCTCCTGGCCCGCATCGTGCTGCGGGAACGGATCGCACGAGTCCAGGTGGCGGGGCTGATCGGGGCCTGTTCGGCGCTGCTGCTGGTCGGGGTCGGAGCGACGTCGTGACGCCTCTGGTCGGGGTCGTCGCCCCGGGAGCGATGACGGTTTTCGGCGACCCATGCACCGGTCGTCCGGCAATGGGCCCACCGGCTCATCTTCGCCTCGACCGCCGGTCCGACTCATGTCGGCCCGTTCCCGAGTCGATGTCACAGCCATGAGGACCTTGTGGAAGATCTGGCTCGTCGTCGCCGCGGCACTGACGACGGTCTATTTCTTTGTGGAGAAGTCCCCCGAGTCCAAGCTTGTGCTGTACAACGGCGTTGGCCTGGTGTCCCTGATCCTGTTGCTGTTCGGCATCTGGAAGAACCGACCGAGACCGGTGGCTCCGTGGCTGTGGTTCGCCGGTGGACTCGCCTCGTTCCTCACCGCAGACGTCATCTACTACGTCATCGAGCTGCAGTCCGGTGAGTCCGGCCCGCCGTTCCCCAACGTCGCCGACGGGTTCTATCTGGCGATGTACCCGCTGATGATCATCGGCCTGATCAAGATGGTCAACGAGGTGGCCCCCGGCCGGAGCAGGGCCAGCTTCATCGACGCCGCCGTTGTCGGTATCGCCATGTTCGGCACGATGTGGGTGCTGTTCGTCGACGACTTCTTCGTCTCCGACACCAACTTCGGCGCATTGGCGGTGTCCCTCGGCTACCCGGTGATGGACGTTGCCCTGCTGGCGGTGGCGGCCCGGCTCGTGGTGACCGTCCACCTCAAGCATCCGCCGTTCGCCTTCATCGTTGCCGCCATCGGCTCGCTGGCCGTTGCCGACACCGGCTACCAGATCTACCTCGTCAACGGCACCTTCAAGACCGGCCTGTTCATCGACGCCTTCTGGCTGCTGTTCTACGTCGGCTTCTCGATCGCCGCCCTCCATCCCAGGGTGAAGCGGCGGCCGCCGGAGCCCGAGGACCAGGATCGACTGACCCCGATCCAGCTGATCATCATGTTCGTCGCCACCCTCAGCGTGCCCCTCATCGATCTGTTCTGGGGCAACCTGGCCGACCGGGTGGTCACCATCGCCGCCTCGGCAATGCTGTTCATGCTCATCCTGACCCGGGTCTTCGACCTGATGAAGACCGTCGAGAAGGGCAAGGACCGGCTCCGCCACGACGCTGAGCACGACTCACTGACCGGCCTGGCCAACCGGGTCCTGTTCGCCGAACGGACCAAGGCCGCCCTGGCCAAGAACGACCGCAAACACCCGGTGGCGGTGCTGTTCATCGACCTCGACGACTTCAAGACCGTGAACGACAGCCTCGGCCATCCGGCCGGCGATCAGCTTCTGGCCGAGGTGGCCACCAGGCTGGGCAATGTCGTTCGGGAAGGCGACACCGTTGCCCGCTTCGGTGGCGACGAGTTCGCGGTGCTGCTGGAGTCGGCGGTCGACAAACGCGACGCCACCAACGTGGCCCGACGGGCCCTGGAGTCACTGGGCGACCCGGTCGATCTCGGCGACCGCAGTGTCCGGGCCATGGCCAGCATCGGCATCGCCATCGACATAGACGGCACCAGTGACGTCGACTTGATCATGCGCAACGCCGACGTTGCCATGTACCTCTCGAAGTCGCGGGGCAAGGGGCGGTTCGAGGTCTTCGAGGCCGAGATGCACGAGGAGGCAATGGAACGCCTCGACCTCAAGGCCGACCTCCAGAAGGCCCTCGACGAGAAGCAGTTCCAGCTCCACTACCAGCCGATCTTCGAGCTGCAGACCGGCAAGGTCCAACTGGTCGAGGCCCTGCTGCGTTGGAAGCACCCGGAGCGGGGCATGATCGCCCCCGATCGATTCATCACCCTGGCCGAAGAGAACGGCATGATCGTCCCCATCGGCAACTGGGTGATCCGCGAGGCTTGCCGCCAGGCCGCCCAGTGGCACAAGATCTCCGGCTGCGAGGACATCAGCGTCTCGGTCAACCTGTCGATGCGGCAACTCCAGGACGACCAGCTCATCAACGGTCTGACAAACGCCATCAGCGCTTCGGGCATCGCCGCCAACCGGGTGGTGTTGGAGATCACCGAATCGATGCTGGCCATCGATGCCGATCAGAGCGCAGGCATTCTCGGCCAGCTCAAGACGATCGGCGTGAAGCTGGCGATCGACGACTTCGGCACCGGCTACTCGTCGCTGAGCTACCTCAAGGCCTTCCCGGTCGACGCCATCAAGATCGACCGTTCGTTCATCAACGAACTGCACCGGTCGTCCACGTCTTCGGCCCTGGTCGAAGCGGTGGTCAACCTGTCGAGAGCGCTCGGTGCCTACACCGTGGCCGAGGGCATCGAGTACTCCGATCAGGCCGGCATCCTCCGCAAGCTGGGATGCGACCGGGGTCAGGGTTTCTACTACTGCCGCCCGCTCACCGGCTCGGCGCTGACATCGTTGTTCCGAGAGCATCTCGACGACGAGGTGGAACCGCTCGAGGCCTGGCGCCAGTCTTCCGAGGAAGTCCAGGACCGCAGCTTCGACATCGAGGTCGGGTACGGACTCAAGGAGATCCGACCGATGTCGAAAGACGTCGACGAGCTGGTCCGGGATCTGAAGATGCCGGTCATGGCAACCTGGGGCTGGCTCCAGCACTGGGCCGAGTCCTTCACCGCCTGGACGCCGATGATGGTCCAGGTCCGCACCCCCGACACCCAGCAGCTCGTCGGCTGCGCCATGCTGGCCATCGACAAGAAGGCATCCGGCGCCACCGTGGTGGCGATGGGCCACAGCAGCTCGCTCTACGCCGGACTTCCCGCCCGGGACCCGGCCGCCGGGCTGGCATTGGCCAAGGCCATCGTCGACGCACTCGACGACGTGTCAGAAGCCTGGGCCCTGGACCTGGAACAGCTGCCGGACCACGACCCGACGCTGCGCTACCTGAACGAGAAGCTCGACAACGGCCAGCTCCTACCGGAGCTGCGGGTTCCCCGGGTGGTGTTCTCCACCGCCCACAGCATCGAAGAGGTGCTGAGCAAGAGCAAACGAAAGCAGCTCCGCAAGGCTCGCAACCGGATCGAACAGGACGGCCTCGAGATGGTCATCGCCTTCGATCGAGGCCGGGCCATCAGCTCCGAGCTGTTGGACGAGGTGGAAGCGGTGCACGTGTCCCGCGACCGCGATGCCCGCCGCAACAGCGACCTTGACCGTCCCGCCGAGCGCGAGTTCTGGCGTCGGGTGGTCGAGGGCGGGAACGAGGACTGGGAAATCGAGATCGCCACCCTCCGGCTCGACGGTGAGCTGGCGGCCTACGCAGTTGCCATCCTCGACGGCGACACCTACCGGATCTACGACGGGCGGATGAGCACCGAGTGGCAGCACTACTCGCCGGGCCGGCTGGTCGAGGCGGCGGCCCTGCAGCGGGCGTTGTCTGACCAGCGGTTCACCGTCCTCGACTGGATGTCGGGTATCGCAGCCGAGAAGCTGCTCACCACCAACTTCGCCGAGAGCCGTGTTCGACTGGTCGCAACGTCCGGCAGCCGGAGCCTGTCGAACAAGCGGGTCGCCATCAGCGCCGCGTCCTGAGCGCACGTTGACCGGCAAACGGCAGCGGCCGCCACCGGTCGACGTCGGTCTACAGCACCGCAATCGGGTTGACCGGTGAACCGGTGCCGCCCTCGACCCGCAGCGGGGCGATGGTGAACAGGAAGCTCCACCGCCCGGCTCGGGCACAGGCCTCGGCCAGCCGATCGAGGCGGAGGTTGTCGAGCAGGTGGACGCCCATGGCCACGATGGTGCACTGGTGGATGGGCATGACCCACCGGGGCGGGTTGTTGCCGGGCAGGACGTCGCTGACACCGTCACAGCCCAGTACCGAGATACCACGCCCATGAAGCCAGGGGATGCATTCGGGGTGCAGCCCGGCCAGCCCTTCGACGAACGGATGCCATGGTCCACCTTCGGCCCGGCGGGCGTCACGCCCGGTGCCGATCAGCAGGATGTCACCGTCGCCAACGGTCACCGCCTGGGCCGCTTCGGCCGCTTCGAGGTCTGCCACGGTGATGGCCGTGCCCGGCTCCAGATGGGGAACACCACGCTGCCGGGGGATGTCGAGCAGCACGCCCCGGCCGACGATCCCGTCGCCGGCGCACATGATGCTGCCCCGGTTGGCCCCGGTGCTGCGAACCTCGGTGCCGGCGAAACCGTTGTACATCATGCCGTCGACGAACACGTGACACAGGGCGTCGATGTGAGACGTCGACATGCCGTGGAACGCCACGCCGACGAAGTCCGCCGTCGACTCCATGCCAAGGCCGGGGATCATGCAGTCGTCGCCGCCCCTGGTCATCATGTGCAATGCCGGATTGGGATTCTCGACCGAAGGCCGGACCGGTAGTTCCCTGGCGCAGCTCACCGTCTCGCCGGCGGTCACCTCGGACGCTGCGGCCCGGCGATGCTGGGCGGTGATGTGGTTGAGGGCCCCGGCCTCGTCGTCGTCGCCCCATCGGCCCCAGTTCTTGACCGACTCGAACATGGCCTGCATCTCGTCATCGCTGTACCAGGTGGAGGGAGCGGTCTCGGTACCGGTGGTTGCCATGAACCGCATCCTAGATCGTGGCATCGCCCTGTGGAATTGGATGGGTCCGGGCCCCAGGTGGGAGGCTGGGTGCCGGCTCGGTGCAGGTGTTTCGAAGGGATATGACAATGGCTGATGTGGATCTGGTGATCAGGGGCGGCGACGTGGTCGATGGGACCGGGGCCGAACCCCGGCGAGCCGACGTGGCCATCGCCGACGGCCGGATCGTGGCGGTGGAACCCGACCACGACGCGACCGGGCAGCGGGAAATCGACGCCGAGGGTCGGATCGTCACCCCCGGCTTCGTCGACATCCATACCCACCTCGACGCCCAGTTGGCCTGGGACCCGCTGCCGACGTCGAGCTGCTGGCACGGCGTGACCAGCGCGGTGCTCGGCAACTGCGGCGTGACCTTCGCCCCGGTGGCCGACGGTGGCGCCGACTTCCTGGCCGAGATGATGGAGAGCGTTGAGGACATCCCCCGGCGGGCGATCCTGGAGGGGATGCCGTGGGATTGGCGGACCTACGGCGAGTACCTGGGCTGGATCGACGGCATTCCCAAGGGCATCAACGTCGGTGGCATGGTCGGCCACTGCGCGGTCCGCCTGGCCGCCATGGGGGAGCGGGGCATGGACGAGACACCGTCGTCGGCCGCAGACGTCGCCGCCATGTGTGAGCTGGTCGACGAGGCACTGTCGGCCGGGGCGCTCGGCTTCTCCACCTCCCGCACGCTGCTCCACACCGTGCCCGATGGCCGCCAGGTTCCGGGTACGTTCGCCGACGAGAACGAACTGCTCGCCTTCGGCGATGTGCTCGGCAAACACGGCAAGGGCATCTTCGAAGCAGCCGCCCGCCTCGGCGAGCGGGACCGTGACCTGACCAAGACCAGGGCCGAGATGGCCTGGATGGGCGAGCTGTCCCGCCGGTCGGGGCGGCCGGTGAGCTTCGGTCTGGTCCACAGTGACCGCCGGCCGGACCTGTACCGCCAGGTCATCGAACTGGCAAAGGCCCAGAACGACAAGGGCTCGGTGGTCCGACCCCAGACCACCGCCCGAGGCATCGGCGTGCTCTACAACCTGGCCAATCGCACCCCCTGGGACCGGAACCCGGCCTGGAAGGAGCTGCGAAAGCTCGATGCCGCTCAACGGCTGGTGGCCATCGCCGAGCCGGACCGACGAGCCCGCCTCATCGCCGAGGGCAACGAGAAGATGAACATGGAGCCGGACCAGGTTTTTGTGCTGCCAGAAGGCGACGCCCGCTACGACTGTCTGCCCGAGCACTCGCTGGCGGCGGTGGCTGCGGCCCGTGGGGTCAGCCCGGTCGAGGCGTTCCTCGATCTGGCCACCGAGACCGGCGGCAGGGTCAACCTGAACTATCCGATCCTCAACCAGAGTTTCGATGCGGTCCAGGAGATGCTCGACGATCCCATGGTCACCCTCGGCCTGGCCGATGCCGGGGCCCACGTCGGCCAGATCATGGACTCCAGCCAGCCGACCTACTTCCTCACCCACTGGGTGCGGGACCAGCAACGGTGGACCCTGGCCGAGGCGGTCCGGCGGCTGACCTCCGACACCGCCGACCTGTTCGGGATCGCCGATCGGGGCCGCCTGGTCGCCGGCAACCACGCCGACGTCAACGTGATCGACCTGGAGAACCTCCGACTGCCCCAGCCGGAGTTCGTCAACGACCTCCCAAACGACGCCGGCCGCTACATCCAGAAGGCCTCCGGCTACGACTACACGATCGTCAACGGCGAGGTGTTCATGGACCACGGCGAGCACGCCGGCTCGTTCCCCGGAACCACCCTCCGCAGCTGATCGCGCTCGGCCGCTGCGGCCCGCCCGAGCAGCCGATCAGGCCCCGGCCAGGCGATTCACGGTGGCCAGCAGTTGTTCGACCTCGGCCACCGAGTTGTAGTGGGCGGCCGAGGCCCGAACGCATGAATCGATGCCGAGCGGCTGCAGCACCCCGGCCGAGTAGTAGTCGGACCTGCGGGCGTGGGTCCGAACCCCGTCGGCGTTGAGCCGGTCGACCACATCGGTGGCGGCAAGACCTTCGATCTCGAACGACACCATCCCCGATCGGTGCTCGCTGGCAACCGGCCCGACCACCGAGACGGCCTCGAGATCGGCCAGACCGGGCAGCCCGCCGGTTCCCCACAACATGGCCTCGACGATGCCGTGCTCGTGACCCCGGATGGCGACGGCCGCCGCTTCCAGCAGGGCCCGCGACGCCGGGCGGTCCTGGGCCGAGGGGACGGGGCCGCCAACGCTCTGCGAGCCGAGCCACTCCAGGTATCGCACCACCTCCGAGCAGCAGGCGTAGGCCGAGGTGTCGCGGGTGCCGAGCTCCCAGACGTCGGCCGGCGCCCCCAGCAGCTGATCGTGGGGTGCGGTTGCCAGCCGATCGGACACCCAGGCCACGCCGTAGTTGTGGCGGGAGAACAGCTTGTAGCCGCTCACCACATAGCCGTCGATGTCGTAGGCCTCCACGTCGATGGAACCATGGGCCGCGTGCTGGATTCCGTCGACGATGATGTACGAGTCGGGGGCCGCAGCCCGGATCCTGGCCGCGATGGCGCCGACGTCGACGTGCATGCCGGTGACCGGGCTGGCATGGATGATGGTGGCGACCGCGATATCGGGGCCGAGGGCCGGTTCGTAGTGGTCGACGCCGACCACCGAGGTGGCGACGTCGAACGGCACCTGCCGGTAGGTCTTGCCAGCCAGGTCGGCCCAGCGGCGGGCTGCGCTGTAGGTGGCCGGGTGTTCGAGGGCGCTGCCGATCAGTTGCCTACCGCTCGATGCCCAGGTGGCGTTGCGGATCAGCCGGCCCAGGAGCTCGGTTCCGGTTTCACCGATGAACACCGTCCCGGAGTTTGCCCCGAACATCGCCATCATGTCGGCCCGACCTTGGGCGATGATCTCGCCCAGGGCGGCCGAGGCCATATTGCTGCGGCCCTGGTTGTCCGGGATGGCCTGGAGCTCGGCGGTCCTGGCCACCACCGACTTGAGTGTCAGCGAACCGCCGGCGTTCTCGAAGAAGACCCGCGGGCCCTGGAACGGGCAACGCTCGACGTGATGGAAGCGGTCTCTGACCTCGGCGAGCAGGTGGGGCTGGAACAACATCGGGTCAGTCTCGCCGATTGTCGCCCCACCATCGAACCAGGCCGTCAGGCCGACTGTTGGAGCGCCCCCCGGAGGTCGGCAAGGCCGCGGTGGATCAGGCTCTTGGCCGTGCCGGTGGGGATCTCCATCGCCGCCGCCACCTCGGTCATGGTGTGGCCGCCGTAGTACCGAAGCACGAGCGCCTCCCGTCGTCTCGGGTTGACGCCGGCCAACACGTCGACCAGATAGTCCTGCTCGGCCTGGGCCCGCTGCAGCAGCGCCCGCTGGGCGTCTCGACGGACCCGGCGCCTCCGGAGCTCGTCGTGGCAGGCGTTGACCACCATGGTTCGGAGGTACCACGCCGGCTCCTCGACCGAATCCCAGCGCTGCCACAAGCGGTGGAGGGCGTCCTGGACGATCTCCTCCGCTTCGCAGCGCTGATCGACCATGGTCGCCGCCAGGCCGACCATTGATTGATAGCGGTCGGCGTAGAAGGCCTCGAAGCGCCGATCATCGGGAAGGGGCCGGTTGCTCGCCTCCGTGGTCGTCATGTCCGCCGCTCCCGTCTCGAAGAGAGCCAAGGAGTCGCCAATGGCGGGAGACGACTCGATGGCCTGCTTATGATCATGCCTGCCGGGTTCCCCGTGGTCCATAGGGGCCCGGCCCCATAGTCGCCTGGGTGGCTGGTGTTCCCGTCCGTAGGCTGTCGAGAACCCTGCAGGGAGCGGTTTCCGAGGCCGCCGATAGTCGCGGCGGCTCCGTGGTTGGGCTATGTTGAACCGGTGGTGACACCGTAAGGCGCACCGATGTGGCGATGACAGGCGTAGGCCGAGCGAGGCCGACTCGACGCTTGGACGGAGAAGGCCTTGGCCGAGGAACAACCGGGAAGAGATCGGGGATCGTCTGGCTCCGGCCGGGGATCGGACGCCGATTCGTGGGTCGATCAGTGGAGCAGCCTGTTCGGCGACGACGTTCCAGGGCCACAGCCCGCCGCGCCGCGCCCCGACGAACCACCGGCCGGATCCCGACCAAGGCCGTCGGCCGGTGAGAGGCCGGTGTCACAGCCGCCGCCCGGCGGGCATCCGGGCCCGGGCCGGCAACCGCCGCGGCGTGCACGGCCGAGCGGGCAGCCCCGGCAGCCTGGCGGGCAGCCGGATCCGAGGGCACAGCCGAGTGGGCGGCTTCGGGGCCCGTCGGCCGCCGACCCCCCGCAACAATCCAACGACTTCCCCGGCCGGGGCCTCCCGGAGTCACCTTTCGACCGGAGCTCGGCCCGCGACGGCGGTGATGCGGCCGAGATCGCGGCATGGCAGAAATCCCAGGAGCGCCACAAGCGTCGGGCCAGGGTCCGAGCCAACCAGCGGAAGGCCCGGGGCATCCAGAAGCAGCGACCGGGGCCATCCTCGATCCCTGTCACCGATGGGTTGACCACCAGCTCGGCCCGCCACCATCGGCCGGACCGGCGAATCGCCATCGTTGGCGGCGGGCTGTTGGCCATGGTGGCGCTGGCACTGGTCGGGTACCTGTTCACCGGTCTCGGCAACGGCGGCGGTACCGGCCCGGTACCCGACGATCGGGTGGTGGTCGGGTCGGCATTCGACCTCAGCATCGGGGCCACCATCGGCCAAAAGCCGATCGAGGAGTTGGCGCTGTCGACGGTCCAGCTGGTCGGCCTCGACGAAAACTCGCAGCCGGTCTGCGCCGGCTCGGGCGTGATCGTGCGATCCGACGGCACGATCCTCACCAACGCCCATGTGGTCACCACCGAGCAGGACTGCCGCTTCGCCACGATCGGCGTGGCCGTCACGCTCGACAGCAGCGCACCGCCCGAGCTCCTCTACCGTGCGGAGGTGTTGGCGGTTGACCAGGCGGTGGACCTCGCGGTGCTGCGGATCGACGCCAGGCTCGACCCGAACGATGGTGGTCGGCTCCCGGACTCGTTCCCCGCCGCTCCCCTCGGTGACAGCGGTTCGGTCGAGCTCGGCGACAACCTGCGGATCCTCGGGTATCCGGTCATCGGGGGTGAGACGATCACCCTGACCACCGGTTCGGTCAGCGGCTTCACCGCCCAGGCCGGTCTCGGCACCAGGGCCCTGATGAAGACCGACGCCTCGATCTCGGCCGGGAACAGCGGTGGCATGGCCATCGACGGAGACGGCAGGGTGGTCGGCATCCCGACCAAGGCCAGGGCCAGTGAGAGCGGCCCGGCCATCGACTGCCGGCCGTTGGCAGACACCAACGCCGACGGCGAGGTCGACGACGGCGACAGCTGCGTTCCCGTCGGCGGGTTCCTCAACGGTGTCCGGCCCATCAACCTGGCCCTGGCCCTTCTGGGGACTGCGGTCAACGCCGACCCGATCGGCCCGGTGGTAAGACCGGATGGGCCGATCACCGCCTTCGACTACACCGGGGTGGAGTTCGAGAACCCCCGGTTCGCCCTCGGCCGCGAGGGCAACGCCCCGGTCGACGAGGTGATCACCGCACAGGCCGGGATCTCCGAGCTCTGCTTCTTCGTCGATTGGAGCGGGATTCCCCTCGGTACCAACTGGGACGGCGCCTGGTTCATCGACGGGGACATCCAGCCCAGCCTCGGCTCCAACGATCGGACCTGGGACATCGAGGAGGAAGGTCAGAATTTCTGGCTTTGTGCCGAGGAGCGGAACGCCCTTGGCCTGCCGGCCGGGGTCTACGAGATCGGCTTCTTCCTCGAGGGCATGTTGCTGTTCGTCGAGGGCATCGAGCTGACCCCGGGACCGATCGACGTCGTCACGGTGACCTGGGCCAACGACACCGACGGCGAGATCTGTGCCCTGGCCGTCAACCCGCTCTCCGACTCCGGTCAGGTCGGGCTGAACGAGCTCGAGGCCGGTGACTCGATCCTGCCAGGGGACAGCAGAACCCTCGAGCTCCCGGTTGGTCGGGTGGCGGTCGAGGCGTACGACTGCGCCGACGAGCCGGTGGCCGACGCCTTCGAAGGGCTCGACATCACCGGCCCCAAGACGTTCCTCATCGGCCTGTAAGAAGATGTGACCGGCGGGGTCGATGCCCGGTCTGCGGTCGGCCGGGCGTCAGGACCGGGGCACCCACTTTGAGCTCGCCTTGGTGTCCTCGATCTCGAAACCGGCCGCCTCCCACCCGCCGAAACCGGGTTCGAGATGGGCCACATCGGGATAGCCCATCTCCTTCATGGTCTTGGCCGCCAGCGCCGAGCGGCCACCGCCGGCGCAGTACAACACATAGCGCCTGTCGGGCTCGAAGGCTTCCCGGTAGTACTCGCTTTGGGGATCGACCCAGAACTCCAACATGCCACGGGGAGCGCTCAGCGCACCGGGGATCTTCCCCTTGAGGTAGAGCTCACGGTTGTCCCTGATGTCGACGACGACCGTGTCGTCGCCGGCCGCCAGCTCGTCGTGGAGCTGCTGGGCCGACAGGTTCTCGATCTCCCGTTTCGCCTCCTCCACCATATCCCAGGCTTTCTTGACCGGTCCTGATTGCTCCATGGCTGGCAGTATCGCCCAAACACGGACCGGACTCCAGCCCATCGGTCACCGAGCCCGGTCGGAGCCGGGGAGGCCGAGGGCGACGGCGGCTACAGCTGCGAGCCCCCGGAGCCCCCGCCCAGGTCTTCGCTGGCCACACAGGTCACGGCGCCGGTGCCGACCTGCATCTCCAGCTCACCGAGGTCGAGCGGCTCGGGATCCCGGAAGTTCGGCTCGCCTTCGATGGTCACCGACAGGCGATCGGCGTCGACGCCCTGGTCGATGGCCTGCTGCCGGTAGGCGTCGATCAGGATCTCCTGGGTGACGGTGTAGGCGGTCTGCATGCATTCGCTGCTGCCGATCACGTTCTGGGCGTAGGCGTAGGCCATGGGGGTCAGCCCGAGGTTGTCGTCGACCCAGGGGAACGCATCCATGATCTTGCCGACGACGTCTTTGTCGACATCGACGCTGGATGCGGTCCTGACCGCATCGACCCGGGGCCTGACGAACACGATCGACTCGCCGGGGATGACCACGTCTGTGGTGCCATCCCGGTGGTGGGTGATCTCGGCGCCGGTGCCGTCGACGCAGGTATCGACGTCGCCGTAGGCGTGCATGGTGACCCGGTCGGTGCGATAGACCCTGCCGAACGCTTGGTGCTCCCGCTTGCCGGCCACCGGTATCTCGGCGTAGACCCGGGCCCGACAATCGAGGCTGATGGGCTCGACCGCGGTGATCCTGGCCTCCTCCGGCAACGACAGGTCGACCTCGGTCGACGTGAAGTCGGGGAACGAGGGGCCGGAGAACTTCACCATGCCGGTGGCCACGACCATGGCCAGGATCACGACGGCAAAACCGCCGAGCACGATTGCTTCGATGGCTCTCTTCATTGTTCACCCTCCGGGGCGACGGCGCACGCGGGCTCTTGCGCTTCCATCATAGAGGACGCACCGAGGGTCGACCTGGTCGCGAATCGACGGCGATTCCGGGCCAGGAGGCGGTAGAACGAACCGGTGAACGATTCCGAAAACCCCGAAAACGCCCCTCTTTCGGCCGATCTGCCTCTTCATTCGTCTGCGGCGGCCCGCCGGTTGGTGGCGGAGCTCTCGGTGGAGGAAAAGGTGCTGCTGCTGTCGGGGAGCGATGTGTGGCGGACCGCCCCGGTCGAGCGCCTGGGGCTCCCGGCCATCAAGGTCAGCGACGGTCCGAACGGGGTCCGGGGCGACAGCACCACCGGGGCCCGTGCGGTCTGCCTTCCGGCCTCGATCGCCCTCGGGGCGTCGTTCGACGTTGACCTGGTGGCCGAGCTCGGCCGGCTGTTGGGCCGGGAAACCCAGCGGAAGGGCGCTCACATCCTGCTGGCACCGACCATCAACATGGCCCGCCATCCTCTGGGCGGACGAAACTTCGAGAGTTTCGGGGAGGATCCGGTTCTCACCTCGGCCATGGCGGTGGCCTTCATCGGCGGGGTCCAGGACGAGGGGGTGGGCGCCTGTGCCAAACACTTCGTGGCCAACGACGTCGAGGAGGCCCGCCTCACCGTTTCCTCCCAGATTGACGCCAGGACCCTGCGGGAGGTGTACCTTGCCCCGTTCGAGGCCGCCGTGGAGGCCGGGGTGTGGTCGGTGATGGCCGCCTACCCAAAGCTCAACGGCGAACACTGCACCGAGAACCACTGGCTGCTCACCACCGTGCTCCGCCGGGAGTGGGGCTTCGATGGGTTGGTGATGTCGGATTGGGGCGCCACCCATCACCCGACCCGCTCGGTGGTGGCCGGGCTCGATCTGGAGATGCCAGGGCCGCCCCGGGCCCTCGGCCCGAAACTGCTGGCCGCGGTCCAGGCCGGTGACCTGCCGATGGCGGTGCTCGATGAGCGGGCTGCCACCGTGGTCGACGTTGCGCTCCGAGCCGACAGGCTCGGTAAGGCCGAGGAACCGGAGCGGTCGGTCGATCTGCCAGAGGAACGGGAACTGGTCCGGCGGGCGGCCGCCGACGGCATGGTCCTGCTGCGAAACGAGCCGGCCGACGGCGGGGACGACCCGCTGCTGCCGCTCGATCCCTCCGTCGCCTCGATGGCGGTGATCGGGCCGAACGCCGCGGTCGGGGTGATCCAGGGTGGGGGTTCGGCCCAGCTGACCCCGCACTATTCGATCTCGCCCCTCGACGGTATCGCCGATGCATTCGCGGACGCCGACGTGAGCTTCAACCAGGGTTGCATCGCCGACCGCTACGCACCAACCGTCGACCCGGACCGGTGGGTGTCACCCGGATCCGATGGCGAGGGATCGGGGCTGCGGCTGGAGGTCTTCGACAACCTGGAGCTGGCCGGCCAACCGGTGGCCACCCGGCCGACGAGCAGGATCTTCGCCTTCCATCAGGGCGGCAACCCGGCCGTTCCCGGCAGCGACAGATGGTCGCAGCGGTGGACGGGCCGGCTGGCCATCGACGCAGACGGCAGGCACCGGTTCGGGGTGCTGGCGGTCGGCCGGTCGCGGGTCCTGGTCGACGGCGAGTTGGTCGTCGACAACTGGACCGATCCTCAACCCGGCCAGGCCTTCTTCGAGCGGGCATCCCGGGAGGTGATCGGCTCGGTCGACCTCGAGGCCGGCACCGAGGCCGAGATCGTCGTCGAATGGTCTCGGGGGGACGACCCGGAGCTGGTCGGACTCCGGTTCGGCCACCTGCCGCCGGTCGATGAGGAGGCGATGATGGCCGATGCGGTCGCCGCCGCGGCCGAGGCCGACGTGGCGGTCGTTGTCGTCGGGTTGACCGCAGAGTGGGAGACCGAGAGCCACGACCGCATCATGTTCGGTCTGCCGGGCCGTCAGGACGAGCTGGTCTTGCGGGTGGTGGCGGCCAATCCCCGCACCGTGGTGGTGGTCAATGCCGGTGGACCGGTCGATCTCCCCTGGTTCGACGAGGCCCCGGCCGCTCTCATGGCCTGGTATCCGGGCCAGGAATTCGGTGCCGCGCTGGCCGAGGTGCTGCTCGGCCGCCGGGATCCGGGAGGCCGGCTGCCGGTGACCTTTCCCCGGGTCATGGAGGATGCGCCGACGGCCGGGTCCATACCCGGTGACGGCACCCGGCTCGACTACAGGGAGGGTCCGCTGATCGGCCATCGGTGGTACAGCCGGCACGGCATCGAACCGCGGCTGGCGTTCGGCCACGGTCTGTCCTACGGCGAGTTTCGGTTCGGGCCGGCGACGGTGGCCACAGATCCGGCACCGGCCGGGGGATCGCAGCAGGCCGATCCCCGGGTCACCGTGCCCGTCACCAGCGGCGGACGTCGTGGCGGCAAGTGTGTGCTCCAGGTGTACCTGCAACCGGTCGATGGAGACCGTCCACGGGTCCTGGCCGGGTTCGCCGCGGCCACCCTGGAGCCGGGGGAGACCCGTCCGGTGGTGGTGACGATCCGCCACCAGGCGTTGCGGTCCTGGGATCCGGCGCAGGATCGGTGGGAGCCGTTGCGGGGCACCCAGCTGCTCCAGATCGGGACCTCCAGCGCCGCCATAGACCAGGAACTGGCGCTGAGGATCACCTGAGTGGGGCACCTGACCGGGGCAGCGTCAGCGGCAACAACCGGCGACCTGCGGCACCACGAATCGTATCCCAGCTTCGGTGTGGCAGGCGTGACTATCGTCGCCATTGATTGCATCGAGGACGCCCCAACACCCGGATCGAGCCGATCAGGCCACAGTGGTCGCGAACCAAGGTTGTCACCGTTGGCGCCCTCGCTGCGGTGGTCCTGTTCTGGGCCGCCACCGCATGGTTGCAGCGCAGCGGCCGTGAGGTCGTCGACTTCGAGCCGGCCGAATCGTACCGTTTCCGATCCGACGCGGGGCCGGTGGACATCACCGATGGCGACCGGCCGCTCCTGCGCTACGACGCCAGTTGGCTCCTTGGCGGCCCGGTCATCGCCTCCGAACCCCCCGGCGACGGCTCGCCCGGCAGCGGCGGTGCGCCGTCGTCGATCGAACTGGGTTGTCCCGGTCCGTTTCCCTGCCGGGCCCGGTCCCGGCTGGAGGTCCCTGCCGGGTCGCCACTCGATGTGGTGTCGTTGCGAGGCGACGTCTCGGTCGTCGGTTTCGACGGTGACCTCGCCATCGAGACCATCGGACGGTGGGACGTCTTCCTCGGCCCACTGACCGGCTCGTTGTCGGTGGCGACCGAGTCCGGCGGGGTCTTCGGGTTCGGGCTCAACGCCGATGACGTTGAGATCGCAACCACCGGTGGGGAGATCGAACTGCGCTTCGCCACCAGACCGCGCCGGGTCGTGATCCGATCCGGCGGCGAACCGGTGACATTGGAGCTCCCAGACGGTGACTATGCCGTTAACGTGAAGGGTGGATCATCGATCACCATCGACGTCGGTCGGCTGGCGGGCGCCGACAGCGAGATTCTCGTTGAGGCCGGCGGGCCGGTCCGTATCCAGCCCCGAACCGATGAGAACCCGTGATCCGAACCCGATGACCGCCAAACCATGACTCAGAGCCTGCCAACAGCGACCCCATGAACCGCACCACCACCCAACCGACCACTCTCGGCTGCGATGAGCGGCGGGAGATCCTCAACGCCATCCTCCTCGAGCCGGACCCCACCGACGGTCTCTGGCAGGCGGTCGACTCCGGTCTGGCCGATCAGCTCGTCCCGGAACTGCCGGCATTGCGGCTGGAACAGGATCCGATCCATCGCCACAAGGACGTCCTGGCCCACACGATCGCCGTCACCGCCAAGACCAGCCCCGATCTGCGGCTCCGATTGGCCGCCCTGTTCCACGACATCGGGAAACCGGCCACCCGCTCGTTCGATCACGGCGGGGTGACGTTCCGCCACCACGAAGCGGTGGGAGCCAAGATCACCCGGCGCCGGTTGCGGGAGATGGAATACGACAAGCCGGTGGTCAAGGACGTCTGCGAGCTGGTCCGGCTGTCCGGGCGGTTCAAGGGGTACGCCGACGGCTGGTCCGACGCCGCGGTCCGCCGCTACGCCCGGGACGCCGGCCACCTGCTCGGCGCCCTCAACGAGCTGGTCCGCAGCGACTGCACCACCAGGAACAAGAACAAGGCGATGCGGCTGCAGGCGCTGATGGACGAATTGGAGCAGCGGATCGTCCGGCTGGCAAAAGAGGAGCGGGAGGCGGCCGAACGGCCCCAGCTCGATGGCAAGGCGGTCATGGACCACCTCGGGATCGGAGGCGGGCCGGCGATCGGCCAGGCCCTGGACCACCTGTTGGCCATCAAGCGGGCCGAGGGTGTGCTGAGCGATGAAGAGATCCGGGAGCGGCTCGACGCCTGGTGGGCCGAGCGGTCCGCCACCGACCACTGAGCGGCACCGATGGCGAGACCGGAACCAGCGGAGGCGGCCGCCGGCGATGGCCTCGACGAAAACGATCCTTTGATCGCCGGCCTGACCGACTTCGAGGCTGCGGTGGTGGGGGTGCTGGCCGCCACCGGCCCGGGTGATGTGCTGGCCTACGGCGAGGTGGCGGCCGAGGCCGGGTACCCCGGCGCGGCCCGGGCGGTGGGGAACGTCTTGAAGCGGGTGGACGGTCTGCCGTGGTGGCGGGTGGTCACCGCCGGGGGACGACTGATCCCGCACGCCCCCGAGGAGCAGGCCAGCCGGTTGGCCGCCGAGGGGGTGGCGACGGCCGACGGTCGGGTGGTGGCCGACCTGTAATCAAGGTCCAACGACTCAGCGCCCTTTGGCTCGGGCCGACAGGAGCGATGACGCCGCACCGCTCCAGACCAGAAGGTATGTCGTGCTGAACGATGAACACAGTCCCGAACCGTTGACCTGGCTGAGCCGGATCCTGTGGCCGGACGGCTCGACCTCGATCGAGCCCGGCCGGACCGGCGACCGGCAGTGGTGGGCATCGCCGTCGGCCGCCCGGCCCAAGATCCTGATCCCGGCCACGTCGCCGGCGGCGGCCAGAACCGCGGTGAGGCGCTACCACGACGGGTTCTCCCCGAAGCTGCGGCTGCGGAGCCTGCTGGCCGAGTCGGCGATGGCGTTGCCACCGCTGGCCAGGGTCGGGCTGCGAAACAAGGCCGTCGGTCTGCGGCACAACGTGGTTGGGCTGCGAAACGGAGTGGACCGAGCGGGGGGGGCGACCAGCCCCGACGTCGGTGTGATCGAGGAAATCCGCAAGCTGCTCGATGTCGGGCAGCTCCACGTTGCGGTCAGCCTCTCGGCGCCGAAGTCCAACCGCAAACCGGTGCTGCAACTGCTCGACGATCACGGCCGCTGCCTCGGTTGGGCCAAGGTGGCGTGGAACGACCGGACCGAGGCGCTGGTGGCCAACGAGGCGTCGTGGTTGCGGCGTCGACCTTCCGGTCCGCTGTTCATGCCGACGCTGCTCCACGACGAGCTCATCGGCGGTCAGCGGGTGGTGATCACCTCCGGGCTCTCGCCGAGCCGCCGACCCCGCAGGCGCCCGGCCACCCCACCGCCGGCGGCGCTGTTCCGGGCCGTTGCCGCCCTGGGAACCGACGACGTGGTGGCGATCGACCGGTCACGGTGGTGGCGATCGGTCGAGGCCGTGCTCGACCATGCAACCGATCGGGAGCAGGAGGTCATCGCCGCCGCCTTGGCGTCGTGTGGCGGTCTGCGATTCCGGCTCGGCGCCTGGCACGGCGATCTCACGCCCTGGAATCTGATGACCACCGGACGCCGCATCCACCTGATCGACTGGGAGTTCGCCGCCGATGGGGTCCCCCTCGGCTTCGATCTTTGCCACTTCCACACCCAGGTCGGCTCGGAGATGAAGTCCCCGCCACCGACCCCCACCTCCCACCGTGGGCCAACATCGCGGCCGGCATCGAGGCCGGCATCGGGCACCGGGGCCGGGGTCGCCGATGAGGCGGCCGCCCTGGCGCTCGACCGCAGCGCCCGGCTGAGCCCCCGCGGCCTGACCGACCTTGGCGTCGAACCGGAGAACCGGTTGGCGGTCTGGCGGCTCTACCTCGTCGAGCTCGTGAGGCGACAGGTGGCGTTGCGGGCCGACGGCTATCCGGTGGAGCTGATGACCCAGGGCCCGGCTGCGCTCGACCGACTCGAGCGGGCGGTCGGGCGGCACCGATCGGTCGACCAGGTCGAGCCGCCATGGCCGCTCGATCCGCCCCGCGATGGCCCGGTGGAGCGTCGTCGCAAGACCGACGGCAGCGCAGGGTCTGCGACGGCAAACGACGACGGCTTCACCATTCGAGAGCGTCGGTCGGGGGTGCATGCTCGATGAGTACCAGGGTGATCACTCGCTTCTCGCAACATCGGTTCATGGACCGACCGGGACTCGAGCAGCTCAAGGACCGGGGCAAACGGTGGCGGGAGCAGGCCGCGCTGGCCACCTGGGAGCAACGGGTGCTGCCCGATGTGGCCCTCGTCGGGGTCCAGCGCAGCGGCACGACGGCACTGTGCGAGGCCCTGTACCGGCTTGAGAACGTCGAGCGACCGAGGCGGGGCAAGGGCTCCCACTTCTTCTCCTACAACTACGACCGGGGCTGGGAGTGGTTCCAGGCCCAGTTCCCGACCCGGGCCTGGGCCGGCCGGGTCGAACAGAAGGTCGACAGCCCGCTGTTCTGCTTCGACGCCTGCCCTTATTACCTGTTCCATCCCTTCGCCATCGAGCGGATGGCCCAGGCCCTGCCCGACATCAAGGTGATGGTGATGTTGCGGGATCCGGTCCGACGGGCCGAGTCACACTTCCACCACTCGGTCAGCCACGGCCACGAGGACCTCGACTTCCCCCAGGCACTCGATCGGGAGCCGGATCGTCTGGCGGGCGAGATCGAGCGAATGGCACAGGACTGGTCGTACTGGAGCCGGAGCCACGAACACCACTCGTATTTCTCCAAGGGTGTCTACGTCGAGCAACTGGAGCGGCTCTTCCACTTCTACGACCGCGATCAGGTCAGGGTTATCCAGTCCGAGGCCTTCTATTCGGACCCGAACACGGTGCTGGCCGGCGTCACCGAGTGGCTCGGCCTGCCCGGGGTGACCCTCGACCATGACGATGACCGCAACGGCCACGACTACCGCCCGATGGACGAGCCGATGCGACGGCATCTGATCGAGCTCTACCGGGGGCCGAACGAGCGGCTGTTCGACCTGCTGGGCCGGCGCTACGACTGGTTGAGCTGACTCGACGGTTCGCCCCCTGGCAGCTCGCCGCTCGGCGGCACGATTGCAGACCGCGGGCCCGCTCAGCCCTTTCGGGCCACGGCTGCCACCAGCCGGTCGAGTTCGAGGCGACGGCGGAACAGAAACACCAGCGCCAGTTGCACCATGGCCCCACCGCAGACGTTGAACGCCACGGCGGCGAACGTCTCACCCAGGCTGAGCCGCGCCACGATGCCGGTTGGCACATAGGCCACCGTGGCCACCGCCATTGCGGTCAGCATCGGCACGCCATAGCTGTGGATCCTCTTGGTCCGCCACACCCGCCAGACCGCCAGCGCCCTGATGAGGATTCGTGAGGCGGCCCATGCCCAGGCTGCGCCGATCAGCCCCACGGTCGGTAACAGGGCGATGGCCATGGCCACCATCACCGCCAGGGCGATGGCGTGGTTCACCAGCGAGGCCAGACTGTCGCCGGTCATGACCAGGAGTGTGTCGCCCATGCCGATCCCGATGACGATCAGGAACCCGATCGACAGCACCACGACCAACGACGACGCCTCGGTGAACTCGGGACCGAAGAGCGACAACGCCGTTCGGGCCCCGAAGGCCAGGCAGATGAACACCGGCCAGAGCAGGATCACGTTCCAGCCGGAGATCGTTCGCAGGACCTGCTGCGCCTCTCGCAGCCTGCCCTGCAGGAAGTTGGCACTCAGCAGTGGGGCCATCGACTGGGAGGTGGCGATCATCATCAGTTGACCGGCCAGGATCAATCGGCTGGAGGCCCCGTACATCCCGGCTCCGACCTCGCCGACGATGATGGCGACCAGCAGGACATCGAGCCGTTCCAGCGCCGCCGACAGCAGATCGGCGGCGGCGCGGGGTGCGGTGAACCGCCAGTATTCGCCGGCCTCCAGCTCGTCGGCCCGCTCCCTGCGGTCGGCTCGGACTCGATCGCCAGGATCGCCAGGATCGCCAGGATCGCCAGGATCGACAGGATCGACAGGGGGGCGGCCCGGTTCGGTCCCGGGGATTCGCCTTACCCGCCGATGGAGCCACACCCCGACCGAGGCCATGGTCATCGTGCTGGAGATCGCCCAGGCAACCGCCAGCGGCCACACGTCGTCGGTCAACACGATCACTGCACCGACCAGCAGCAGCTGGCTGACCGGTCGCAGGATCTGGCCGGCGATGACCGACGGGCGCATCGTGGCGAAGCCCCGGGTTGCGCCGAACATGGCCTGGCTGAGGGTGAAGGTCGGCACAACGACCGCCAAGACCCGGATCATGGTGGCGGCGGTTCCGGCCGCCGCCTCGTCGGTGGTGAGGACTGCGCTCAGCTGCGGTGCGGTGGCGAACCCGATCAGGCCCAGCGCGGCTGCGGTGGCGCCGGTGGCGGTCAACGCCAGCCGGATCAGCGACGGGATCCTCCAATGGAGGCCGTCGGCCCGGAACCGGGACACGAAGTAGGTCAGGCTGGACTCGGCCCCCAACCGGGCGGCGTTGGCCGCCAGCGTGAACGCCGCGGTGGCGGCGAAGAACAGGCCGGCCCCGGCGTTGCCGTACACGTTGGTTATCAACCCGACCGTCACGAAGCTGACGATGGCGCCGACCACCGCGCCGACCAGATTCAAGGCGGTACCCCTGGCCGCCCTGGTGATCTGCGCCGCCCCGGCCGGGGCATCGGTGGGCCCGGTCCCGCCGATCGCCGGGGCCCCCCGATCGGTGGGGTCCGGTCGGCGGGTCGGTGCGGTCACCTCGGGGCCGGCGACGGTTCGGCCAGGCGGCCGATCGGGAACCGTTGCCCCTGGCGGCCCCAGGTGGCGATCACCACCGCCGCCATCATCACGAACAGTTGCTGGGGGAGGTGACCGTAGATCGGCAACTGCAGCAGACCGATCAGCAGGGCAACCTTGGCCCAATGACCGACCGGGTCGAGCGGTTTGGCCCGGAGGAATGCCGAGACGAAGAAGGCCAGGTAGAGCCCGGCCCCCAGGTACCCGTGGGCGAAGAGAACGGCCCACAGCTGGCCATGGGTGCCGAGCGGCGGCCCGCTGGGATCGGCCGGGTTGGGCCTGGTCGATCCGTAGCCGATCAACGGCGACGCCGCCGCCTCCCGAAGAGTCTCGACATAGAGGTTGGAACGGGTCTCATTGCTGTCCGCCGACCGGGTCGCCAGCTGTTGGCCTGCGGTGTCGAGGACCCCGGTGGACACAGCCAGGGTTGCACCGACTGCGATCGCCGCCACCAGCAGGGCGACCGGGACCAGGTTGCGGCGGACGAGGGTCCACCGCACCAGCCCGTAGGCCAGCCCGGCACCGAGGGTCAGCCACGAGCCGCGGTTCAACGCCACGTAGAACGGCACCGAGCCGGCAACCAACATTGGGATGAGCACCGCCCGGGGAATGCCGATGCGGCGATCATGGACCGCGGCGAGCACGAACGGGGTCAGCATGGCAAGGGTGGAGCCCCAGCCGTTGGTGTAGGCGAAGGGGGCGGCCGGTCGGTACAGGGTCACGTCGGCGAACCGGAACACCTGGATCTCCGACACCTGGGCGTTGACCATCCGACCGATGAGGTCGTTTTCGGCCGGGGTCTGTGGCAGGATCCTGGCCACCGGTGTGGTCCACGCCAGCTCGGGGGCCAGGATCGACAGGTAGCCGCCGACGACCACCAGGGCCCACAGCACCACCATGGCCCTGATCAACCCGGCCTGGGCCGTGGAGCCCCGGTGGCGGGCCAGGTACAGCAGCGACACCAGGGCCGACACGTACCACGAGGTGCGAAGCAGGTAGACGGCGATCCGGCCGATGGTGTCGAGCTGGACCGACGAGGCGGCGACCACCATCAGGAACAGCACGAACAGCACCGTTCCCCTGGCGACCCGCAGCGGGCGGTTCTTCAGCAGCCACAGTGCCATCGGCACTGCGGCGACGGCGTAGTACAACGGTGCCAATCCCAGCGCCCAGGCCACCGGGTAGCCGGCCATGGCAACGGCGAAGGCACGGCCGTCATGCGCGGCCTCCACAGGACGGTGACCGTCCAGACCGGGCTCGTCCGGTCGGTCGACCCGGACCTCGGCCGGCCGGTGGGCGGTTGGCGGGGTCCGGGGCTCGTGACCGGGGCGGACCTCCGCAACGGTGGTCACATGCTCGAGCCGACGGCGATGGCCGCTTCGTCGGTTCGTTCCACAACCACGGTCTCGGAGACGAATGCGAGCAGTGGGGCCGGCAGCGCCGCCAGCTGTCGACAACGCCCGTCGCCGAGCTCACTCCCGGCAACCCGGGAGGTGCCGAGGATCAGCCCGTCGCTGAGTCCGGCCATGGCCGGCACCGTGGGGTCATCGGCCGAGCCGGCGATGATGATGATGGAGTGGTAGGAGACCTTGGCTTCTTCGAGGAGCCGTTCGAACGGCGGTCCGGTGATGTCGGCGGCGATCGACGGGCCGATGTCGCCGATCGTCAGGGCGTCGAGCCCGGCCAACCCGCCAACCGAGTGCACGGCGCTCCCCAGGGTCGCCTGGCCGCAGAGGACCTCGTTCAGGCCCGGTGCCGGCGCCGCCGAGAGCAGCGGGGCCAGCATCGGATCGTCGACGGCCGTCTCGATCAACAGCACCCTGGCACCCAGGGACTGCAGGGCATCGGCCAGGTCGAAGGCGACGGCGATCGACGTGCCCGCTCCCTCCTCGCCCAGGGTCAGCCCGACCACCGAGCCGACCCGGCCCAGCTCCTGGAATCGCTCGATCAGCCTGTCCATGTCGGGGCTTGCGGCCACCGGTGCCGGCGCAGCCGGCCCGGCTTCGACGATCGGCGACGGCTGCTCGGTGGACGAGCCATTGTGAGACGGGGCCTCGGCCGGCGTGGCCGAGGGGGCTGCGGCATCGGGCAGCTGCGGGCCGGCCGAGGGCTCCTGGGTCGCAGCCCGCTCGTAGTCGGCCACCGCCTGCCTGATCGTGGCCGAGCGCTCGTCGTCGTCCTGGGTCGAGGTCACCTCGGTGGCTTCGTCCACAACGACGGTCCGGCCGATCGGGGCCGGCTCCTCCACCTCGGCAGTGGCGTTCGACGTGGTTGCGGTTGCAGCGGGGCGAACCGGCTCGATCGGCGGCTTCGGGACGGCGACGACCGGTTGTGCCGGTTCGGTGGCGACCGGTTGGGTGATGTCGCCGAGGTCGCCGACGACCGGATGCGCCGGCTCGGTGGGCTGGGCGGCGACCGGCTCGGTGGGCTGTGTCTGTTCGGTGGTGGAGTCGAGCGATCGGGGGCTCTGGTTCGCGGTCGATGAGAACCGGCTGGGGGAGCGGTCGTCGTTGGCTGCCGACGGGTCGCCATGGCCGCCGACGGTGCTCCCGGTCGTCCCCATCGCTGCGGCGGCGTAGGCGGCGATGACGCCGAGGACCAGACCGCCGGCCAGCGAGCCGACCACCAGTTGCAGGGCGCCCAGGCCTTGTGGGGCGGTCGGCAGCGGGGCAGGGTCGACCACCGTCGTGGCGTCGACCACCAGCGTCGAGAGGTCGGCCAATGCGGCCTGCTGGGCCTGCAGTTCGGCCTCCACCGATGCGGTGTCGACCGGGTTCAGGCCGTTGAGTCGCTGGGTCAGCACGCCGATCCGGTCGGTGATGGCGGTCTCGGCTGCGAGCTTCGTGGTGTTGGCCAGCTCGGCCCGGTAGCCGACGTAGGCGTCGGCGATGGCGCCGGCACCGGCCTGGGCCTCGCCGACGGTTGGGGCGGCGAAGGAGATGTCGAGGATGCTCGATTCCTTGGGGCTGGATGCGTTGGCCCCGGCAGCCAGGGTGTCGGGTGACAGCTCGACGCCCTGTGACGCCAGCATTTCCGAGGCCGAGATGGTCACCGCCGTCGATGTGGCGAGGCGGATCTCGGTCGCCATGTCGACCCGGTTCTCGTCGGAGGACAACACCGAACTGGGATCGGGATCCACCGGGTAGACCAGCACCGATGTGGTCGACGAGTAGCTCTTGGGGATGGCCGAGGCGGCGGCGACGCCGAGCACGACGGTGGCCAACATCACCCCCACGAGCAGCTTGCGGTGGGCGGACACCGGTTGCAGGTACTGGCTGAGCGGTGCGGTCTCTGGTGTGGTCATCGGCCTCGTCCTCCTCGGCGGGCGCCGAGTTGTTCCTGTCAAGAAGTTCGGACGCGACCAAGTCGCCCTTTAGACATCGCAGCGGTGCATCCCGAGGATCAGGGACCGGCCACCTCGGCCAGGGTGTCGAGGAATCGTGTGTTCTCCGCTTCGGAGCCGATCGTGATCCGGAGCCCATCACCGCTGAACGGTCGGGTGACCACGCCTCGGCGTTCCAGGGCCAGGCAGATCTCGTCGGTTCTGTCACCGGTTGGGAGATACACGAAGTTGGCCTCGGCCGGCGGTGGTTTCCAGCCGGCCGACGTCAGGGCGGCCACGACCTTGGTCCGCTCGGCGAGGATGTGCTCGATCTTCGGTTGGATGTCGTCCAACGCACCGAGTGCGGCCAGGGCGGCGGCCTGACCGGCGCTGTTCACCGCGAACGCCAACAGCACCTTGTCGATCTCGGCCACGATCTCCGGGTCGGTGATGGCATAGCCGATACGCAGGCCGGCCAGACCGTAGGCCTTGGAGAAGGTCCTGGTGATGATGAGGTTGCGGTGCCGGGGCAGCAGGTCGGTGACGGGATCACCGAGACCGGGGTCGGCGAACTCCCGGTAGGCCTCGTCGACCAGCACCACGATGTCGTCGGGGATGGTCTCCAGCAGGGTGCCGATCTCGTCGGTGCTGACCGCGGTGCCGGTGGGATTGTTG
Source organism: uncultured Acidimicrobiaceae bacterium (assembly GCA_947259095.1). Taxonomy (GTDB): domain Bacteria; phylum Actinomycetota; class Acidimicrobiia; order Acidimicrobiales; family SZUA-35; genus JAHELU01. Next base: position 69,150 of record CAMYLA010000006.1, on the reverse strand, counting down.
GGGGTTGCCAGCAGCACCAGTTTGGTGCGATCGGTCACCGCATCGGCCACCGCCGCCATGTCGAACCGGTGGTCGACCAGCGGCGTTGTGACCGGGGTGGCGCCCATCATCTTGACGCAGACCGGGTAGGCCTCGAACGAGAGCCACGGGTAGATCGCTTCGTCTCCGGGGTCGAGATAGGTCAGGCACAGCTGCTGGAGCAGGCCCACCGAGCCGCAGCCGACGGTGATCCGCTCGCTTTCGACCCCGATCCAGTCGGCCAGGGCCGACCGCAGCTCCACGGCACGATGGTCGCCGTAGCGGTTGGCCTGGCTGGCCGCATCGGCGATGGCCGCCGCCACCGCCGGCACCGGGGCGTACGGGTTCTCGTTCGACGCCAACTTGATGGCGTTGGTGATCCCGTGCTCCTGCTCGGCCTGGGCCGCCCCCTTCCCCGGCCGATAGGCGGCCAGGGCTTCGATGGAGGGTCGTACTCGTCCGATAGCCATGCCCATACGGTAGCCACTCGCCGCGGCCCGGCGGCCAGCCCATGCATCACCAACGTTGGCAATGTGAGGCTCCCGAATCGGGCTCGGAGCGCGGTTCTTGGTGATGCGTGGCCACCAAACCGGGCGATCGATGGACCCACTAACCCTTTGGCCAGGAAAAATGCTACGTTTTCGGTGTGAAGTTCCTTTGTGGCCGGCCAGGGTGCGGCAAGGAATCAACCGCCACCCTCCAGATTGATGCTCCATCGACCACCGTGTCTTTGGTCGATCCCCGCATCAGCCGCGACGGGGTACCCCTCTGCGCTCGCCACGCCGATGCGACCACACCCCCGCTGGGGTGGACCATGAACGACCTCCGGAGCCGGAACCGAGCGCTGGCTGCCGTACCGGACGAGGGCTCGGCCCCCACCTCGACCCCGCCCCGGGTCCGTCCCGACTCAGACGAGCAGGCCGGCAGGCGGATGTCCCGCCGCCAGTCGATCGCCGAGCGGGCACGGCGCCTCGACGCCGAGCATGAGGCGGTGGCCGATGCCGGCCCGACCCCGCCGCCCGACGATCACAAGTTCACCAGCTCCCGGCCGGGCTCGGACGAGGCTGGCTCGGCCGTTGCCGAGGTTGCATCGGTAACCGCAGCCAGCGCCGAGGCCGAGGGCCCGGCGTCACGGCCCAGCCGTCGACGGGAGGTCGGCGACGACGTCGAGACCGAAGAGGACCGCTTCCCCTGGCACTTCCAGTTCGACCATGATGAGCCGGAGGAGTTGCACGCCTCCAGCCCGCTGCTGTCGAGAGCGTTCCGGGCCACCATCGGCTGAGAGGTCGAACGGGCCGGCCAGGCAAGCCCCGGCCGGCCGGAGACCGAAATGTCAGTCGGCGTCGTAGGCGTCGAGGGGCGGGCAGGAACAGCTGAGATGGCGATCGCCGTGGGCGTTGTCGATCCGCCCGACCGGACAGAAGTACTTGTCCATCATCATTCCCGGCAGCGGGAACGCCGCCTTGTGTCGTGAGTACGGTCGGTTCCACTCGTCGGCCGTGACCACCTCGGCGGTGTGGGGGGCGTTGCGGAGCACGCTGTCCTCGGCCGGCACCCGGCCCGAGGTCACTTCGTCGATCTCGGCCCGGATGGAGATCATGGCGTCGCAGAACCGATCGAGCTCGCGCAGGTCCTCGGACTCGGTGGGCTCGATCATGAGCGTTCCGGCCACCGGGAACGACATGGTGGGCGCGTGGAAGCCGTAGTCGGCCAACCGCTTGGCCACGTCGTCGTTGCCGATCCCGCTGGCCTGCTCCAGTGGTCGGAGATCGATGATGCACTCGTGGGCCACCAGGCCGGCCTGGCCGGTGTACAGGATCGGGAAGTGGTCCCGGAGGCGGTGGGCGATGTAGTTGGCCGCCAGCACCGCACCTTCGGTGGCCCGCCGCAGGCCTTCGGGACCCATCATGTTGATGTACATCCAGGAGATGGGCAGGATCCCGGCCGAACCCCATGGTGCGGCCGAGACCGCCCCTCGTTCACCGGCCACCGCGTCCGGCACGACCGGATGGCCGGGGAGGTACGGGGCAAGGTGCTCGCCGACCGCAACCGGCCCCACCCCGGGCCCGCCGCCACCGTGGGGGATGCAGAACGTCTTGTGGAGGTTGAGGTGGCTGACGTCCGAGCCGAACCGGCCGGGCTTGGCGATGCCGACCAGGGCGTTGAGGTTGGCGCCGTCGGTGTAGACCTGGCCGCCTGCGTCGTGGATCATCTCGCAGACCCGGCCGACGGTTGCCTCGTAGACGCCGTGGGTCGACGGGTAGGTGATCATCAGCGCCGCCAGGTCCGAGCCGTGCTGGTCGATCTTGGCCGCCAGGTCCTCGAGGTCGATGTTGCCGCTGTCGTCGCAGGCCACCACCACCACCCGCATCCCGGCCAGCACCGCCGACGCCGCATTGGTGCCGTGGGCCGATGCCGGGATCAGGCAGACGTCGCGGTTGCCCTCGCCCCGTTCGGTCTGCCAGGCCCTGATGGCCAGCAGTCCGGCGTACTCGCCCTGACTGCCGGCGTTCGGCTGCAATGACACCTGGTGATAGCCGGTGATCTCGGCCAGCATGTCCTGCAGCTCGTCGATCATCTGCCGGTAGCCGACGGTCTGGTCCCGGGGGGCGAAGGGGTGGATGTTGGCGAACTCCGGCCAGGAGATCGGCTCCATCTCAGCCGCTGCGTTCAGCTTCATGGTGCAGCTGCCGAGGGGGATCATCGTGCGATCGAGGGCCAGATCGCGATCCGCCAGCCGTCGTAGCCAGCGGAGCATCTCGTGCTCGGTTCGATAACGGTGGAAGTTGGGGTGGGACATGAAGTCGCTGGTGCGCCGAAGTTCGACGGGGATCCGGGAGACGGCGTTGTGGGCCAGCGCCGGCACCGCGCTGGACAGGCCGGCGAAGATCTCGAGTAGTTCGCCAACCAGGTCGAAGGTGCTGGTCTCGTCGAGGCTGATACCGAGGCGGTCGGCGTCGATGGGGCGGAGGTTGATCCCGCGTGCCCTGGCGGCCCGGACGAAGCCGTCGGCCGCCCCGGGGGCATGGACGGTGATGGTGTCGAAGAAGGCATCGGTCACGCCGAAGCCCCGCTCCTCGAGCCCCGCGGCCAGGGTGCCGGTCAGGCCGTGGACCCGCCTGGCGATGGCGGTCAGCCCCTCGGGGCCGTGCCACGACGCATAGGCCGCGGACACGTTGGCCAGCAGCGCCTGAGCGGTGCAGATGTTGGAGGTGGCCTTCTCCCGCCGGATGTGTTGCTCCCTGGTCTGCAGGGCCAGCCGGTAGGCCGGCTTGCCACTGCTGTCGACAGAGACGCCGACCAGGCGGCCGGGGAGCGATCGGGCATTGGCCGTGGCGGTCGCCATGAACCCGGCGTGTGGCCCCCCGAAGCCCATCGGCACCCCGAACCGCTGGGCCGAGCCGACGACGATGTCGGCCCCGAGCTCGCCCGGTGGGGTGATGAGGCAGCAGGCCAGGAGGTCGGTGGTCACCGCCACGAGGGCTTCGGCGCCGTGCACCGCCTCGATGATCGGGCCGAGATCTCGCAGCCGGCCGGTGGAACCGGGTTGGGCCAGCAGCACGCCGAAGTAGTCGTCGGCCCGGTCCGCCAGCCGCTCCGGGTCACCGACCGTGAGCTCGATGCCGAGCGGCTCGGCCCGGGTGGTGACCACGGCGATGGTCTGGGGGTGGCAGTCGGCGTCGACGAAGAAGCCGGTCCGCTTCGAGCGGCCGACGCGGCGCAGCATCGTCATTGCCTCGGCCGCGGCGGTGGCCTCGTCGAGCATCGACGCATTGGCGATCTCGCAGCCGGTCAGGTCGGCGACCATGGTCTGGAACGTCAGCAGCATCTCCAGCCGGCCCTGGCTGATCTCCGGCTGGTAGGGGGTGTAGGAGGTGTACCAGGCCGGGTTCTCCACCATGTTGCGACGGATCACCGGCGGTGTGATGCAGTCGTTCCAGCCCATCCCGAGCAGCGACCGGTGGACCTCGTTCTGATTTGCCAGCTCCCGGAGCCGGTTGAGCGCCTGGTGTTCGGTCATGGCCGCCGGTAGCCGAAGCTCTGCGTCGTGGATCGAGTCCGGCACCGCCCGCTCCAGCAGGCTGCTGGCCGAGGTGTAGCCGAGGTCGGCCAGCATCTTGCCCATGTCGTCGGATGACAGGCCGATGTGGCGATCTACGAATCGATCGTTCATGGTTGACTCACTTCTCTCTCGACGGTGGTGATTCCCACCGATCGTGGTCCAGCGATTGTGTGTCTCGTTCGGGGCGGAGGGTGGGACCGGCAGCGGTTGCCGGTCGGGTCGAGGTCATCTCAGGTACCTCGCTGGTAGCGATGGGGGGAGAAGGGGAGTGCGGCGACGACGCACTCGACGTCGTTGCCGCGGACATCGGCCAGCAGCACCGTGCCGATCTCGGCCAGCGTCGGCGGGACGTAGCCCATGGCCACCGGCCGACCGACCGTCGGGCCGTAGCCGCCGCTGGACACGATCCCGATCGGTTCGCCGGCAGTGCCCTCGGTGCCGTCGGTGCCGGCGGCCCGGAGAGCCGAACCGTGGCGGACCGGTCGTTTGCCCTGGGGCTGGAGCCCCACCCGCTTGCGGCTCGGTCCGTGCTCCAACTCGGCTTTGATTCGGGCGGAGCCGATGAAGTCGCCGGCATCCCGCCGTCGCTTCGGCATCGTCCAGACCAGATCGGCCTCGACCGGGCTGGTGGTGCCATCGAGGTCGTTGCCGTAGAGGCACAGGCCGGCTTCGAGGCGGAGCGTGTCCCTGGCGCCGAGACCGACGGGGCGGACCACCGGGTCGGCCAGCAACAGCCTGGCCAGCCGCTCGGCATCCTCGTTGGCAACCGCCAGCTCGAAACCGTCCTCGCCGGTGTAGCCGGACCGTCCGGCCGCCAGCTGGATGCCGTCGATCTCGGCCATGCGGTTGTCGAGGAAGATCGAATCGCTGACGGAGGGATCGTGGCCGGCGATGATGGCCGCCGCCTTCGGGCCCTGCAGGGCGATCAGAGCGATCTGGGGCTTCTCAACGATGTCGACATCGGTGAGGTGCTCGCCGAGGTAGGCCAGGTCCACGTCCCGCCGGGACGCATTGGCCACCATGGTCAGGTGGCCGCCCCAATTGGTCACGATGAAGTCGTCGACTATGCCACCGTCTTCGTTGGTCAGCAGGCCGTAGCGCTGCCGCCCCTCGCCGAGGGTGCTGATCCCGGCCGGGGTGACCCGCTCGAGGGATCGGGCCGGATCATCGCCCCAGAGCTCGATCACCGCCATATGTGACACGTCGAACAGGCCGGCCCGCTCCCGGCACCAGGTGTGCTCGGCGATCACCCCCTCAAACTGCATCGGCATGTCCCAGCCGGCGAACGGCGCCATCTTGGCGCCGAGCTCCAGATGGAGCCGATGCAGAGGGGTGGTTCTCAGCGCACCGGTCGACACCTGGTCCGCCGGTTGTTGGTCATTCGACAAGGGCACCTCGATTGCGGCATGGCGAATCTGCGGTCTGCCCCCTCTGTCACGGATACCTGAGAGATTTGGGGCCGAAAACGGCCGTTTTCCCCTTCGGCGGCCGGGTATCTCCTATGTGGGGAGGACCAGCACTCTCCAGAGTTGCCATGGCGGTGCGGTACCTGGTGCCTGAGAGTTTCCGGGGCGGTTGCTCCTTCGGCGGGCCGATGACTCGACCACTCTCCCGCACTGCCTGTTGGCGCCAACCCACGGGGGTTGCGGCCGGCCCCTCGACCCGCCCGACGCAACACGGGGTTGCGGCGCTCGGGGCTCGGAAACCGGCTGATTCGACCATAGCAGCTGCGGCGGATTGCTCGGCACCCGCATCTTGGGGTGTTTTCCCGGTGTCGCCGGCGTGCGGTCGAGGCTGTCCGGCTTGGCAACGAAGGGGCCCCAACCGGTGGGTCCGGTCTACCGTTGTTGGCGATGGTGGAGCACGAACCGGCCGACGAGCGGCGCTCCGGCGGGGCCTGGGTCGGCCGGCCGGGGCCCGAGGCGACGACCAGCGTCGTCACCGGGCGGGTGGTGAGCGGCGGCCGGTCCCGGCCGCTGTTGTTGTTGGTGGTCGGCGTGGCCGTGATGCTCGCGGGGCTGACCGTTGTCGGTCGGCTGGGCTCCGACGACAGGAGGGACGGTGTGGCGGGAAACACCCAGCGCACCCGGCCCGGCCTCTTGGCGACCACGCCAACCCCCACGACAAACGTCAGCGACACCAACGCCGGCGATGACATCGGTTCCGTCGCCGGACCCGACAGTGTGTCGAGGACTTCCATGGCGCCCGGTGAGTTCCTGCTCGGCGAGCCGACCGGGCTTTGGTTGTTCTACGGCGGTACCGATCCGCTGCAGCGGATCGATCTCGACACCGGGGAGCTGGTCGATTTCGGTATTCAGGCCTACCCGGTGCTGGCCACGGGCGGCGACGTGGTGCTGTACCAGGGGGAAGCGAAGGTCTCCGGTTGGGTGTCCACCGCCGAGCCGGGGGAGCAGGCCCTGATCTGGAAAACAGGGCCGGTGGCCCCGGCGGCCGATGACGGCATGGTGTGGATCCTCGATCGTTCCCGCGACATGGAGCACCCGTCAGGGGAGCCGGTGGGCTCCGGCCGTTGGGAGCTGTTCGACATCGCCGCCAACCGGGTCGTGGCCCGCCGTCCCGGTGACCGCTACGAGCAGAGCGGGTCGGCGGCGGCCGCTTCGAAGCCACCGGTCGGGCGGTTCGAGGTGCTGAGCCCCGGGCCCGAGTACTCGAGTCGGCCCGACGGGGTCTACCGCTACGGCGATGACGGCTACCGGCGGGTCGGCGACGGTCGGGTGCTGACCTACGACGATGCGTCGGTGCTCATGGAGGACTGCGCCGGCGGGCGGTGCGACTACTCCTGGGTCGGTCGTGTCGGTGGCGAGCCCGTTGGCGATCCGGTGGCCAACGGGTCGGTTGTCAGCGCCGAACTGTTGGCCGGGGGCCGGTGGCTGCAGACGATCGACGGTGCCGGGCAAGCGCAGCTCCTCGATCGGGAGAGCGGCGACCGGCTCGACTTCGACCGCCTGGCCAGCCCGACGGTCTCTCCCGACGGCCGATGGCTGGCCTGGGTCGTCGGCCGGCGAGGCGAGGCGACGGTGTTCGTGACCGACCTGGCGTCCGAGGAGACGGTCGCCTACCGGGGGTTGGCAACCCGTGGGTCCGGCGATCTGCTGTTCGTCGAGCGCTGAGGCCAACGACGGGTGTGCCGTCGAAGCCGCGCCGATGGTCAGCGACCCAGCAGCTCGTCGAGCCGGTGGTCAATGGCCGGGGCGTCGGCCGGTGTGGCGGTGATCCGACTCAGCATGCTGATCGAGATCCTGCCGTCGAGGATGGCCGCGGCGTCGGTCTCCGGCGACTGCTGCCGCTGCTCACCCCAGCTGGTCTCGACACCGTAGACGGTCTTGGTCGGATCCCCGTCTGCGTCACCACCCGGTTGGGGGCGGGGAACCAGCCGGGCCTCGTTCATGGCCCACGGTGGGGTGAGGCCGACCTCGGTCCACCGCCAGCCCTTCATCTCCTCCACCGGACGGTTCGGCACGTTGAGATTGACGACGGCCACGTCTTCGAAAGCGCTCTCGACCATGCCCGCCACCACCTGGGCGGCAACCTCGGCCGCCGAATCCCACAGCTGGCGGCTGACCCGCTCGTCGTAGTCCAGCCTGGCCCGCTCGCTGTCGTCGATCGGGTCGGCGAAGCTCTGGCTCACCGCGATCCCGGGAATCATGCCGCTCCGACCGGTCAGCACCGCCCCGATGGTGCCGGAGTGATACACCGCCCGGCCGAGGTTGGCGCCGGGGTTGATGCCGGAGACGATGAGGTCGGGTGTGAACCGGAACGCACCCATCCTGGCGTAGAACACGCACAGCGCCGGCGGTCCGTTGACCGTCCAGGCGGCCTCCACCCCTTCCACGTCGACCGGGTGGATCACCGTCTCCATCAGGTGGAGCGGTCCTATCGATGCGCCGGCTCCCGAGTACTCCGAGTCGGGGGCGACGATCGTGACGTCACCGAAACGCCGCATGGCGGTGGCCAGGACCCGTAGCCCGACCGAATCGATGCCGTCGTCGTTCGTCACCAGGATCTTGAGCTCGCTCAAACTGCTCCTTTCATCGGGCCGACCGATCCAAGCGGCCGGCTTTCATCGGGCCGACCGATCCAAGCGGCCGGCTTTCGTCGGGCCGGCTGCTGAGCCGGTGGTGGTTCCAACTTCCAGTGCCGACGTCAGCCCATGGTGTCGATCAGCAGAAGCGATTCGTCCGCCAGGTTCTCGACCTGGTCCCGGTACTGGTCGGTGTCGACGGTGTCGTCGACCATGACCCCTTTCAGGTACCGGGCCAGCACTCCTTCCACGATGGCCGCCAGCCGCCAGTTCTGGAACGCCCGATAGTAGTTCACGTTCTCCACCTCGAAACCGGTGATGGCCGAATACGCCTCGACCAGTTCCTCCCTGGTCGAGAACCCGCCGTGCATGGTCGGAAACGCAGTGGCTCCCCGGAGGCTGTCCTCGCCGGGCTGTACCCAGTTGTTCAGGATGTAGCCGACGTCGGCCATGACGTCGCCCAGGGTGCACAGTTCCCAGTCGAGCACTGCGGCAACCGTTCCCGCCGCCGGATCGACCAGCATGTTCCCCAGTCGGTAGTCGCCGTGGACCACGCCGGTATGGCGCTGCTCCGGCTTGGCCTCGACCAGCAGATCGTAAGCCCGCTCCATCGAAGGGAGCTCTCTGGTCCTGGATTTTTCCCATTGACCCTTCCAGCGCTTCAGCTGCCGGTCGAGGTAGGCCTCCTTGCGGCCGAGATCTCCCAGCCCGATGTCATCGGGAGAGGCGGTGTGGAGGGCCGCCAGCACCTCGACCACCGACGTCGAGAGGTTCCGCCGGGTGTCGTGGAACGGCATTTCGGCATCGGCGATCTCGGCGTCGTGGAGCACCACACCGTCGACGTGGTCCATGATGTAGAACGGGGCGTCGTTGACCGACTCGTCCTCGCACAGCCCCAGTGCGGCCGGCACCGGCACCGAGGTGTTCCCGACCCCGGAGATGATCTTGTGCTCCCGGGCCATGTCGTGGGCCGTCGCCAGGACCGAGCCGAGTGGCGGCCGCCGCAGCACCAGCCGCCGGCCGTCCGCCGCCGTGACCTTGAACGTGAGGTTGGAGTGCCCGCCGGTGATGAACTCGAACGAGAACGGTGCCTGCGCCCCTTCGATGTTGGCCTCCAGCCATTGCGACACCGGTTCGGCTCGTATTCCCCTCACCCCAGCGTCCTCGCGGTCGTCCTGGCCCGTGGTTGCTGCGCTCATAGAACAGTAAGTACTACCTCATTTCGTCCGAGCGGCCCATTTCACCACCGGTTCGCCGCCCGTGCGGTCGACGTGCCGATGCCGGTGGGGGCGCTGCCCACGGTTAGTGTTGGCCCATTCCCCCACGCCTGGTTAGACGGCTCATAGCCACGGTCACCGTGTGTCTCGTCATGGCCTCGGGCTGCTCGGGAGCCGAGGAGGACTCGGCCCCCGGACTCGAATCGGACCCCACGATCGACTCGACCGCGCCATCGGTCGGCGCCGGTGAGGACGGCGATGGGTCCGACCCCGATGCCGGGTCTGCCGATCCCGAGCCGGATGAGCAGAACGACGGGGACGACAACAGCGGCGGCCAGGATGACAACAGCGGCGGCCCGGACCCGATCACCCCGTCGATCTCCGACGAGGAACTGACCGAGCGGTTGGCCGATCTCGGTGGTCGATTGGCCATCGGTGACGGCCCGGCCATCGCAGTGGCGCGGCCGGACGGGGCCCGGCTCGACGTGCTCGACGGGTCGGAGTCGGTGGTGGCCGGTCAGCCGACCTGGTCCCACGACGGTGAGCGGCTGGCCTGGAGCTCGATCTCCCCGGACCGCCAGCTGGTGCAGGTCCAGAACTTCGGGGACGACGGGGAGCCGAGCGGCGAGCCGGAACGGGCCAATGCCGAGGGGCCGCCGGCGTTCTATCTCCAGTGGACCGAGGACGATCAGCGGCTGGCCTATCTTCGAAACGCCCCCGGTGGGAGCGAGGTCGAGGTCGGCGTGGTCGATCCCGGCCTGCCCATCGAGCCCCTCGGTCGGGGGGCGCCGTTCTACATCTCCTGGTCGCCGGGTCCCGATCGGCTGCTCGGCCATGTCGGCAGTTCATCCATCGATCGCTACGACCCCGAAGCGGACGGCGACCCGGGGTTCGTTCCCGTCCTGCCGGTCTCGGGGGGTTTCAGCGCTCCGGCGTGGGTCGACGATCAGCGGGCGTTGATCGTTGCCGACGATCAACTGGCCTACCTCGATGTGGAACGTGGCGGGGTGGAGCCGATCGTGGACCTCGGCGGGCCGGTCCGGTTCGTTCTCAGCCCCGACCGGACCAAGGTCGCCTATCAGGTCACCGGTGGCGAGCCCGGCCCGTCGCTCATCACCCTCGACGGCTCGACATCGACCATCCAGAACGGTCGCCCCGGGCTGGTGGTGCTCGATCTCGCAACCCTGGACCAGCAGGTGGTCACAACCGAGTTGGCGGCGGCCTGGGAATGGAGCCCGGACAGCGGCCTCCTGGCGTGGTTGGGGGTCGAGGTCGAGAATCGGCGCCCGGTCGGCCGGTGGAACTTCTGGTCCGATGGGGCCGGGCCGCCAACCGAACGATCACCGGAGTTCGTCATCACCCGGAAGTACGGCCAGGTCTACCTGCCGTTCTTCGCCCAGTACACCCAGAGCGTGACCGGCTGGTCCCCCGACTCCTCGGCCTTCGCCTTGGCCGGGACGATCGACGGCGAAGGCGGCGTCTGGATCCAGCTGGTGACCGAGACGGTGGAACCCCGGCGGGTCGCCTCCGGCGATTTCGTGACCTGGGGGCCGGGCCGGCCACCACCACCCGACGGCAGTCCCTCGGCGGCCTGATCGGGCCCACGGTTCAGCCGTCGACCGGCGGGGGATCAAAAACCGTTTCCGGGTTGACGGCCACCCACTCGTCGACCGGTACCGGCGCCTGCTCCTCGTAGCCGACGGGAATCCTGATCAGCCCGTCGGTGGTTCGGAAGTAGACCTCCCAAGCGTGGTAGCCGTGGTAGGCCCGCTCGTCGTCCATCATCACCGCGGCGTAGGCCGTCACCGCCTCCACGTAGCGCTGTGAGTTGTTGTAGCCGAGGATCGCCCGCTCCATGTCGTCCGGCCCGCCCCGGATCGTGAGGTAGGCGGCGGCACCGGCGATGGCGTCGGCCGGCACCAGCGGATCGCCCTCGCAGCACTCGGCCCAGGTGGTCGCCAGGAACTGCATCGGGCCGAGCGCACCGGCGGTCGAGACCCCTTCGATACGACCCATCCTGGTCTCGATCAGGTGGATGGAAGCAAGAAACTCCCAGGGGATACCGGACTGGGACTCGGCCTGTTTGTACAGCCCGAGCAGCTCCTCCGCCGGCAGAGGGGGGACCACCCGCCAGGCCGGCAGGGCGCTGCTGGTCTGCTCGCCGGCCACCAGCGCCGACAGACTCCGCCGCGCCTCGTAGTTGGCGGCAACGGCATCGGCGACGGTCGGGTCGGCCCCGGCCAGGACGTCCGGAGCCCAGTCCGGGTTCAGCGACAGCTGGCGGTACAACGCCTGCTGCCGCCGCCCCCACTGGTCGATCATCGTCGTAGACAGGAGCGGATCTCGGACTGCGGTCTCGGCCTCGTCGAGTGCGTCGATCATGCCCTCGACCGAGGTCGGCAGAGCCATGTCGTCCGGCGATGGCACCGGCGGCTGCTCGTCGGCCGGGTCGGCGTCCTGGCGGTCTCCGTCTTCGGGGTCGGCTTCGGCGTCGCTGCCTTCCGCCGGCCCGGTGGTCGGCTGCTCAGAGCCTGCGGGGAGCGGCGGTTGCTCGCCCTCGACGGTCTCCGAACCCAGCCTGGCGTCGGTCGCCGGGGTCGTGTTGCCGTCGACCGCGGTCCCATCTTCCCCGTCATCGGCTCGGTCGACGATCGCCCGGACCATGACCGCAGCCAGGATCAGACCGAGACCCGTGGCGACGATGATCGCAACCCGCAGGCCGGCCGGGGAACGACCTGGTGTCCTGCCGGTCAATGCCGGCCCGGTCCGGCCGGTTGGCCGGAGGCGGCTGCGATCACCGCGGCGGAAGGGGGTACGACTGGATTTGCCATGCTCGTCTCACAGTTGGGGCCGCCACCCTAACCGTTCGATGCCGATGGGTTGGGGATAGAACACGACGATCCACGAGGTGTTCTGCCCGGCCTCGATCCGCAGCGCCGTGCCGTAGTTGCCGTCGCCTTCGAACAGCCCGTCCCACTGGTATTCGGAGAACCCGGGGGGCAGCGAACCCTGGGTCATGGTGATGTGGATCGACCCGTTCAACAGGGTCTGCATGGCGATCACACCCTGCCCGCCGCTGCGGTTGCGGAAGATGAAATCGGCGTACAGGGTCGGTTCGGCCAGCGGCCGGATGTTCAACGCCGAGCGGGGGCCGGTACCGCAGTACCAGTGGGCACCCCCGGGGTACCACCGGAGAAATCCGGCCAGCGGCACTGCGGTGTCGGTCCGTTGCACAAATTCCTCGGACTCGCTGAAAGCCAGCATCATCGTGCCCCGGGGGTAGCCCGAACCGAGGCTGGTGATCCAGAACTCCCGATCCGATGGTTCGGGATCCCGTCGCAGCACGTTCCGGTACACCAGGTCGACGAAACGCTGATCGTCGACCGACCCGTACCGGGTGCCGAACTCCGCCGAGCTGGCCAATTCCTCCGACAGCACCTGGAGGCCGGCCTGGCCGGAGCGGTAACGGGCGGTGGTATCGAGGAACTCGGTCTCGTCCGGTTGCCGGTTGAAGTAGGCGAGAAACAGGCGGTTGATCGAGTCGGTCATCGTCGGGCAGTCCCCGGTGGCCTGGGATCGGGTCTCCTGGGCCGCAGACGGATCGGGGGTGGGGACGGCCACCACCGCCGCAACGGCGAGGAGGCCGGCCAGCATCAGCGGCCGCAACAGGCGATGGATTTCGGGGGTGGTGCGCCGTCCCACGGCGGCTCCCGTTCGGCTCGGCTTCGTCGATTGACGGACGGTCGACGCCCGGCCGCCGTGCTCGACGTTGGCGGTGGTTGGACAATGATAACCGGCGGTTGCCGTGCCGGGTCGACCGCCGATCAGCCCGCCAGATAGCGGTCGGCCATCTCGCCGACAACGGCAAAGAACTCCTCGGCGCATTCGGTGATCACGTCGGCCACCGGCCGGACCTCGTCGATCCGGCCCATCACCTGGCCGGTCAGGGCGATCGCCGCCTCCATGTCGCCACCGAAGTACAGATCTCGGGCGTTGCCGAAGTCGCCGAACACGTTGTGCTCTGCGAACTGCAGCTTGCTGCTGCGTTCGGTCTTCAGGGCCCGCAACGCCGGCGAATGGCGTTGGTTGAGGAAGACGGTCTCGGTTTCGCCTCCCTCGACGATCGACTTCTTCCAGTTCTCGTGAACCGGACTCTCCTCGGCCGAGACCATCCTGGTGCCCATCTGGATCGCCTCCGCGCCGAGGGCGAAGGCGGCGGCCATGGTCCGGCCGTCGAGCATGCCCCCGGCGGCAACGATCGGTACCTCGACCTTGGACCTCACCAACGGCAACAGCACCATCGACGCCACCGGATCGGGATTCTTGAAGCCGCCACCTTCGCCCCCCTCGACGATCAGCCCGTCGACCCCGGCGTCCACCGCCTTCATCGCTCCACGAAGCGTTGGTACGACGTGGTAGACCGTCAGCCCGGCCGACTTCAGCTGCTCGGTGTAGCGGGTCGGATCTCCGGCCGACGTCGTCACGAACTTCACGCCCTGATCGATCACGAACTGCACGATGTCGGGATCCCGGACGAAAGCCTGGGCCACGTTCACCCCGAACGGCTTGTCGGTGAGATCGGCCATCTTGGCGATCTCGTTTCTGATCGCATCGAGCTCGCCCGACGAGGTCTCGATGATGCCGAGGCCGCCGGCGTTCGAAACCGCGGATGCCAGTTGCGCCCTGGCGATCCAGCCCATCGGGGCCTGGATGATCGGCGTCTCGATGCCGAGGGTTCTGGTGATGCGATTGTCGAACGTTGCCATGGCCGTCGACGTTAGCCCGAGCCTGGCCGCCCGCTGCCATCCCCCGGCCGCCGGCCGATCCCGACCGTTGGTTCAATCGACATGAATCGACAAATGGGTTTGCGCTATTGGCGAAAGCATCGACATGCATGGATTGGGTCTTTTGCTGAAATAGACCCTGGTCGTTGTCGCAACGTTCCGATAGTGTCATCTGACGGTGACTCAGGAAAAGGGAATCCCTTATCGGAGGCACGAACCATCTGCCGCATTGAGGGACTTCCTGGATCCACTGGATCCGGGGTCCTACTTCGACTGCGGCGAGGCTCGGCTTCACGGCCTCGACGACGCCCTCCTTCGGGAGGCCGAGAGTCGCGGCCGACGGATCGGAGACGATTCGTTCCAGCTGGTGGCAACCGACATGGGCCTGATCTTCTGCCGGCCGTCGATCTCGTTCGCCATCGCCGCCCGCTGGCAGGAGGTCATGCTGATCAGGCCCCACGGCGACGATCCGGCGGTCCTGCCGGTGAACTGGCCGACGCACGGCGAGCTGAAGTTCACCGTGAGCAAACGATTGGCGGCCAACGTCTTCCGTCGCTGGCTGCAGCTTCGTATGCAACGGGAGCGGGTGGTCCGTCGGGAGAATGCGGCCCGGTTCACCGCAGTGGAGCGCACGGTCACATCATCCGGCGATTGGGAGGTCGTGGCCAAGGTCGAGGCCCCGACGGCCGAGGAGGAGTCGGACGGTTCCGACGATCGTCGCGATCGACGGGAGCTGCACAAGCGGCGGCGTCGGGAGCCGTTGGACGATCGACGGCCCGACCGTCTCGCATCGTCGGCCGCTCGAGGCCCGGCTCCGGCTCCGGGCCAGGTCCCGGTTGCGGCCGAGTCGGAGACCGCCGGCATCGCTCCTGCAGTCCCTGCCATGAACCTCGACGACCCCGGGCCCGATCGTGTGGCGGTCGGGGGCACCCTGACGGCGCGGCGACGTTTTGGCTCGGCCCCCGTCGGCTCCCCGACGCTCCAAGCCCCCCAGCCGCCGATCCTCCCGTCGCGGCCGAGGTCCGAGCCCCGGTCCCCGGGCCGAACCGACGACGCTGAACCGCAGGATCCGAACCGGCCGGAGGCTCGGCTGCAGCCCGATCCCCAGCCCGAGAACCACTCCTCGGCACCGCCGCCGGTTCCCGGCCCTTCGCTCCATGAGCAGGTCCTCGATCTGACCGATGGTCGAGTGCCCGCCGGGCCCCCTGGCTCGCCGCTGACTTCCCCCGCCGTGCTCGAATCGACCGTGGACCAGGCGCTGCCGGATGAACCACGGGTCGAGCGCGAACTGCCGGTGGTCGGGGATCCTGCGCCGAGGCCGGTCGAGGCCGACGGTGGCGTGACGCTCCGGCTGCGTTCGCTTCGGAGGCCGGTCCTGGCCGGCGACCAACGCGATCATGGCGATCTTGGCGGTCACGGCGACCCCGCCGGCCAGCGCGACGATGGCGATCGGGGCGAAGACGTTGTTGAGGAAGACGATGAACTGCGACCGGTGGCGACCGGGGTCCTGGCCCAGGACGTCAACCCGGTCGTTCGCACCATCGACCGTCCACCGGTGACACCACCGTCATGGATCGGCAGTCCTATCTCGCTCGTCGGCGCGGTGGTGGTGATCAGCACCCTGGTGCTGGCCGGCGCGACCGCCGTGACCTCGTACCGTCGGGTCGTCAGCTCCGGTGATGGCAGCGACCAGGCGTTGTCGACCGCCATCGACTTGGGCGGCACCGCCAGGACGACGGTGGACCATCGCCGGTTCAGTCCGCTGTCCGATCCGACCGCCACCGTCACCATCGATCCGTCACCGACGACCAACCCGGCGGCGTCGATGTCGGTCGAGGCGGCCGACGGGGAGCCCGACCGGCCGGCCCTCCAGCAGGGACCGCGGCTGTGCAACTCGAACTACAGCGGCTGCGTGCCCGACGTCAGCGACGTCGACTGCCCCAATGACGGCGACGGGCCGCTCTACTCGACCGAGGCCGCAGTGGTGATGGGCGATGACGTCTACGGCCTCGACACCGACGGCGACGGTGAAACCTGCGAACCGGACCAGCCTCGCCACAGTGATCTGGTGCTCGGAACCGAACCGCGGCCGGCCGACGGTGGGCCGCCGTCGGCGGGCGGCGGGCTCAGCTCATCCGGCTAGATCACGAGGACCGCCCGTTCGGTCCGGCCCGTCTCAGCGGCGGGGCCGGAATCGGTGGCCGATCCAGCCCTCGGCGCGGCGTTCGTCGTCGATGAGTAAACCCTCGTCCGGTAGGTCGGCGCGGTTGTGGCGGTCGCCCCCGGCTCCACCCTCGGGCGGGGGGCCGCAGTAGAGCCCGACCACCTCGTCTGCCTGCTCGACCAGGTACCCGGCGGTGACCAGCCGGCCGCCGGGCCCAAGGCTGCGACGAATATCGGCTGCCAGCTCCCGATGCACCGGCAGCAGCACGTTGGTCACCACGGTGTCGAATCTCGAGCCCGGGGTCGACGAGTCGATCGATTCGAGCAGCTCGTCGATGGTCATCGATGTGGTGGTGACGGCAACCTGGTTGCGGGCGGCGTTGTCGGCCGCCACCGAGACGGCCCGCCGGTCGATGTCGATCGCCACCACCTCGGTGGCGCCGGCCATGGCCGCAGCGATGGCCAACACGCCGGTACCGGTGCCGACATCGAGCACCCGGCGTCCCGGCCCGTCGCCGGACATCAGGAGCTGCAGTGCCAGCATGGTGGTCGGGTGGGCCCCGTGGCCGAACACACCGGCCGGATCGATCTCCATGTCGAACCGGAATCGACCGGTGGCCACGGTGAGCGTTCGAGCGCCGTCACCCTGTGGCCATCGCCCGATCGCGGGCACCGGCTCGACCGCGGCGGCGCGGATCGTTTCGGGATGGCCGGCCGACAGCTGTTCGGCCGCCGTCCTGGCCCCGGGCTCGGTGTCGAAGCCGGCGATGATCTCCCCGCCCGGCGCCTCCTGGATCCCGGTGGTGCCCAGATCCCACAACGCCGAGGTCAGCTGCTCGACGTCGGGCTGATCCGGTGCCTCGGGACCGTGCCGGCCGGTGGCGAAAATCGTCGACAAACGCACCAGCCACGCCACAAACGCCGATGGTAGGTCCAGAATGGGTGGGTGGCGTTCTCAGGAGGAGAAATCGATCAACAACCCGCTGCGGTACACGCCGCAATAGACATCGGAACCAACTCATTCCATATGGTTGTGGCCCGAGGTCTGGCCGATGGCGGCTTCGAGGTGATCACCACCGAAAAGGAGATGGTCCGGCTGGGGCAGGGCAGCGGCGAGATGAAGCTGCTGGCCGACGACGCCATCGATCGAGGAGTGGATGCGCTGGTCAGAATGGCCGCCGTCGCCGCCACCCACGAGGCGGCGGTCACCGCCGTGGCCACCAGCGCCACCCGGGAGGCCGAGAATCGGCAGGTGTTCATCGATCGGGTCCGCAGCGAGACCGGGATCCAGATCGAGGTCATCAGTGGGTTCGAGGAGGCCCGGCTGATCCACCTCGGGGTGCTGCAGGCACTGCCGGTCTATGAGAAGCGGTTGCTCCTGGTCGACATCGGCGGTGGCAGTACCGAACTGCTGGTCGGCGAGGGGTCCAACGTGATCGCCGCCCGCAGCATGAAGCTGGGCGCCATCCGGCTGACGGAGCGCTTCTTCGACGACGGCGAGGTCTCGGCCAAGGCGGTCAAGAAATGTCGGGCCTACCTGCAGAACGCGCTGGCCTCGGTTGCTCAGGAACTGGGGTTCAACGAGCACGAGATCGCCGTTGGCAGTTCGGGCACCATCACCGCCATCGCCTCCATGATCGCCGCCCAGCGGGGCGAGACCCCGAACGACATGAACGGTGTGTCGTTCTCGGCGATCGAGTTGGCTTCATTGATCGACCGCCTGATCGCCACCACCACTGAGGAGCGGCGCAAGATCGAGGGCCTGGACGACCGTCGGGCCGACATCATCGTCGGTGGTTCTCTGCTCCTGGCCGAGGTGTTCGCCGCGTTCCGGATCGAGTCGATGACCGTGTCGGGGTATGCCCTGCGGGAAGGGGTGCTGTTCGACCGGCTGGCGTCGGACGAAGACCGCTCCGGTCAACGGCTGATCGACCTCCGCCGCTCGAACGCCCTGCGGCTGGCCCACCAGCTCGACCCCGATGCCGCCCACGCCGAGACGGCGGCCGGACTCTCGCTCAGTCTCTTCGATCAGACCGTCGACCGCCATCGCCTCGGCGCCAGAGCCCGGGAGCTGCTGGAGCTGGCGGCCATCGTCCACAACGTCGGGCTGTTCATCTCCCACGCCGCCCACCACAAACACACCTATTACGTGGTTCGCCACTCCGAACAGCTGACCGGCTTCACCGAACGGGAACGGGAGTTGCTGGCGCTGGTGGCCCGCTACCACCGTCGGGGCCACCCCAGCCCGAAGCACCCCCAGTTCGCCGAGCTGTCTCCCGGCGACCAGGCCATGGTTCGGGTGCTGGCCGGCTTGTTGCGGATCGCCATCGGGCTCGACCGCAGCCACCAGGGCCTGGTGACCAGCATCGAGGTCGGCACCGGCGCCGACGGTGAGCTGATCATCGAACCGATGGCCGCCTCCGGGGCCGACATTTCGTTGGAGATCTACTCCGCCGAGGAGCGATCGGACCTCCTGGCCGATGCTCTGGGGGCCACGATCGAGGTGGACGCCGGGCCGGTCGACGGTTGAACCGGCGCCGTCGGCGCTCCCTAGTGTCTCGTTTCCGGTCGCCGATGGAGGCCGAACTGCTCGTAGGGGAGATCGGCAAGGGAATCGAGGATCAGATCGGCGGCCGACAGGTCGCTGGCCACGGTGACCGGGTTTGGGACCGCCACACAGATCATGCCTGCGGCCTTGGCCGCCAGCACGCCGTTGTGGGAATCCTCGATGACCAGGCATCGGCTGGGGTCGATCTGCAGCCGGTCGGCTGCGGCCAGGAACACGTCCGGCCACGGCTTGGCCCGCTCGACATGGTCCCGAGTGGCGATGACCTCGAACCGATGGAGCAGATCACGGTCCCCGAGGTGCCGCTCCACCCAGGAACTGGGTGAACTCGATGCCACCGCCCGCCGGTGGCCGGTCCGTTCCAGCCGGTCGATCAGTTCCAGCACTCCGGGCCGGATCTCGGTCCCGGCGATCAGGTCGTGGTGGGCCTGGAGTCGGCGGGCCCGGATCTCCTCGATGTCACTGCGGGGACCGGTCAGCTCCAGCAGCACATCCAACCAGTGGGGGCCGTCGGCCCGGCCAACGCCGGACCGGAACGAGTCGAGGTCGTACTCGTGCCCGTGACGGCGGAACTCCTCCTGCACCGTGGCGAACTGACTCCACTCGGTGTCGATGATCGTGCCGTCGAAGTCGAAGATGACTGCGGAAACCATGAGCAGGGACGGTAACCGTTCCCCTATCGCCCGGTGGGGTTTATCGTGACCCGGCCGCGGCCCGGTCGGCGGCGATCTGGTCCGCCATGCGTTCGAGGGTGGGTCTGCGAAAGCCGGCCATCGTCCGCCGGTAGGCCGTGCCGTCGAGCACGGCCAGCCCCGCCGCCTCCTCGATGGCGGTGGCCACCACCGCCTCGGGGTCGACCACCCGATCGAGAAAGCCGACATCGACGGCCTCGGCCGGTCCGGTGACCCTGGCGTTGGCGATGGCCTCGGCGTCTGCCAGGGCTGCGGCGATGGCATCGATCATCGGCGACGACAGGGCGTTGGCCTTCCCGTCGTCCATCTCGATCAAGAGGACCGAGTCATCGGCAACCTTCGAGACGTTCACCTGTTCTGCCATGGTTGGCCACCACCGTGCGCTCCGGTCAGACGGTAGTTGCTCGGCCAACGCGACGAAACACGGGTTGTGTTCGGCCGGCGCCGCCGGTGGACTGCGGTATGAGCGACGGCCCGAGCACTCCACCCGCTGCGGCGACCGCCAGTTCCCACGACACCGCCGACTGGTTTGAGCAGACCGGCTTCCGGTTTCGCTTCGGCTGGGGCCCGAACGGTTTGCGACGGCTGGCCCCCCGCTCGGCGGTCGTGGTCATCGTCGACGTGCTCTCGTTCTCCACTGCGGTCGACATCGTAGTGGGGCGGGGCGCGGTCGTGTTGCCCTACCGGTGGCACGACGGCGGTGAGGACGAGTACGCCAAGGCCAAGGGGGCGATCGTGGCCGCCAAACGACCGGGACCGGATCTGCTCAGCCTCCGGCCATCGTCGCTGGTCGGGATCGCCCCCGGCTTGCGGTTGGTGCTTCCGTCGCCGAACGGCTCGGCGCTGACCTTCGCCGCCGAAGAGGCCGGCGCCCGATCGGTGCTGGTGGGCTCGTTGCGAAACGCCACTGCGGTCGGTCGAGCGGCGGCCGCCGCCGGCGGGGTGGTATCGGTGATCGCCGCCGGGGAGCGGTGGCGGGGCACCACCGGCCCGCTGCGGCCGGCCATCGAGGATCTGCTCGGTGCCGGAGCGATTCTCCGGGCCGGGTTGGCCGCAGGGCATCTGCAGCCGGACGGGGGTGCCGATGGTGACCGGGCCCCGGGCGGGGGACGGTCCGATCCGGCCTCGCCGGAAGCCAGGGTGGCGGTGGCCGCCTTTGCCGAGGCCCAGGAGTCGCTGGCCGCCAGGCTGGCCGATTGCGGTTCCGGTCGCGAGTTGGTCGATCGGGGGTTCGAAGCCGACGTCGACCTGGCTGCGAAGCTGGACGCCGGCGCCATCGTCCCCACCCTTCGAGGCGACGAGGTGGTGGACGGCGGCAGCTAGGAGATGCAGCGCCGGCCGCCGTTGGATCTGGCGACTCCCGCTGCCAGGACATGCCGTTGCTTGTTAGCATTGTTCTAGTTAAAATAGAACTATGCTGTTCCAGATCGATCACGCCGGCCGTGTGCCGCTCTACGAGCAGATCGTGGTCCAGATCCGTCGGGCCATCAGCGACGGGGAGCTGGCGGTGGGTGAACGGTTGCCGCCGGCCCGGACACTGGCCCAGTCGCTCGATGTGAACATGCACACCGTTCTCAAGGCCTACGGGATGCTGCGGGACGAGGGGATCCTCGACATGCGTCGGGGGCGAGGGGTGACGGTTGCGGCCGAGGCGGCCGAGACCAACCGGCTCCGGGAGCTGGCCGGGCTGTTGGCCGAGGAATCGCGCCGTCGTGGCCTCGGTCGAACAGAAGTCTTGAAACTGGTTGAGGAGTACCTGCGATGATCGAGGAATCGAGCGAGCGTCTACGACGAACGATGTTGGTCGTGGTTCTCCCGGTGTTGACCGTGGCCGGCATCATCGGTCCGATCGCAGCCCGGTGGTCGGAGCTACCCGACCCGATGGCGGTCGGCTGGGATGGCAATGGTGCAGCAAGGACGGCCCTGTCGCCCGGGGGCTTCCTGGCCGTGCAGGCGGTGGTGGCGGCACTTGCCGTCGCCGGCTTCGTGGTGGCCGGTCTCGGTCGACGGGTGACCCCGATCTATCGGGGGACTGCAGCGGTCGTGGCCGTGGCCGTCGCCCCCAGCTTCGCTCTGGTCTCCATCTTCACCGTCGAGGTGAACCGGGGGGCCGACGATTGGGCCGAGGTGGAAGATCCGTCGTGGTGGTTGTGGACCGCCACCGCCGTTGTCGCGACCCTGGTGGGGCTGGTGGCGGTTGGCTGGCTGGTTCGCGGGCTGTTCCGTACGCCGACGCCACCGCTCGAAGAACAGCCGACCGCAGGACTGGACATGGCCGCCGCCACCGACGTCGCCTGGTATTCCCAGGCCACGTCGGGCTGGCCGATGCTCCTGGCCGTGCCGATGACCTTGATCGGGGTCGCTTGGACCGTCGGTGCCCTGTTCGGCATGACCGACTCGGTGGGGCTTGGGGGCGCCCTCGGCGTGCTGGTTGGACTGTCGTTGATCATCGGCGGCCTGGCCGCCCTGGCGTTCAGCACGATCCTGGTCTCGATCGACCGCCGGGGGCTGACCGTCAACTACGGCATGTTGCCGTGGCCCCGGAGCCACGTCGATCTCGATGCGATCGAGTCTGCCCACGCCATCGAGGTCAAGCCGATGGAGCACGGTGGCTGGGGGTACCGTGGCAGCCGGAAGGTCTTCGGCAAGGCGGCGGTGGTGATCCGGGGCGGCGAGGGGATCAGGCTCGGGTTGAAGGATGGCAACGAGTTCGTGGTCACCGTCGACGACGCCGATCGGGGCGCCGGCGTGATCAACGACCTCCGGGCGGCGGCCGCCTCCTGATCCCGGCCGGCCCGCCGGTCAGCGGGCCATCGATTCCAGTGGCAGCCGGTTGGCCGTCGACTCGTGATCGAGCAACCAACGCTTGACGTCCAGGCCGTAGTAGTAGCCGCCGAGAGAACCGTCGCTGCGGAGCGCCCGGTGGCAGGGTACGAAGGGGGCGATCAGGTTCCGACCGCAGGCCGAGCCGACGGCCCGAACCGCCTTCGGCTTGCTCGTGGCCCCGGCGAGCTCGCTGTAGGTCCTGGTCTCCCCGGGCGGGATGGCCCGCAGGCCGTCCCACACCTCCTGCTGGAGCTCGGTGCCTCGTTGGGCCACCGCCAGCCCGTCGATCGCAGCCACGTCGCCGTCGAGATACCGCTGGATCGGCTCCTGGAGCGGGCCGAGGTCATCCACCACCCGGAACTGGAGACCATCGTCGGCCGGTAGCCGATCGAGGAGATCCCGAGCCGGACAGAATCCGGCCGCCACCACCACCGGCTCGCCGGGGGAGCCGGCCGGTGCAACCGGCGCTCGATCCAGGTTCCTGGCCAGGACCGTCAACGGTCCGACGGGGGTTTCGAAGCTGCAGACGTCGATCATGATCGTTCGTTCCTTGTATTGGGGGGTTCGGTGTTGGTTGATTTGTCTCCGGCGGCGCCGGGGTCGCCACGTCGTGCGGTGTTCCACAGCAGCAGCGCCGCATAGCCTCGCCACGGTTTCCACCGCTCGGCCCGTCGCTCCAGCTCCTTGGCGTCGGTCCCCAGCGATGTTCGCAGCACCAGGTCGCCTGCGGGCCAGCCGTCGGGGTCGTTCATGGCCCGCATCGCCACATAACCGGCGGTCCAGGGCCCGATCCCCGGCACATCGAGCAGTCCGGCCATCGTCTGATCCCGGTCGGCTGCGGCCGAGAGATCGATGCGGCCGTCGGCCACCGCCTCGGCCAGCGTTCGCACCGTGTCCCGTCTCCGTCCCGGCACGCCCAGTCGCTCCAGCGGGGCGTTTGCGATCTGGTCCGGCGTCGGGAACCCGTGGTGGATGATCCCGTCACGACGGTCCGTCGTCGGTGTTGCCCTCGGTGTGGGGTGGCCGGTGGCCAATGCAACCAGATCGGCAAGGGTGGTGGCAGCCCCGGCGACGCTGACCTGTTGCCCGATGATGGCTCGGATCGCAAGCTCGAAGGGATCGAAGGCGCCGGGGAGCCGCGGCAACCGGCGTTGCCGGAGTCGGGCCGCCAGGTCGGGATCCGATCGGAGGTGGTCGGCGATCGGGCCCAGATCGGTGTCGAGATCGGCGACACGGCGAACCAGCGGCACCAACCGGGCCACCCGGTCCAGTCGGTCCAATCGACAGTGGAGCAGCAGCTGGTCATCGGCCGCCACGCCTTCGAGCTCGATCCAGCCTCCGGGGACCCCGCGGGCGAACCTCGACCCGGTCGACTGCTCGAGGCCCTCGATGGCCCTGGCTCCGAGGAACCGATGGAGGTCCGCCCACTGGACCCCACCACGGCAGGGGAGTGCCAGCGTCAGTTCGGTTGCACCTGCGGCGGCGCTGTCGGGCCGGCGTCGGAGGGCGGTCGGGGTCGCATCGAAGGTCTGCTTGAAGGCGTCGTTGAACTGCCTGATGCTGCTGAAGCCGGAGGCGAAGGCCACGTCGGTGATGGCCAGGTTGGTCTGGTCGAGCAGCATCCTGGCCAGCCACAGCCGACGAGACCGGGCCAGCTGGGTCGGGCCGGTTCCCACCGCCTCGTTGAGCTCCCGCCGAAGGTGCCGCTCGCTGACGCCGAGACGATTGGCCAGCCCTGCCACCCCCTCGGTGTCGACCACACCCTGTTCGATCAGGGCCAGCGCCTTGCCGGTGAGATCGGCCCGGCGGTTCCACTCCGGGTGGCCGGGAGCCAGTTCGGGCCGGCAGCGGCGGCACGGCCTGAACCCGGCGTTGCTGGCCGCTGCGGCGTGGGCGTAGAACCGGACGTTGGCCGCCCTCGGGGTTCGGGCCGGGCACGACGGTCGGCAGAAGATGCCGGTGGAGGTCACCGCGGTGTAGAACCGCCCGTCGAACCGGGGGTCGCGCCGGCGGACCGCTTCGTAGCAGGCCCCGTGGTCCAGCGTGCCGCCGTCGGTCGCCCCCGGAGCCCGATGGGTCCCGGCCCGTGCAGCGGCTGCGGTGGTCTGGCCGGCGGTCCGTGCCGTAGATGACTCCATAACAAGTGTTTTAGCCCTGGTCATCGGATCCGGCTAGCGGAAATCGGACAAGGCGGTGTTGGGCCCTCGAACCGCCACCGGATCGAGCGACGGCCCGTTGCCAAGGGCGTTGCGGTGTTGTCTGGCACTGCGTTGCAGGGTCTCCCAAGCCGACCCATGCCGCAAAACAGCGCAGCGAGGTGGCTAGTGTCGATGCTGAAAGACGTCGGTCCCAGCTGAGACGGTTTATGGCAGGTTTGCGAACGGTTCCCATCGCTCTGGCGGCCTTGGCTCTGCTGTTCGCCGGCTGCCGGTCCGAGCCGGAGGAGGAGCCGGTGCTCACGATCCGACAGACCACCGAGGACATGATCCGGTCCGATGTGGCCGTTGCGGCCGGGCTCGGTGATCTTGTGCCCGTGTGTCCCGATGTCGTCGATGCCACGGTCGGCACCGCATACGAGTGCACGGCCACCACCGAGGACGAGCGCATCGTCGCCCTGGCGGCGGCCATCGATGACCTCGGTCGGGTCCAGGTCAACACCACCAACCTGATCACCGCCTCGGCACTGCCGAGTTTCGAGCGGGCCGCGGTGGAGGCACTGAACACCTCGGTCGGGTCCCGGCTGGAGAACGATGACATCGACTGCGGGGACGCGGCGGTGGTGTTCGGCCAGGACAAGGTGATGGTGTGCGCGCTGGAGGATCCGCAAACCGAGGCGGTGTTCGACGTCAGCCTGACCATCTCCGACATCGAGGCCCGCCAGTTCAGCCTGGTGGTGGCCGAAGAACCCCGGGCCTGACCCGACGTCAGCCGTCAGCCGGGCGGCAGGTGGGCGGTCCCGAAGTCGGCGCCGCCGAGATGTCTGGCGAAGAACTCGTGGATGATCTCGAACCGTTCCACCCGGTGCGACGGTGTGCCGGAGCGACTCAGCTCGTGGTTCTCGCCGGGGAACCGGACCATGGTGGCCAGACCGCCGTTCCGTCTGATGGCGGCGAACAACTGCTCGGCCTGTTCGATCGGACACCGCCAGTCCTGTTCGGAATGGATGATCAGGGTCGGGGCGGCGATCTTCGACGCATGGTGCAATGGTGACTGGGCGGCGACCCGGTCCGGCGCCGACTCGATGGTGGCGTCGATCATCATCGGCGTGAACCAGTTGCCGATGTCGCTGGTGGCGAACATCGTGTTCCAGGAGGTGACCGCCCGCTCCACCAGACCGGCGCCGAAGCGCTCATCGTGGGCCAGGGCCCAGGCGGCCATGAAGCCGCCGTAGCTGCCCCCGCCGATGCCGATCCGATCGCCGGCCACCTCCGGCAGGGACTGCAGATGATCGGCGATCGCCGACACGTCGGCCCAGTCCTTGTCTCCGAGACCGCCGACGATGGATCGGGCCCAGGCCTCGCCGTAGCCGTCGGATCCTCGAGGGTTGCCGCCGATCACCACGTAGCCGCAGGCTGCGGCGATCTGGAACTCGTCGAAGAACCCGAGACCGTACTGGAACATCGGCCCGCCGTGGACGTAGACCAGACCCGGTCGGGTCGAGCCCGGCCCGGGAGCCGGCTCCGGTGCCGAGGCCGGTGGCCGGACCACGAACGCCTCGACCTCGGTCCCGTCGCCCGATGTCACCGACACCACTTCGGTGCCGGCCAGGTCCAGCTCGGCCAGCAGTTCCTGGTTCAGGGTCACCAGAGGCTGTGACTCGCTGCCGCCCGGTTCCCGGCCGAGCAGCCACAGCTCGGCCGGCCGCTCCGGCGTGGAGATCGCCGCCACCACCGTGCTGCCGTCCGGTGTGGCATCGAAGGCCTGCACCTGATGGGGACCCTCGTGCACCACGGTGTGCTCACCGTCGGCCAGCCGGTAGCGGTCGATGGCGATCCGGCCCCGCCGGAAACCGGGATAGAGGATGGCCGGATCGTAGCCTCCGGCCGCGGTTCCGATTGCTGCCGCCCCGTTCCCGCTGAGCGAGCCGGGCGCCACGTTGTGGTCGTGGAACCCGATCGGCGCCACCGTGGCCGTGTCGATCCGGCGGTCGCCGGCCCTGTCGACATCGCCGGCGCTGTCGCCGTCACCGGCGGTGTCGATATCGATGTCGAGGCGGTGGGGGCGGCTGAAGCCGACCGCCGATCCATCGGCCCGCCCGGTGGCCACCAGGGCACCGTCCGGGTGCCAGAGCAGGGTCTCCCACCGGCCGCCGACCGGGGTCAGGCGGGCCGGTTCGGCGGAACCGTCAACCGGGTACAACCAGACATGATTGCAGCCGGTCAGGTCGGCGTCGGCATCGGTGGCTGCGGTTGCGGCGACCTTTGAGCCGTCGGGTGAGACGGCGAACCAGCCGTGATCCACGCCGATCGAGGCGATCTCCCGCGGCCCCGATCGATCGCCGTCGTCGGCCGGCTCGTCGATCCGGCCGCCCGGAGCGGTGGTTGGGTCCGGCACTGCGAACAGCCGGCGGGGCCGGTCGTCGATGTAGCCCCGGCCGTTGAACCGGTAGTCGATCGTGGTGAGGATCCGAGGTCGCCGCTCCAGTTCCCCATCCTCGAGGCCGAGTTGCCCGGCTGGCCGAGTCGTTGCCAGCGCCAGCAGCCGATCCCCGAAGCCCTCGGTCGCCGGCGCCCAGCCGAGCTGGTGGACCCCGTCGTCGAACCGGGCCGCCTCGAGAATCTCCCCCACCGGCCAGCTCAGGACCATGACCTGCGACCAGCCGGCGGCGTCGGTTCTGATGAAGCCGAGCCTGGTCCCGTCTGGCGAAAAGGTCGGTGCGGTGTCCCGGTGGCCGTGGCTCAGCACCCTGGCGTCGCCGCCGTCGAGCGAGACGGCGAACAGCTGTGAGCGGTTGGCATCGGTGGCGGCATCGGGCCACGTGACGGTGTAGACGACGGTCCGGTGGTCGGGGTGGAGGGCGACGTCGCCGACGGCCCGAAGCCGGAGCAGGTCGGCCGGCTCGATCGGTCGCCCGTTCGGTCGATGTCGTGCGGGGATGGAACGGCTCACCCGCCCAACCTACTGGCAATCGGTTGTACGGGCCCCGGTCGATCGACGTCACGGGCGAGACCCCGACGACGACGATGCCCGGTACTAGGGTTGGGCCATGTCCCCGGTCGAAGGATGGTACCCAGACCCCGCCGGCAACCCCGATCTCGAGCGCTACTGGGATGGCGGCAACTGGACCGACAACACCCGGCCGGGCGGTGGTCCGGACCGGGCGGCTCCACCGCCCCCGCCCCCGGTGGCCAACACGCCGCCACCGCCGGCCCCGGTCACA
Source organism: uncultured Acidimicrobiaceae bacterium (assembly GCA_947259095.1). GTDB lineage: Bacteria > Actinomycetota > Acidimicrobiia > Acidimicrobiales > SZUA-35 > JAHELU01. The sequence continues at coordinate 41,399 of CAMYLA010000006.1, read as the reverse complement.
GCGCCTGGCCCGGCCCCGGCCCCGCCACCCCCGGGCCCACCACCGGGAGGCGAGCCCGGGCCCCCGCCGGTGGCCGAGCCCGCAGCTCCGGGTCCGGGTCCGGTCGGCGCGAGCATCGGCGGGATCTCCACCGAACTGCTGACCGACGAGCGGTTCGCAGAAGTGGATTCGAACCAACGGGTCATCCGGCAGAACAGCCGGCTGCTCAAGGTCCGGTTGGGAGACGACGTCCTGGCCAAGCAGGGCTCGATGGTCGCCTTCCAGGGCCAGATCGACTTCGACCACGAGGGTTCCGGGGCCACCAAGTTCCTCAAGAAGGCGATGACCGGCGAGGGTCTGCCGTTGATGCGATGTCGTGGCCAGGGCGAGTTGTTCCTCGCCGATTCCGGGTTCCACGTGCACGTCATCCACCTCGACGGGGCCGGGATCACGGTCAACGGTCGCAACGTTCTGGCCTTCGAGCCCTCGCTGGCGTGGGACATCGAGCGGATCAAGGGGGGTGGAATGATGGCCGGTGGGTTGTTCAACACCCGACTCGAAGGCCACGGGTGGGTTGCGATCACCACCGACGGCGACCCGGTGGTGCTTCGAACCGATCAGGCCACGTTCGCCGACACCGATGCCGCGGTGGCCTGGAGCTCATCGCTGGTCACCACCGTCAACCGGACGATGAAGGCCCAGGCCCTGGTCGGTCGGGGTTCCGGTGAGGCGGTGCAGCTCGCTTTCGAGGGAAACGGGATCGTGATCATCCAGCCGTCGGAGGGGTCGAGCGTCCCGCCCCACTCCCACTGACCGGGCGGGTTTCAGCCGTCGACCACCTCAAAATCGACCAGACGCTGGTCGACGTCGACCCGCTCGACCCGCAGCTTCAGGCTCTCGGCCAGACGCCGCCCGGCGTCCGGGATCCGACTCACGATGGCCGGCTCGGCGATCTGGACCACGGCCCGGTCCCGCTTGGGGTCCATGGCGACCACGAACCCGTCGAAGGTCTGGCCGACACTGTTCTGCAGCACCAGGGCTTCGGCCATGTCGAGCATCGCCCGCTCCAACGCCGACTCACGTTGCCGGGACCGACCCATCAGCGATGGCAGCTCATCGAGTGCCTCGAGAGCCCAGGCCGGGGGCCGCCTGTCTGCGAACAGGGCCAGCAGCACCTCGTTGCCGAACCGATCCACCAGCCGCCGGAGCGGGGCGGTGACATGGGAGTAGACCGAGGCGATGGCACCGTGCTCGGGGTGCCTCGGCGTCTCACCGTCGAACCCGACATACCCGGCCCCCCGGAAACTCCGGGCCGCCTGGAGGAGGAAGGCGTTGCAGTGGGCGTCGTTGGGTGTCAGGTTGCGCACGAAGTCGGCGTAGGTGGTCTGGCGGGGCCAGTCGAGCTTCAGGAAGTCCGCGGTCCGCCTCAACCGATCGAGATCGTCCTCGTATGGTGGCGGCAGAGTCCGCAGAATCCCGACCTCGGCCTCCATCATCGTCCGGCCGGCAACGATCCCGGTCAGCAACGAGATCTGGGCATTCCACCCTTCGACCGGCAGCGATCGGTCGAAGGCCAGGGCGTAGCTGTCGCCCTGCTCCACCACCTCTTGAGCCGGCAGGTTGAGGCTGACACCGCCCCGCTCGGCCTCCCGTTCCTGGCGGAGGGCGCCGATCTCGGCCAGCAGCATCAGGCGTTGGTCGCCGGCGTCGTCGATGCGGCGCTGGGCCTCGGCATAGGAGATCGCCTCCTCGACCCGGACCATCGCCCGTTCCAGCCGCCAATCGACCGGCCGGGCCTCGCCGTCGAGATCGATGGTCCACAGCAGGGCCGGCTTCTCCGTGCCGGCCAGCAGGCTGGCTCGATCCTCGCTGAGGATCTCGGGATGGAGCGGGGTTCTGGTGTCGGGACTGTAGAGCGTTGCGCCCCGTCGCCGAGCCTCGAGGTCGACCGCCCTGCCGGGAACCAGGAAGGCGCCGACGTCGGCGATGGCATAGAAGACCCGGTAGCCGTCGCCGAGTCGTTCGGCCATGAAGGCTTGATCGAGGTCGCTGGCCCCTGGGGGATCGACGGCCACAAATGGCAGGTGGCGGGCGTCGACCCTGACCGGGCCATCGGCGGTGGCCGCCGCCGCTTCGGCCTCGACATCGGCCGGGAAACTCCGGGGGACGTCCAGTTCGGCGCGGATCCGGGCGAACGCCCGCTCGAAGGTACCGGGTGCGTGGAGGACGATCGTCGGCATCGGTCAGTTGGCTCGGTCGTCCGGTGCCGCGCCCGGTCCGCTGCCGTACAGCCCGAGAGCCTCCGTCAGCTCGTCGCTGGCGGCGTAGGTTTCGTTCTCGGCGGGGAACGCCCCGCTTCGTACGTCGGCCGCATAGGCCGCCAGGGCTGCGGTCTGGCTCTCGAACGCCTTGTCGTACCGGCGGACGAACTTCGGTTTGAAACGGTTCTCGAGGCCGATGATGTCGTGGTACACCAGCACCTGGCCGTCGGTTTCCGGGCCGGCCCCGATGCCGATGGTCGGAATGTCGATCGCTTCGGTGACCAGCCGGCCCGCCAGATCGGGGACCCCCTCGATCACCAGCGCGAAGCAGCCCGCCTCCTCCAGCAGTCTCGCCTCCTCGATCATCTGTCCGACCGCCTCGGCCTCACGGCCCTGGATCTTGAAGCCGCCCATGACGTTTGCCGACTGGGGGGTGAGGCCGATGTGGGCCATCACCGGTACCTCGGCGGCGACGATGGCCTCGATCATCGGGATCCGCTTCGAGCCGCCCTCCATCTTGATGCAGGAGGCCCCGGCCCGGATGAGCTTGGCCGCATTGGTCACCGTGGCCTCGGCGGAGACGTGGAAGCTCATCCACGGCATGTCGCCGACGACCACCGCGGTCGGGCCGGCCCGGGCCACCGCCGCGGTGTGGTAGGCCATGTCGTCGATCGTCACCTGCAGGGTGTCCTCGTAGCCGAGCACCACCATGGCCAGCGAGTCGCCGACGAGGATCAGGTCGACCTCGGCCTCGGTGGCCACCCTGGCCGATGGTGCGTCATAGGCGGTGACCATGACCAGCGGGTCGCTCCCGTTTCGCCGCTTGGCGGCCCGGATTCCCGGAATCGTTCGAGTGATGGTCATGCGGTCTCCCTTGAGCGCGAAGCCGGCCCGCCACTGCGATGGTCGGTCGGTACGGTCGGCCCGGGGGTCACGCCCACCGATGCCGAGCAGTTGTCGATGAGTCTGGTCGACCCGAGACGGGCTGCGATGAGCAACCGGGCCGACGGGAGCGCCCGGTCGGCGTCGCCATCGGGTGGATGGAGCCGATCCGGCACCTGCAGTGTCAGCGGGTCGACAACGGTCACGTAGTCAAGGGTGGCCCGGGGCTCGCTCGACATCGTGACGGTCATGGCGTCGACGATCCTCCCGGGGTCGGTTTCCCCCTCGCCGATCAGCGCCTGGCCGACGTCGAGGGTCCGGCGCAGGACGATGGCGGCGGCCCGATCCTCGGTCGACAGGTAGGCGTTGCGGCTCGACATGGCCAGGCCGTCGGCCTCCCGGACGATCGGGCAGCCGACCACCGTCACCGGCATCGAGAGGTCGGCCACCATCCGCCGGATCACGGCCAGCTGCTGGAAGTCCTTCTCTCCGAAGTAGGCCCGGCAGGGCCCGATGATGTTGAACAGCTTGGAAACCACGGTGGCCACGCCGGTGAAATGGGTCGGCCGGGACGCCCCGTCCCACCGCTCGGAGAGATCGGCCACCGAGACCGAGGTCAACACCGGGCCGCCGGGGTACATCTCGTCGACCGTGGGTGTGAACAGCAGGTCGACACCGTTGGCCGCCGCCAGCTGCCGGTCATGGTCGAGGTCGCGGGGGTAGCTGTCGAGATCCTCGTCGGCTGCGAACTGGAGCGGGTTGACGAAGATGCTGGCCACCACGGTGTCGCTTTCGGCCGCCGCGGCCCGCATCAGCGAACCGTGACCGTCGTGGAGATAGCCCATGGTGGGAGTGAAACCGATCGTCCGGCCCGCACCCCGGTGCTCGTCGAGCACGGCCCGGATCTCCTCGATCGTCTCCACCAGGACCGGCCTCATCGTGACCGGGGGCCGGGGTGTGGGGTCGGAACGGGAAAATACAGATCGCGCACCAGCGCAGTCTATGGTCCCATCATCGGGCCCGGCCGGCGCGACGGCGGTTGGCGGCCGGCCAGCTCCGCAGCGGCGTCGGCCAGCGCCAGGTACAGGCCGTGTTCCTCGGAATCCATGGCGGCCAGGTGGGCGGCGATCGTGGCCGTGTCGCCTCGGGCTGCGGGGCCGGTCAGCGCAGCGTGGGCCCCGACGTCGGCCACGTTGCCCAGGGTCGACGCCATCAGCTCCCAGTAGATCTCAGCCGGCACGTCGGCTTCGGCCGCCAGCCGTTGGACCTGGGCGCACAACGCAACCAGATGGTTGGCGGCGACCGCTGCCGCCGCGTGGTACAGCGGCCGCCGGGCGTCGGCAACGGCGATCGGGCGCCCGTCGAGTGCGGCGACGATTCGCCGGGCGATCGGGTCACCGGCCACGGCGAACGTGGCGCCGGCTGTGAGCCGGGCCGCCCCGGTTTCGGGATCGGGGAGCGACACCAGCGGATGGACCGATGCCCGGCGGGCGTGGGGTTCGAGCGCGGAGAGCGACGTGGCCCCGGACAGGTGCACGATGGCCGCCGATCCCGGTTCGATCCCGGCGGCGACGGCGGCGATGGCGTCGTCGGGGACGGCGACCAGGACCAGCTCGACGCCCGTCGCGGCCCCGGCAACGTCGTCGCCCCGGCCAAGGGTTGCGACCTCGGTCCAGCCCCGAGCGGTCAGGGCCCGGCTGAAGGACAACCCGGCTCGACCGGCACCGACGACTCGGAATCTCATGATGGCCCGAGTATGCCGACGGCGGCGTCCAAGACCACGCTCGGGGCCGGGCCGAGCCCGGCCGTGGTTCGGGTTGGCGCCGGGGTGGCTATCGGCTCGGCGGCTGCTGGTTGTTGCCCAGCTTCTCGTCGATCCTGGCCATGACGGCCCCGATTGCCTCCAGCTCACTCTCCCCGATCAGGTCGAAGAACCAGGTCCGCACATCGCGGACATGACCGGGGGTGGCATCCTCCAGGGCGCCGTGGCCGACGTCGGTGAGGATGGCCCACAGCCCGCGGCGATCGTCCTCGCACTCCTCACGGACGACGAACTCCACCTCCGTCAGCCGATCGATCCGGTACGTGAGCCTGCTGCGGGAGACCAGGACCTCCCGGGCGAGTTCACTCATACGGAGCCGACGGTTGTCGGCTCCGGCCAGCGAGGAGAGGATCTCGTAGTCGGTGAGGTTCAGATTCGACCGCTGCTGAAGCTCTTGGTCGAGGCGCTCGATCAGCTGGACGTTGGCCGAGAGAAACGTTCTCCAAGCCTCCAGCTCTCGCCCCGTCAACTGCTCCCCGTTCATCGTACGAATTCTACGATGATGACGGACGTCCCGTGCCGTGGCAGACACGAAATCGGGAGGTCGGGTTGTCTCGGTCCGAGCCCGGTCGGCAGGAATCGGAGGTGGTCCAGTACGGCGGCGTGCATGTGAAACATCCTGATTCTCCAGCGAAACACCGTGGAGGGTCGAAAAGGTCTGGGTATTGAGCGACTCTGGGGCCCTACGCCATGCTATTTGCCATCAACGTCTCTGACACATAGGACACCAGGTGCTGGTTCTTGCGTCAATCGGGGCCGAAATGAGGATGGTGCCACATCGAGGACAAGGGAGCCCGGCCCGGCCGTAGGCGCTGAGTGAATGCTGGTTGCCGCCCGATCGCCCCTCCGCGTCGCGATAGTCCCGCAGGGTCGTGCCGCCGTTGTCGATGCCCTTCTCCAGGACCTCCCGGATCGCCTCCAGGAGAAGGCCGGCACGATGCTGGGAAAGGCGGGTTGCTCGAGGATTGATGGCGGCCAACCACAATGCCTCGTCGGCATAGATGTTGCCGACACCGGCGATGGGACGCTGTGACAGGAGCTTTGTCTTGAGTTTCCGCCGGCTCTTTGCCAGGTCGGCCCAGAACCGTTTGCCGTCCAGGGTGGGGTCGAACGGCTCCGGCCCCGCGGTATGAAGCGCCGGAATTGAACTATATTCACCGGTCGGTACCACTCGTATTCGGCCAAAGCGCCGGACGTCGACGAACTGCAACGTCCGGCCATCGTCCAGCCGCCACCAGGCTCGGAGATGACGATCATCGGAATCGTCGGCGTCGGCCGTGCCGCCGTCGACCGTGCCGCCATCGAGCAGCGTCAACTGGCCGGTCATGCCGAGATGAATCACCAACTCCCGGTCGTCGTCGGTGCCAAAGATCAGGAACTTGGCCCGCCGGCCGTCGCTCACGATCCGGGCACCGGTCACCGCGGTGGCCGGTGTGAACTTGGCCGACGGGTGCGACCCGGCCTCGACCACACGGCGGCCGAGAAGCAGCGGCGCCAGCTGCCGGCGGACGGTCTCCACCTCCGGTAGTTCCGGCATCGGGCTCCCGGTCAGCCGGCCCCGGCGTCGGACAGCGATCGGGCCAGCGCTCGACCGGAGCCGATCGCTCCGTTGATCGACGCATCCCGCAGGTGATCACCGCAGACCCAGATCCCCGAGCCGGTCTGGATCGCCCCGGTTCGATCGTGGCCGACCGGGTGGGTGGGCTGGGCCCGGGCGATCTCGTCGATCCGCAGCTCCGTCCACCGGTTGGCCGCCGGACCGAACCAGGACGCCAACTGCCGTCGCATGTCGGCCACCAGGCCCGGTCGGATCTCGGGGCTGGAGACCACGATCGTGGACGAGCCGGGTGGTGCGTAGTTGGGGCTGACCTGGCTCATGACCGCCATCGAATTGATCGGTCCGAAGCCGGACCCGTTCAGGACCAGCATCGGCTCGGTGATCGGGGGTTCGTCGGCCGCCAGCCAGACACTGGTGACGCCCCGCCAACCTCGGTCGTCGAGCCCGGTGAGCTTGGCGGCCTCGGTCATCCCGGTGGCGACGATCACCCTGCCGGCCGACAAGGTCTCGCCGTTCTCCAGGGTGACCGAGGAATCGCTGACCGCTGCGACCGGGGTCGACAACCGCAGCGCACCGGCCGGGAGGCGGGCCGCCAGCTGTTCGGGGATCGCCCCCATACCTCTGGCCGGAACCGCGGCATCACCGGTGCTCAGCATGCGGAACACGAATTCCAGCACCCGACTCGAACCGCCGAGCGACGAATCGAGGGTGATGCCGGAGAACAGCGGCCGCAGGAACCGCTCGATCATCGAGGTGCTGAAGCCGGCCTCCCGCAGCCGCTCGGCGGCCGACGTTTCCGGCCGGTGCCACAGCTCGGCCAGATCGCCAGACGTTGCGGCCCGGCGCAAGGCCAGGATCCTGGCCTTGTCCAGGGGCGAGCCGATCGGTGCCCGGACGGTGTCGAGCAGGGAGGTCGGTTCCCGCAGCGGATCGCCGACCCGGTGGAAGGCGGCACCGATCCTCACCAGCGCCCCGGGGGCGAACGGCCGCAGATCGAGCGCGTCGTAGTCGAGCAGGCGCTGCGCCTCGGGGTAGGCCGTGAGCAGGATCTGAAAGCCACGGTCGAGGAGATGCCCGTCGACCGAATCGGTCCGGACCCGACCGCCGGGACCGTCCGACGCCTCGAGTACCACGAGCTCGTCGCCGGCCTCGGCCAGTTCTACGGCGGCGGCCAGCCCGGCCATGCCGGCCCCGATCACGATGGTTTCCACCCCACCGTTCTACCCGGCTCAGCGGTGATTCGGCTGCTCGAACCGTCAGGATGACCGCCGATCTGGCGGACGGCGGGCCGACCCCGGTGCCCGACCGGCCCCGTGGCCGCGGCAATGACACTAGATTTCCTCACAACCTGTCGAGAACGGCTGCCGCTGTTCGACGTAGGGCAAGACGCGGGACTCCAAGGGCCCGGGTCGAGTGCGGCGCCGGGGGACGGCGCCGTGACCAGCAACGCGGGGAACGGCCCCGGGGCGCGACCGAGGAGGAACACGTGAAATACGCATGCCTGATCTACTCAGACGAAAACGATCGGATCGCCAATCCTGATCCGTCCACCGCTGAGTTCGGCCCGATGATGGCCGGCTACAACGCCTTCGGGGAGGAAACCGTGGCCGCCGGTGTCTACCTGGCCGGTGAGCCGCTCGAATCGACCGCCTCGGCCACCTCGGTCCAGCTCCGAAACGGCGAGGTCATCACCACCGACGGGCCGTTCGCCGAGACCAAGGAACAACTGGGTGGCTTCTACATCCTCGACTGCGACTCACTCGACGAGGCCATCACCTGGGCCGCCAAGATCCCCCACGCCGCCACCGGCACCATCGAGGTCCGGCCCGTTCCCCAATTCGAGAACTGAGCCCGGGCACCGGATCAGCGGCCAACCCGTGGCATCGGCAATCGTATGACCGACCGGATCAATCGCAGGATCGAGGCGCTGGTCCGCGACGAGTGGCCCCGGCTGGTGGCCACCCTGGTCGGCGAGCTTGGCGACCTGGCGCTGGCCGAGGACGCAGCTCAGGACGCGGCCGAAGTGGCGCTCAAACGGTGGCTCGACGACGGCATTCCGGATCGACCCGGGGCCTGGATCACCACCGTGGCCAGGCGCCGGGCCGTCGATCGGATCCGACGGGAGCAGCGGGGCAAGGAGAAGGCGGCCCAACTGGCCCGGCTCCAGGCCAGGCTGGCCGACGGTCCACCGGTCGGCGGCGGAAACTCCCTGCGGGACGACCAGTTGAGCCTGATCTTCGGCTGCTGTCACCCGGCGCTGTCGGTTGAAGCCCAGGTTGCGCTGACCTTGCGTTCGGTCGGCGGCTTGACCACCGGGGAGATCGCCCGTGGTTTCGTGGTGGCGGAGACCACGATGGCCCAGCGGCTGGTTCGGGCAAAACGTAAGATCGCGACCGCCGCCATCCCGTTCCGCATCCCCGACGATGCCGAGCTGCTGTCGCGGCTCGGCGCGGTTCACCACGTCCTGTATCTGATCTTCAACGAGGGCTATGCGGCATCGGGCGGCGAGGATCTGCTCCGGCCGGACCTGACCGGCGAGGCCATCCGGCTGGCCCGGCTCCTGGCGGACCTACTGAACGACGATGCCGAGACCCACGGGCAGCTGGCCCTGTTCCTGTTCATCGAGTCCCGTCGGCCGGCCAGAGTCGACGGCGGGGGAGATCTGGTGCTGCTGGGGGACCAGGATCGCCGGGAATGGAACCGGACCATGATCGACGAGGCCGACCGGGCCCTGGAGCAGGCGCTGGCCCTCGGGTCCCCCGGGCCGTACCAGTTGGAGGCGGCGATCAACGCCCTGCACGCCGGGGCGGCGTCGGCGGCGGCGACAGACTGGGCCCAGATCGCTCTGCTCTACGAGGCGCTGGGCCACCACCGACCGACCCCCATCACCACCTTGAATCACGCCGTGGCGGTGGCATTGGCCCACGGTCCCCGGGTCGGGCTAGACATGCTGGATGACCCGGACCTGGCGGCAGCCCTCGATGGCTACCGCTACTACCATTCGTCGCGCGCCGACCTGCTTCGCCGGCTTGACGATCCCCGGGCCGCCGACGCCTATCGACGGGCACTGGCGTTGACCGAGAACGAAGCCGAGCATCGATTCCTGACCGCCAGGTTGACGGAGGTGCAACGGTGAGGTGTCCAGACCACAGCATCAGAGGAGTGGTTCCATGACCGATGCATCGAGAGTCGAGCCGGGCTCGATCGGTGAGCTGACGACGCCGGCCCTGGTCGTCGATTTGGCGGCCTTCGACCGGAACGTGGCCGCAATGGCCGAGGCCCTCCCGGGACCGGCGTTGCGGCCCCACGTCAAGGCCTTCAAATCGACGGCGCTGGCCGCTCGGCTGGCCGACGCCGGCCATCACAGGTTCTGTGCCGCCACCATCAGGGAGCTCGAGGGCATGGTCGCGGCCGGGCTGACCGAGGATCTGCTGCTGGCAAACGAGGTGGTCGACTATCGCCGGCTGGGGCGATTGGCCGATGGCGGGGCGTCGATCACGGTGGCCGTCGATTCGCCGGAGACCGTGGCCGCGGCCGCTGGGGGCGGGGTCAGCCAGGCGCTGATCGACGTCAACGTCGGCCTGCCTCGCTGCGGTTGTGCGGTGGCCGACGCCGGTCGGCTGGCCGAGGCCGCTCGGGCCGCCGGACTCGAGGTTCGGGGCGTCATGGGGTACGAGGGCCACCTGATGATGGTCGACGACCTCGACGAGAAGCGGGCCAAGGTCGAGAAGTCGATGGGGTGGCTGCTTGAGGCCCATGAGGCGGTTGGCGGTGACATCGTCTCGGCCGGCGGTACGGGAACCTACGCGGTGAACACCTGGGCCAATGAGATCCAGGCCGGTTCCTACTGCCTGATGGACACCCAGTACGACACGCTTGGCCTGCCGTTCGAGATGGCGTTGTCGGTGGTGGCCAGTGTGATCTCGGTCAATGCCCGGGGCTGGTTCGTGGTCGACGCCGGTCTCAAGGCCTTCGGTATGGACCACGGCAATCCCACGTCGTTGCGGGGCGAGGTCATGTTCTGCTCCGATGAGCACACCACGATCAAGCCCGACGACCTCGGCATGCCCGCGGTCGGGGAGCGGATCGCCATGTTGCCTGCCCATGTCGATCCCACGGTGGCCAAGCACCCCCAGTTCTGGGTGACAGGGGGCGAAGCCGGGGGTGATCTGACGGCCCGGCCGGTGGTTGACCGCTGGGAGGTCGACCTGCTCCACTGGTAGGTGCGGAGTGGAGCTGCCATGGGTGTGGACTGGCTCAGGCCCCCCGGCGAAGGGCCGACCCGGCCGAACGTCCGGCCTCGCCGGCTCCGGCCGGGCGGTGCTCCGGCGAAGCTCCGGTCTGCTGGTTCGGGCTCTGGTTCCGGGGTCGTAGGCCGAGGATGCGGCAGGTGGCGGCGGTCAGCTCCGGCCGGTTCATGGTGTAGAAGTGGAAGTTGCGGACGCCCCGTTCGGCCAGCTCCCGGCACTGCTCGGCGGCCAACGTCGCCGCCACCAGCTGATGGATCTCCGGCGCATCGTCCAGCCCGCTGAACAGCTCCGGCATCCAGGACGGGATCTTGGCCCCGCACCGGGCTGCGAAGTTGGAGGTCTTGGCGAACGATCCGATCGGCATGACGCCGGCCACGATCGGCACCGAGATCCCGGCCTTGTGGCACCGGTCCTGGAATCGGAGGAAGGCGTCGTTGTCATAGAAGAACTGGGTGATCGTCCGGTCGGCCCCGGCATCGATCTTCTCCTTCAGACGATCGAGGTCGGCCTCGGGTGAAACGGCCCGAGGATGGACCTCGGGGTAGGAGGCGACCGAGATCTCGACCCGGTCGCCGGCGTGGCTGCGGATCCCGGTCACCAACTCGGCGGCGGTGCGGAACCCGTCCGGCGGCGTCGGGGGCTGATCGGCCGGTTGATCACCCCGGAGAGCCACGATATGGGTCACACCCAGGTCAAGGTAGCGGTCGACCATCTCCAGCGTCTCCTCCCTGCTGGCCGAAACCGTGGTGAGATGGCCGGCCAGCTCCAGCGAGGTCGCCGATTTGAGTTGGGTCAACGTCTTGATGGTGCGGTCCTGGCTCGAGCCGCCGGCCCCGTAGGTCACCGACACGAAGCTCGGCCCCAGCGGGGCCAGCTCACTGGCGCAGTGGTCGAGCCGGGCCGCACCCTCCGGGGTGGCGGTGGGGAAGAACTCGAACGAGACCTCGAGCTCCGGCCGTAGCGGGGTGGCAGGCCACGGCCGGCGGGCCAGCCGCTCGGCCGCCTCACCGACCTCGACCGGGGGGTCGTACGGTTGCCGCCGATGTTGGTGGTCGGGATTGGTTGGATCAGTGCTCATGTGTCTCACTTCAGGGGTGCTCGGTCGTTGGCGGGGTTTGCGGATGCTCGTGATTGCTCTTGGCGGGCCAGTGGCCGGTTGGCGGACCACAGGCTGACCGTGAGCAGTTCACGCTGCTCTGGTTGTTGGCCGTTCTGCGGTTCGATCCGTGGGCCCGGTCGGCGGTCATCGGGGGGCACGAGGTGGGTCACCGATGTGTCCTCGAGACCGGCGGCCTCGCACCATGCGGCTATCTCGTCATCGGGGAATCCCAGACGTCGGTGGGCGTGGTCGCGTCGCAACGCTTCGAGCTGATGGGGGGCGAAGTCGACCACCAGCAGCTGACCACCCGGCTCCAGCGCCGATGCGGCCGATGCGATGGCGGCCGCCGGGTCGTCGAGGAAGTGGAGCACATGGTGCAGGATCGCCAGGTCGAACGACCCCGGTTCGACGTCCGGGGCGTACACGTTGCCGTGGCGGACCGAGCAGTGGTGATGGCCGTCGGCCAGCAGGTTCGATCGGGCCAGGTTCAGCATGCCGCTGCTGAGGTCGATGCCGAGGCCACGTTCGATGCGGTCGGCGAACAGGCCGAGCACCCGTCCGGTCCCGGTGCCGACATCCAGCAGGCTGGCGATGGGGCGGCCGTCGATCCGGTGGTTGTCGGTGATGGCCAGGAGTGCCCGTTCCACCTCGGCGTCTGCCACGTGAAGCGAGCGGACACCGTCCCACATGTCGGCGATCCGTTCGAAGTACTGGCCGGCTGCAACGGCCCGCTCGGCACGGATCTTGTCCAGCCGGTGGCGATCGCCAGCCAGGGTCGGATCCTGGCCATCGACCAGTGCCAGGACGGCCTCGAAGATCGACCGGCCGGGCTCGGTCCTGCTCGGCGAGTAGAAGGCGCTGGTGCCCTCGGAATGCCGTTCGAGCAGGCCACCTTCGCACAGCAGTTTCAGGTGCCTGCTGACCCGAGGTTGGGTCTGGCCCAGGACTCGGCACAATTCCGAGACCGTGAGCTCTCCTTCGGCCAACACGGCGACGATCCGCAACCTGGTGCTCTCGGCTGCGGCCCGGAGGCCACCGAGCACGGTTTCGAGGTCGGCGGCTTTCGGGCGGCGTCCGCCGCTTGCGGGGTGCTGGTCGGTCATAGGTCTATGCAAATATAAAGATATCGTTATGGAGTGTCAACAGCGGCCAAGATGTCGAGTCGGTCCGTTAAGCTCGGCCCGATGCGGACCGAAAAACAGGGGATGTTGAACAAGCGCGTCCTGCCAATCGTTGTGCTGTTGGCCCTTGGAGCGGCGGCCTGCAGCTCGACTGCCAACGATGACGAGTCGACCCGCAACGATGCAGGCGAGATCGTCGAGGCCGGCGACGTTGGGGTCCTGGCCCTGGGGACCGGAGATTGCTTCGACGATCCGGCCGGCGACGAAACCGAGGTCGCCTCGGTGGCCGCCATGCCCTGCGACCAACCGCACGACAACCAGGCCTACGCGGTGTTCGACCTCCCAGACGGAGACTGGCTCGGCTCGGAGGTCGTGGTGGAGGCGGCCTTCAACGGCTGTCTCGAACGTTTCGAGGCCGCTATCGGCGAGTCGTACGAGGTGTCTCCCCTCGACATCCTTCCCCTCTATCCGACCGAGGCCAGCTGGGACGCCGGCGACCGGGAAGTGGTGTGTGCGGTCTACAACGTTGACCTGTCGAAGCTGACCGGGAGCGTGCTGGTCTGATTCGGTCCGGGGCGTCGGCTGGTCGATGTCCCCCGCTCAGCGGCCCAGATGCAGACCATCGCCGGTCAGCGACAGTTTCGGGCCGTATCTCGGCGCCCGACCGTTGGCCTTGGCCAATCGGATGACCCGCCACCGGTGGCCGGCATAGGGCTCGAGGAGCTCCAGCATGCGCTCGTCGGTGCCCCGGGGTTCATCGGCCAGCGTCCAGGCCACGGTGTTTGGAAGGTGATAGTCGCCGACCGGGACCGCATCGGCATCGCCCATCGACGAGGCGGTCACCATGGCCGCAGTCCATGGTCCGACTCCCCGGATGCGCTGGAGCCGGGCGGCAACGCTGGCTGGTGGTCGGTCGGTAAGTTCATCGAGACGGCCCATCTCCCTGGCCACCCTGATCAGGATCTCGGCCCGTTTCCGTTCGACGCCGAGTGGGTGAAACTGGTGATAGCCCATCTCGGCCACCCGGTCCGGCGACGGCAACACCCAACCCGGCTTGGGCCCGGGGGCCGGATCACCGAATCTCCGGGCCAGCAGCCGCCTGGCTCTGGCTGCATTCGCCACCTGGACCTTCTGGCCGAACACCGCACCGACCAGCGAGTCCCAGGGGCGATCGGTGCGACCGAGCAGGAACGGCCGTCGACGCCAATACCCGGCCAATTTGCCCGTGGGTTTGAAGCCCCGCGGATCGTCGTCGCCGCCGAGCAGGCGCGGTGCCTGGTGGAGCAACCATTGGGCGCCGAGACCCCACGCCTCGGCCTCCATCGTCTGTTCACCGGACCGCCGCAGCTGGAGCGTGCCGACCCCGTCGGGGGTTCTGGTGGTCCACCAGGTTTCGGTGGGGCCGATCATGACCGGATCCTTGACGCCTCGGATCGTGTCCTTGACGTTCAACGTCGCAGGGATCGTGAGGGTCCGGATGGCCACGGCCTCAGGCTAGTCGGCCGGTTGGGCCCCGATTGCCTCGCAGCAGGCGGTTTGCGGTCTCAGCTCCACAGCGACGTGAGCATGGCGTCGACCTCGTCTGCGACGCCGACGTTGCCAAGCACCAGCGCTCCCTCCTCCTGCGGTGCGGCGGTTGTGGTTTCGTCGAAGTGGGGCCGCAGCGGTTCGAGGAACCGGCTGAGCTGGGCGTAGACGTGGCGGTCGTCCTTGGCGAACCGGTTGACGTGGAACCGCAGCGGGAACGACACGGTGAGTTCGCTCTTGGCCCTGGTGACCGCCACATAGAGCAGACGGAGCTCCTCGGCGAGGCCCTGGTCGTCGCCGAGGGCCATCTCCGAGGGGATGTTGCCATCGGCGGCGTGGAGAAGGTACACCGCCTTCCACTCGCAGCCCTTTGCCGAGTGGATGGTGCTGAGGGTGAGCCAGTCGTCGTCGAGGTGAGGTGGTCCTGCGAAGTCGCCGGTCTTTCGTGGTGGGTCCAGGGTCAGCTCGGTGAGGAACCTGCTCCGGGAGCCGTAGCCCCTGGCACCGGCCGCCAGTTGATCGATGTCGGCCAACCGGGCGTCGCTGTTCTCGTAGCGGTTGGGGAACACCATGGTGCAGAACTGTTTGAGACGATCGATCTGGGTTGCGGGATCGAGGGTGCCGCCGACGCAGTCGGCCAGGGCCAAACGAAGCTCGGCCGCCTGTTCCGTGGCCGCACTGGGTACCCGCCCGATCCCGTCGATGAACCGGCCGAGGGCATTGGCGTTCGGTTTGGTGACCCGCAGTTCGTCGGACAGTCGCTGGACGGTTGCCGGGCCGACGCCGTCCATCGAGCGGAGCACCCGATGCCATGCCAGCTGATCCTCGGGGTTCTCCAGGATCCGCAACAGGGCCAGCAGATCCTTGACATGGGCCGTCTCCAGATACTTGAGGCCGCCGTACTTCATGTAGGGGATGTCCCGCCGGACCAGCTCGAGCTCGAGCCCGTCGGCGTGGTGGCCGGCCCGGAACAGCACCGACTGGTCCCGCAGGTCCATGCCCCGCTCCCTCGCATCGAGAATGTGCTCGGCCACCAGCCGCGACTGTTCGCCCTCATCGTCGCAGGTCAGCAGCCTGGGCCGGGGCCCCGTCGGCCTGGTCGACCACAGGCGCTTGTGATATGTCGACATCGGGTCCGGCTCGCCATGAGCCGATCGGCCACCGGCCCGATCGGCGCCCCGGCCCCCGTCGTTCTCGGCCGGCCGCGCCGGGCCGGTGGCCTGGCCCAGCACTGCATTGGCCACCTCGAGGATCGGCATCGTGGATCGATAGTTCTGCTCCAGGATCACCACCTCGGCGTCGGGGTAGGTTTTGGGGAAGCTCCACATGTTGGCAACGGTGGCGGCCCGGAATCCGTAGATGGCCTGGGCGTCGTCGCCCACCGCACACACCTCGGTGCCGTGGCCGCACATGCCCCGGATGATCTCGGCCTGGATGATGTTGGTGTCCTGGTACTCGTCGATCAGCACGTGGTCGAAGAGGCAGCGCAGCGCCTCCCCGACCGGGCTCACGGTCAGGCCCCGCCAGAACAGGAGCAGATCGTCATAGTCGACGACATGGTTGGCCCGCTTGCCTGCGGTGTACGCGCCGAAGATGGTCCGCAGCTCGTCGGCGTGGTCGGCGCACCAGGGATAGTCGATCTGGAGCACGTCGTTGAGCTTGGCCTGGCTGTTGACCATCCGGGAGTAGATCGAGGCGATGGTCTCGGCCCTGGGGAACCGTTTGCCCCGCTCGGCGAAACCCTCCTCGGTCCTCACCAGTGAGAACAGCTCGGTGCTGTCGCCGTGGTCCAGCACGGTGAACCCGTCCGGCAGCCCGGCCGCCGATCCGTAGCGGCGGAGCAGCCGATTGGCGATCGAATGGAACGTGCCGCCCCAGATCTGGTTCGCCGAACGGCCCGGACAGGCCGACCCGACCCGTCCGATCATCTCCGCCGCGGCTCTCCTGGTGAAGGTCAGCAACAGCAGCCGGTCCGGATCGGCGCCCGTCTCCAGCAGCCTGGCCACCCTGGCCACCAAGGTCTTGGTCTTTCCGGTGCCGGCACCGGCCACGATCAGCAGCGGTGTGCCGCTATGGGCGGCAGCCCGGTGCTGCTGGGGATTGAGGCCCGACGTCCAGGCCTGAGGTGGGCCCGGCGGCCCCGGTGGGGGACCGGCCGACGATGAGAAGGGCGGCACGTCCACCGGGCCGCCGAAGCCCGGCTCGAGGGTCAGGCCGCCGGAGCCCGGCTGGGCCGGCGGTGCGGAGGTGGAGGCCGGACCGGTGGCGGGTGCGGGGGTGGATGGTGGCGTGACGGCGTTTGGCGTGGAGCTGGCAGACATGGCGGCACCAACATAATGACCGCCTGTGACATCGGCGGTCGGCCGGAGGCCCACCGCCGGACCCGCCGCCCCTTCGGGCCGGAATACCGGCCAGACCCGATCAGTCGAGCAGGCCGGTGATGATGAACTCGGCTCGACGATTGAGGGCTGCGGTCTCGGCGTCGTCGTCCTCGGAAGCGAGCTCCTCACCCCGGGGGTCGGTCTTGATCTGCTCCGCGTTCACCCCTTGGTTCAGCCAGTACTCGACAACCGCATCGGCCCGTCTTGTCGACACCTCGAGGTTCACCTCCTCGCTGCCAAGCGCATCGGTACGGGTCACCACCGTCACCGAGGCCTGCGGGTTCTGGCTCAGCAGGACCGTGCCCAGGTCGAGGATCGGCAGGAACGGCTCGGCGATCGCCACGCTGTTGAATTCGAACAGCACCACATCTTCGACATACAGCGGTGCGCTGCTGCCTTCCTCGATCACCGCCGAGGGGTCGATCGTGTATTCGTTGACCACGTTGTCCGGCCCGACGACCGCAGCCGCCTTCTGCTCGATCAGCTGCCCGATCTCCTCGCTCGGGACCGGTCCGCTGAGGTAGACCTTGCCGCTGCGGAAGATGGCCTGCCGCCCGGAGTCGAGGCCGGTGGCGTCTTCATCGGCATCGGCGGCCTCGGTGTCGTCTCCGCCCTGGCCGTCGGTGCCTCCCTCGTCATCGGTATCGGCGGCCACGGTCTCGTCGGCGGCCTCGGCTTGGTCGGTGGTGGCGCCTCCATCGGTCTCGGTGGCCTCGTCCGATGCCAGCTCCTCGCTGCCGAGCCGGCCATCGCCGTCGGTGGTCCCGCCATCTTCGCCCTGCTGATTGGCTGCGGTCTCGGTCGAATCGTCCTGGGAGCTGGCGAGGAGGTAGCCGACGGCCCCGATACCCACCAAGGCCAGGAGACCGAGCAGGGCCAGCAGCAGCGTCCGCCGGGGGCGGCGCTGCTGTTCCTCTGCAACCGGCTGGGGGTTGTGCCCGCTCTCGGGGCCTGGGTCCTGACCCTGATCGAGGATCGGGGCCTCAGCCGGGGCCTGGCCTTCCGGGGCCTGGCTTTCCGGGGCCTGGCCTTCCGGGGCCTGACTCTCCGCTGTCGAGGCTGCCTCCGGGGGCTGGCCGTCGGCGCTTCGGCCGGCCCAACTCGGGAGGTCTTCAAGCTCACTCATGACGGAGTTCTCCTACGGTCGAGGCGACGGTTCCGACGTGCTGGACTCTGGAGCTGCACACCGGACCTCGGCAATGACACATCGGGGGTGACGAACCTTCTCCAAGGGTACACGACGGCACTGTTGGCGATCCGTCGGCGATGCTGTTGGTTGTGACTGAAGTCATATTCATCTCGTCGCCTGGTCTGGCGCCTCGGCCCCGGCCGCCTCGGCCGGTCCGGTTGTGGGGACCACCCGGCTGGCCTTCAGGGTCATGATGACCTCCTCCAGCAGGAAATGGAACTTCCGTGACCCCGCCAGCCTGCTGGCCGGCAAGCGCCCGTCGGCCGCCATGTTGAGGACGGTGCGAGGGTTGAGGTCGAGCAGTTCGGCCACCTGGGCGGTGTTGAGCATCGGGGGATAGGCGGCCCGGACCGCTCCGAACCCGTCATCAGGGTCATGTCCGCGCGCCTCGTCGGACGACCGGACCCGCTGGTGGTCGGCCTGGTTGTCGATTCGTCTCGCCGTCGTCCGGCCGGGGGCCCGATGCTCCATGACACGAACAGTATCGAACGATTGCCCCCGGTTCGCCAGAACGCGGTTGTCTGCGCTCGGCGGTCGTGGATGGTCCGGCCGGTGTTTTCGCCGCCGGCTGCGCCGAGGACGGGGCGACCCGGAGCGCCGGCCGACTGCTCGCCTCGGATCCGGCCGGACCGAGCTTCTCGCCGACGGGCGCTGCGATCGGCCCGAACATGCGAACGGGGTCGCCGACTTCGCCGCCGATCAGGGCAAGCTGTGAGCTTGGACGATCGATACGAACCATCGGACATCACGGTCAAACGCGACGAGGGTGTCACCATCACCTTCGTCGACGGCCATGTCGCCGGCTTCTCGATCATGGAGCTACGTCTCGGTTGTCCCTGCGCACCCTGTCGCCACCTGCGAGACCAGGGAGAAGAGGTGTGGCCCCGCCCCGGTGCCCCCACGCCGCTGCGCATCACCGATGCCAGCCCCCACGGTGCGTGGGGGATCCAGCTGACCTGGAACGACGGTCATGCGACGGGCATCTTCCCGTTCGAGGCCCTCCGCGACTCATCGGAGCACTGATCGGCGTCGAGGTGCCGGCGCCTCGTCGATCCGGTCGTGGTGAGCCCACATGCTCGTCCGTTTCGCCGACAAGCGACGCGGGCGCTCCTGGCGAACCGGCCGCCCCAAAACCCACGGTCGACCCCGCGGGTGGAAAAAACCCTGTCGGTTGCACCACAGTTGGGGCCATGAGAGTCCCCGTCGACCAACTGCGATCGTTCGTGACATCGGTGTTCCGCGCCGCCGGCTGCGCCGAGGACGAGGCGGACCGGATCGCCCGCCACCTGCTCGCCTCGGATCTGGCCGGCCATCCCAGCCACGGGGTGGTCCGGGTCCGCAACTACGCCGACTGGCTTGGCGGTGGTGCGGTGGTGGCCAACCAGGAGGTCCAGGTGGTGTCGGAGAACGACACCCTGGTGGTGCTCGACGGTGGCTACGGATTCGGCCAGACGGTCGGCGAGCAGGCCGTCGCCATCGGTCTGGCCAAGGCGGAGGGCCCCGGGGTGTCGGTGGTGGCCCTGCGGAACTCCGGTCACCTGGGACGGATCGCCGACTGGGCCGAGGCCGCCGCCGATGCCGGCTACGTGTCGATCCACTTCGTCAACGTTGCCGGCAAGGGTCTGGTGGCCCCGTTCGGCGGCAAGGAGCGGCGGTTCGGCACCGACCCGATCGCCATCGGGATCCCCCAACACGACCGGCCGCCGATACTCATCGACTTCGCCACCTCGGTGGTGGCCGAGGGGAAGGCCAAGGTTGCGCTCAACGGCGGCAAGCCGGTGCCCGATAACGCCATGGTGGGTCCGGACGGATCGATCAGCGGCGACACCTCGGTCCTGTACGGCGAGGTTCCACCGGGCAAGAATCCCGATCCCCGACGGGGGCCGGGGGCGCTTCGGACCATGGGGGAGCAGAAGGGCTCGGCGCTGGCGCTGGCCTGCGAACTGCTGGCCGGCGTGCTGGCCGGTTCGGCCACCAGCGGCACCGACCCGTTCTCCAACGGCATGCTCTCCATCTACCTCTCGCCGGATCACTTCGCCGCCGGCGACTTCGCGGCCAAGGCCACCGACTTCGCCGACTACGTGCGATCGGCGGCACCGGCCGACCCCGGTCAGCCGGTGCAGCTCCCGGGCGACATCGAACGGGCCAAGGCCGCCGAGCAGTTGGAAAACGGTATCGACCTGGCCGACGGGACCTGGGCCGACCTCACCGTGGCCGCCCGCTCCGTCGGCGTCGACGTGCCGGTCATCACGCAGTAGTTCCATGACCGGTCGCAGCGAGAGGAGCCGCCGTCGGCTGGATCGGTGTCCGACCCGCCTGCGGGATCGTGGCCACCGGGTTGCCGTCGGCTGACAACGGGTCGAGCTCGTGGAGCTCAGACCAGAGGCCACGGCCAGCGGTGGCCACCGGTCTCGTCGTCGGGGTAGACGCCGGCCTCGACCAGGGCCCTGGCCCTGGCCATCACCGCATCCATTTCGATCCCGTCGAGCAGGCAGCTCAGCCCGGGGGGCGGGCCCTGGTCGAGGAATCGTTGGATATCGGCCAGGATCTCGGCCGGCACCGGTTCGCCGATGTAGTCCCAGAGCACGGTCCGGAGCTTGAACTGGGCATGGAACGACAGCCCGTGATCGATGCCGTAGACCCGGCCATCGCGGCCGAGCAGACAGTGGCCGGACTTCCGGTCGGTGTTGTTGGCGATCAGATCGAGTGCGCACAACCGCTCCAGATCCGGTCGGCCGATGTCGTCCTCGTGGAGGGTGAAGTAATGCTGTTCGAAATCGGCGTCGACGAAGGCCTGGACCGACCCTTCGCCCAGCGGCCCGTCGGCCAAGGTGGTGGGTGGTATGACCGACCAGCCCAGCGCCTCGGCCAACCGGTACATGGCCACTTCCCGCTTGTAGAGGCCGGTCGGGAAATCCCAGAGCGGCCGCTCACCCCGGCCCGGCTTGTAGATGGCCCGATGGAGCCGCCCGGTCGGTTCGCCGTCGGCCCCGATCCCGTCGGAGACCGTGACCATCAGTGTGGCATTGGAGCTGTAGGGCATCCGGCCCTCCACTTCCATCTCGCCCGTCTGGAACAGATCGATGAGGTCATCGGTGGAGAGATCGAATGCGGAATCGAAGCGCCCGTCTCCCGGCGAGCCGTCCGCCGGCCGATTCATCGGGATCCGTCCATCAGTTCAGCCGGGGGCAGGCATGACCCGACGGGTCGAGGGGCTGGCCGCACAGCCGGCACGGCGGGCGGCCCTTTGTCATCAGCTCGTCCGACATGGTGATGAAGCCGGCGGCGTGGCTCACGTCGATGTGGGCTCGGATCTTGGCCCCGGTGCTCTCATCCAGCAGCCCGAGATCGTCGTCGGGATCCTCGTCCTCTTCTGGAACCAGTTCCTCGATGACCAACACCACCTCGGCGTCGGCCTCGTCCACGCCGACGGCGATCTGGCCCACCGTCCACTCCGGAACGGTGGGACTGATCAATTCCGGCGCCGGTGTGGGGTTGGGAATCGACGGCAGATCGTCGAGCACGCCCCGCAGGAATTGGGCCAGGGCCTTGACCTGTTGCTTCTCCAGCTTCACGGTGACCATTGCCGACTCGTCGCCGACCTGGAGGTAGAACACGCGGCCCCCCGGTTCACCGATGGCGCCTGCGGTGAAGTGGGTGACCTCTCTGAATTCGAACGAGTCACTCATGGTCGATCGGAAACTCCTACTGTCACGACAGTACCTAACTGGGGACGAGCGCCTTCAAGTCGTCGCCCATGGAGTTGACGGCAAGCACCGTCGGCCCCCCGAATCCGTAGATGATGGCCGAGATCGAACAGGGGCCGACCACGATGCGCTGGAAGAGATCGAGGTGGGTGCCCATCGCATTGGCCACCGCGGCCTTGATCGGATCGGCATGAGAGACCGCAACGATGGTTTGGCCTGGATGGGCGGCCACCAGCTTCTGCACCGCACCGACCATCCGCTGTTGCATCTCGGCAAACGACTCGCCCTCGGGAAAGCGGAAGCCGCTGGGGTACTTCTGCACCTGTTCCCACTCCGGGCGCTTGTACAGGTCGGCCAGTTTCCTGCCGGTCCACTTCCCGAAATCAGCCTCCAGCAACCCTCGCTCGATCTTGACCTTCTGGCCGAGCGCGGCGGCGATCGGGGCCGCGGTTTGCCTGGTTCGCTCCATCGGTGAGGCGTACACCGCCTTGACCCGACGTTTTCCGAGGGCGCCGATGCGCTCCGCCGCCCGTTCGGCCTGGGCCACGCCCTCGTCGCCAAGGTGGAGCCCCTTTGCCCGTCCCGGCAGCACCTGGCCGGTGGTCGGGGTCCGGCCATGGCGAACGAACAGAACCACGGTCGGTTTCTTGCGGGGCGATGGAGCCATTGACGAAACCCTATCGACGGTTGGCTTCAACCGGTGACATCGGGCCGGCCCGGCCGGTACCGTCCAGCCGATGGGACGACTGTGGCGGCGGCGGAGGGGAAACCGGTGACCAGGGGCTCGAACGATTCGCTGGAACTGATCGGGGCCGAAGTGGCCCGGTGCCGGGCCTGCCCTCGGCTGGTGGCGTGGCGGGAGCAGGTCGCAAGCGAGAAACGGGCTGCCTATGCCGACTGGGAGTACTGGGGCAGGGGGGTCCCCGCCTTCGGTGATCCCGATGCTTCGGTGGCGGTGATCGGCCTGGCACCGGCCGCCCACGGGGCCAATCGAACCGGTCGGATGTTCACCGGTGACCGATCGGGCGAGTGGTTGTACCGAGCGCTGTACCGGGCCGGTTTCGCCAATCAGCCCGACAGCGTCAGCCTCGACGACGGGCTGACCCTGAGCGGCGCCATCGTCACCTCACCGGTGAAGTGTGCGCCACCGGCCAACAAGCCGACCCCGCAGGAGCGGGACAACTGCAAGCCGTTCCTGGCCCGGGAGCTGGCGCTGGTGAAACCGGATGTCTTCGTGGCCCTCGGAGGCTTCGCCTACCAGGCCCTGTGCCGGCACCTCGATGTCCGGCCAAGACCCAGGTTCGGCCACGGGGTCGAAGTGCCGACCGGCGATCCCGCCGGTTCGGGGCCGACGATCATCTGCAGCTATCACGTCAGCCAGCAGAACACCTTCACCGGAAGACTGACCGAGGCCATGCTCGATGCGGTGTTCACCAGGGCCCGGGAGCTGGCCGGCCGATCCCACGGTCAGGTGCGGTAGCGTCGATGGTGATGAAGATCCTCGCCCTCAGCTTTCGTCGTCGCCACCGCGGTCGAACGATCGGGCGGCTGCCGCTGCCTGTGGCGGGGATCCTCGTCGCGTCGGGGTTGTTGGCCGCAGCCTGCACCGAGGAGGTGCCGACCGATTTCAACGCCGACACCAGGACCGGGTTCATGGCCGCCTGCAGCCGCCCGCTCGACGATCCCCGGCTGATCAGCGGCATCTGCCAGTGCGTGTTCGACGAGACGCAGGTCGAAATCACCTTCGACGAGTTCGTGGCGGCCGACCAGCGGCTGGTCGCCGATCAGGAACAGCCGCTGTCTGACGAGCTCAACGAGATCATCGCCGACTGCATCGTCGAAGAGGGCGACCTGTAGCGCACCGGGCGGGTCTGGCCGCCACGGTCCCCGGGGCCGGTCGCCACCAGGTCCGGCGCGCTGCAAGCGAAGAGGCCGAACCGGTGGGCCCCGACTATCGTTGCATGCGATGACAGACACCCAGACCGATGCTGTGAGCGAAGCCGCCGGCGCCAAGCCGCCGGCAAAAGCCCGCTGGACGTTCCAGTGGAAGGAACTCTACGAAGAGGTGATCACCTCCGGGCTGTGCACCGGTTGCGCGGGCTGCGTCATCGCCTGTCCCCACGACGTCATCGGCTACGAACACAAGCCGGGGGCCTACAAGCCCTTCCATCTGGAGGAGGAGCTGGGCCCCGAGAACTGCGTCCACGGTGAGAAGGGCTGCACCTCCTGCACCAGGGCCTGCCCGCGGTTCCGTTCCTGGGAGACCGAGGCCGATGAACACCTCTTCGGCCGGGTCCGACGGGCAGACGAGATGTCCGGCGTCTACAAGGACATCCTGCTGGTCAGAGCCAAGGACAACAAGGTCTACGACGCCGGCCAGGACGGCGGCCTCGTCTCGGCCATCCTGATCTGGTGCCTGGACAACAACATCATCGATGGCGCCCTGGTCTCGATGCTGGAAGGTGGTGCCTCCGGCTGGAAGGCCACCCCCGGCGTCGCCACCAACGCCGAAGAGGTGCTGGCCGGGGCCGGCAGCCGCTACACCTACTCGGCCAACACGATGGCCTTCGACGAGGCCCAGGAGCGTGGCCTGGAGAACCTGGCCCTGGTCGGCATGAGCTGCCAGACCTCGATCGGGCCGGTGATGTGGCATCGCAAGGTCGGCAAGGTCTCGAAGCCGATCAAGCTGAACATCGGCCTGCTGTGCTCGAAGAGCTTCGACGACTCGCTGTTCGACGAGCTGTTCGAGATGAAGTACGGGCTCAAGAAGGACGACATCGTCAAGATGAACATCAAGGGGGTGTTCCAGGTCTGGATGCGCAACGGCGACTACCACGAGATCAATCTCAAGGAATGCCACGCCTGGACCCGCGAGGGCTGCAACCATTGCCCCGACTTCGCGGCCGAGCATGCCGACATCTCCACCGGGGGCATCGGAGATGAAACCGACTGGACCCTCACGGTGGTCCGAACCGACCTCGGTCGTGCCGTCATCGAGGCGATGATCAACGACGGGGTGATCGAGACACGGCCCGGTGATGACGATCCCGGCGCGGTTGCGCTCATGCACCGGCTGGCAGAGAAGAGCCGCAGCCGTTGGCCCGGCTGGGCCAACGGCGAAGCCAGGGTCGGTTTGCCCGACCCCAAGAAGAAGGCCTGACGCCCGGCCGTCCGCTCCTCGATGTCGGTCGCCGATACCCCTACTCGGGGCGGCGAGGCGGTCCGGATCAGGCCGGTTTGCGGCCGAAGGTCCTGGTGAGGGTGTTGGGTACGAAGTCGAGGTTCTCCACGTCGACAAAGCCGGCGTTCTCGAAATAGGAGATGCACTCCGCACTGGAGTGGGATCGGCCGCCGCTGCCGTAGTGGATTTCGGCCAGTCCCCACAGGGCGGCATCGAGCGGGCCGACGCCATCGGCGTTCAACGTCTCGCCGACGAGGTGCATCTCGCCGCCCGGCTCCAGTGCATCGAAGGTCTTCTGCACCACCTTCTGGATGTTCTCGGCGTTGTAGATCGGCAGATTGGATGCCATCACCGCAACGTCGCAGCCGGTCGGGAGGTCATCGTTGATGAAGTCGCCGCCGACGGTTCCGACCCGATCGCCGACCTCGTTTTGTTCCAGGTACTCCTGGGTGACGACGGTGACCGGCGGGAGGTCGAACACCACCGCCTCCAGGCCGTCGAAGGTCTTCACCGCGTTGATGGAGTAGGCCCCGGAGCCGCCGCCGAGATCGAGCAGCTTGCGCCGACCGCTCAGATCGACCTGGCGGCAGAACCGTCGACCGGCGCCCATCCCGATGCTGTAGGTGGCGGCGTGGTACTTACGGGCCCGCTCCACCGTCAGATCGTCGTACATGCCGAGTTCGGTCGGTGGTGCCGGGTCGATGAGTTTCTCGGTGAGGTCGAACCACCGGGGCACCTCGTGGCGGGTGAAGGTCATCCACGGGCCGGCGTAGCGCTCCCCACCTTTGACCATGAACTTCTCACAGTCCGCAGCGTTGACGATCCGCCCGTCCTCGGAGTCGAGCAGACCCATGGCCAGCGCCACCGTGACCAGCCGTTCGGCGTTCAGTTCGCTCATGCCGGTGGCGGCGGCGATGGCCGGGATGGTGTCGGCGCCGGCCGACACGTGGGTGAACAACTCGATATCGATGGCGGCGTAGAACACCGCACTCTCGGTGTAGGCCCGGGCCAGGCGTTGGAGGCGTGTGGTGTCAACCGGAGACATGCCGACATTGCTAGCCCGCCTTGGCGCAGGCTGTCCATACGGTGTTGCGGCTTCAGCTCTCGGTGCCCGAGCGGGTCGCCCCGCCCTCACGGTGGGGCTGGTCGTCGCCGGGGTTGCCGTCGTCGGTGGCGGCGTCGCCGTCGTCTGCGTTCTCGCCCAAGAGCTCATCGAGCAGCGCCGGCAGGTCGTCGTTGCCCGGTGCGGTGTCATGCCGCTCCGCGGTGTCGTGCCGCTCCGCGGTGTCGTGCCGCTCCGCGGTGTCGTGCCGCTCCGCGGTGTCGTGCCGCTCCGCGGTGTCCTGTGGGTCTGGGGACGCATCGTGGACGGTGCCGTGAGCCGGCTCGGCGGCGTCGATCGGCTCAAGGGCATCGACCGGTTCCGAACCGTCGGTCGGTTCATCGCCGATGGCGGCACGAAGCAGCGTTGCCATCGTGGCCGCGAAGCCGGCCGCCATCCCGATCGGCGTGCCGAAGATCTGCTCGCCGAGATGGTTGGTCACCTGGCACTGGCCGTCGTCGGTCAGCTCCAGGATCGTTGCGCAGTCGTCGGGGAGTCGGTCGGCCGACTCCTCGAGCACGATCAGGCCCATCTCGTTGTCCTCGACCGCCTGATGGTCGAGCCCGGCGCCGTCGAAGTGGGTCATACCGTCGGCAACGGCAACGCGGTAGGTCTCGGACCCGTCGCTCGGAAACAGCGAATTCGGTAGCGACGACGTCCAGTCCCAATCCTCGACCAGCCCCTGGGCGGTCACGATGGAGAACTCGATGTCGAGCGGCGACGTCATGCAGGCCAGGGACAGCACCGCCTGGCGGGCGCAGGCCAACACGGCAGCCCGACCACCGACGATGCCCAGCGGTCCCTGCAGCAGGTTGGCGGTGATCGGAACCCAGGGCAGGCAGCTCATCTCACGGATCGGCCGATGCAACGGCGACGGGATGCGGCTCGGATCATCGAATCGGGGCTGCCAGGGGATCGTGGAATAGGCGATCGGGAAGCGGGCGAACTGGGAGTGCTCGGCGGCCCGGCTCCAAAGCCCGGGATCCATGCGATCGAGCCTGCTCATCAACTCCTCGGGGTCGGGATGGATGTTCCGGTACCGCTCGGCCATCGCGCTGCGAGCGTCCCTGATCGACTCGAGAAAGCGCCACGATTGCCCATCGAGCGGGGGCTCGCTGTCTTCGGTGCTCCTGGAGAAGAGGGCACCGAATCGTGAACTGCTGGTCCGTTCGATCTCGGGGTCCTCGGCCAGGAACTCGGGCACCACGATGGCCTTTGGCGGTGTTCTCGCTTCCAGCAACTCGACCAACCGGATCTCGGGGGACGGCTCGGGTCGTGGTGGCCGCACGGTGAAGCAGGCGCTGCCGACATTGAGCACCGAGGAACCGAGCGGCGTCGGCTCGTCGACCGGTATCTCGTCGACGATGGTCGCCGCGGAGCCGGCGACAACCGCGATGTCGTCGATGCCGGAGACGATCAGTGAGAACCCGACGTCCTTGTCGGACTCGCGGAACTGGAACGAGCCGCGGTGCAACCCCATCACCGAGCCGGCCGTCAGACCGGCGACCTGCCGCATCTCCAGGATGGTTTCCCTCTGCTCACCCTCGCCCGCTTGGCCATCGGCAGCCGAGCCGGCGGCGATGCCGGTCTCGACCTCGGTCTCGGTCTCGGTCTCGGTTGCGGATTCTTGATCCATGGGCTCGGCGGTGACGGCCGGTTCGGACATTCGCAGGGGCACCTCGATCTCTTACCGGTGGACAAGGGTAGCGAAGCTGCTTGTCGAAACAAGCATCCCCCGCTTCCTGGCTCAGATGGTGGGAAGTTGATCCGGCATCAGCGCGGTGCCGCTGCGGCGCTGGGCGTCGATCAGGTCCCGATCGCAGCTCCAGCAGAGGTACTCCGAGCGGGTGGACACGATCGACAACTGCGTCCCCCGAGACTTCTCGATCACCGCAACCGGAGCGGCGTAGAGGTCGCCGGCTCCGCAGCGGGGGCAGCGTCGCTGAGGATCGCGGTGCCAGGTGGTGTCGCAGGCCCCGCAGCGGATGCGGATCAACTCCTGCTCCCGTTCACCGGCCAGGTCGTCGCTCTCGCCGCAGGCCGGGCAACGGATGTCGTCTGGGTTCGGCTGCTGCGGTGCCACGGGTTCAAGCCTAGCGACGGAACCGGGCCCGGGCCCGGCCAGAGTGGTTCCAGCGCCAAGCCACTGATCGAACGGGTTCCCCACTGCGGGGGCGTGCGGTTGCTACTCTCGGGTTCCGAGGACACCCCTTTCTTGTCATCCGCCGACCAGCCGCCGCAAGCCACCAACAATCGAGCCGACCAACCGGGCCGGCTCGGCCATGGCGCGCCCCTCCACGATCTTGCGTCCAGCGGCGAGCCCGGCCGGCTGCGGCGACGGCGCCGAACCCGGCTGGCGGCCCGCTCCGCGGTGTTGATCGTCCTGGCCTGCCTGGTCATCGGGGCCGGGCTCACCGCCTGGGGGTTGCGTCGGTTGAGCGAGATCACCTTCGTCGACATACCCGGGGTCGAGCCCCGGGCCGACGGGTCGGCCAACAACTGGCTGCTGATCGGCACCGACGGCCGGGAGGGCATCGAAGCGGACCAGCCGAACGCCGGTGCCTTCCTCGGTGAGGAGGTCGTCGGAAAACGCACGGACACGATCATGGTGGCCCGGGTCGACGGTGCGGCCCGAACCGTCGACCTCCTCTCGGTGCCCCGCGATCTCTGGGTTCCGATCGTCGGGCGGGAGGGCAGCGGGCGGATCAACGGCGCCTACAACGGCGATGACGGTCGGGAGCGGCTGGTGGCGACCCTCAGCCAGGCACTCGGCATCGAGGTCAACCACTATGCCGAGATCAACTTCGTCGGCTTCCAGGAGATGGTGGACGCCCTGCAAGGGGTGCCGTTGTGGTTCGATCATCCCAGCCGTGACGTGCACTCCGGGCTGGACATCATCGAGTCCGGTTGCCACATCGTCGACGGCACCCAGGGCCTGGCCTACGCCAGGAGCCGCAACTTCGAGGAGCTGATCGACGGTCAATGGCGGATCGATCCCACCGGCGACCTCGGGCGGACGGCCCGGCAACGGGTCTTCCTGTCGCGGATCATCGATACCGCCACCGGCAAGCTCGGGGTGACCGGCCTGGGAGCCGTCGACGAGACGTTGTCGGTGGCGGGCCGGAACCTGGTGGTCGAGGACGGCGCCTCCATCGGCGATCTGCTGTCGCTGGCCAGAACGTTCGCCGCAGTGGGCGGCGATCGCATCACCGGCCATGGTCTCCCGGTCGAGGATTTTCGGACCGATGGTGGCGCCCAGGTGCTCAGGTTGAAGGAAGGTGAGGCCGAGGCGGTGCTCGACGTGTTCCGGGCCGGGCCCCGGCCGGCGGGCCCCACCGCCGGAGCGGCGGCCGATGGCTCGATCTCGCCCCCATCCCCGGTGGACGCCGCAGCTCCCGAGGTGGGCGGCGACCCCACCCCGGCCGGCGGTGTGTCCGGTTCGGATTCCGGACCGGGATACGGGCGCTTCGGTTTCGTTACTGCGGCCACGCCCGAGGGCACACCCTGCCAGTAGCCGGCCCGACCGGTCACATCGACCCCTCTGGCATCTCGATGACCGCCGTGTTGAGCTGGACCCAGCACGGCGAGGTCGTGTCGTTGAGGGTTGCCTGGGTCCGCCGTGCAGCTCGACCGAGACGAAACGATTCGGGCCCTGCGGTGCGTCGGATGGGCCTCGCAGCTACGTCAGCGAGGCCAGCAGCTTGGCCGCCACGGCGGCCGGTTCGCCGTCGTCCGGCGTGTAGCGGCGCTGTGGTCGCAATGGGGCCTCGTAGGGGTCGTCGATGCCGGTCATACCGGTGAGCTCGCCCGAGCGGGCCTTGGCGTAGAGGCCCTTGGGGTCCCGTCGCTCACATTCGTCGAGGGGGGTGTCGATGAAGACCTCGACGAACGGCAGCCCCGCCGCCTGGTGCAGCGACCGGGCCAGGTCTCGGGCCGCTCGGTAGGGGCTGATCAGGGGCACGATGGCCACCATCCCGGCATCGCACAACAGCCGGGCCACGTGGCTCACCCGGCGGACGTTCTCATCCCGGTCCCGGGCCGAGAAGCCGAGATCACCGTTGAGCCCCTGCCGCAGGTTGTCGCCGTCGAGCAGGTAGGCCGGGCGTCCGGCCTCGATCAGCTGCCGCTCCAGCTCCACGGCCACCGAGGACTTGCCGGACCCCGAGAGCCCGGTGAGCCAGATGGTCAGCCCACCGGCACCACCGGCCACCCGCCACCGATCGGCCCGGTCCACTCCGCTGGGATGCCAGATGGTGTTGGCGGTTGCCGGTGTGTCGGTCACTCCGTTTCGCGAATCATCCCGGCGCCGACGGTGACGTTTGTCGACTCGTCGACGAGGATGAAACTGCCGGTGGTGCGGTTGCGGCGGTAGCTGTCGGCGAACAGCGGCTGCGTGGTCCGCAGCCTGACCCGGCCGATCTCGTTGAGGCTGAGCGAGGTGGCTTCGGGGTCGCGGTGCAGGGTGTTGATGTCGAGCCGGTAGCGGAAGTCCTTGACCATGGCCCTGGCCCACCTGGTGGTGTGCTTGATGGCCAACTTGGCGCCTGGCCTGAGTTCTGAGGATTCCGACATCCAGCAGATCATGGCCTCGAGATCCTGGGTGACCGCCGGCTGATTGTTGACCCGGCAGATCATGTCACCCCGGCTGACATCGAGCTCGTCCTCCAGCAGCAGCGTCACCGCCATCGGGGCCGAGGCCTCGTCGACCTCACCTTCGGGTCCGATGATGGATCGGATCCTGGTGGTGAAACCCGACGGGAGGACCGCCACCTCGTCGCCGGGTTTCATGACCCCGCCGGCGATCGAACCGGCATAGCCTCGGAAGTCGTGGTGTTCGGTGCTCTGGGGGCGAATCACGTACTGCACCGGCAAACGAACGTCGACCATGTTGCGGTCGGAGGCGATATAGACCTCCTCCAGGTGGTGGAGGAGGGTGCCGCCCCGATACCAGTCCATGTTGGCCGATCGATCGACCACGTTGTCGCCGTGGAGGGCCGACATGGGGATGAAGGTCAGGTCCGGCACGTCGAGCCGCTTGGCGAACTCGATGTATTCGGCTCTGATCGCCTCGAACACCCCTTGGTCGTAGTCGACCAGATCCATCTTGTTGACCGCCAGGACCAGGTGGGGAATACGAAGCAGCGTTGCGATGAACGAGTGACGCCGGGACTGCTCGACGATGCCCTTCCTGGCGTCGATCAAGATGATGCTCAGATCGGCGGTCGAGGCTCCGGTGACCATGTTCCGGGTGTACTGGATGTGGCCCGGGGTGTCGGCGATGATGAACTTGCGCCGGGGGGTCGTGAAGTAGCGATGGGCCACGTCGATGGTGATGCCCTGCTCACGTTCGGCTCGGAGGCCGTCGGTCAGCAGTGCCAGGTTGACGTGCTCGTCACCCCGGCTGGCGCTGGTGGCCTCGATCGCTTCCAGTTGATCCTCGAAGATCGACTTCGAGTCGTACAGCAGTCGACCGATGAGGGTGCTCTTGCCGTCGTCGACCGACCCTGCGGTGGCCAGGCGTAGAAGGTCCATTAGAAGTACCCCTCTTTCTTGCGATCTTCCATTGCCGCCTCGGTCACCCGATCGTCGGCCCTGGTTGCGCCTCGCTCGGTGATCCTCGTCGCCGCAACCTCGTCGATGACCTGGTCGATGGTGGCGGCCGGCGATTCGACCGCACCGGTGCAGGTGGCGTCGCCGATGGTCCGGAACCGCACCAGCCGTTCCTCGGTGGTTTCACCGTCCATCGGCTGGAGGAACTCGGTGACCCCCAGCCACATGCCGTCCCGCTGGAACACCGGGCGGTTGTGGGCGAAGTAGACGTGGGGGATCGTGATCTCGTCGTCGCGGATGTAGTGCCAGATGTCGAGTTCGGTCCAGTTCGAGATGGGGAAGACCCGCATATGTTCACCGGGTTTGTACCGGCCGTTGTAGAGGCTCCACAGCTCCGGCCGCTGGCCCTTGGGATCCCACTGGCCGAACTCGTCGCGGAAGCTGTAGACCCGTTCCTTGGCCCGGGCCTTCTCCTCGTCTCGGCGGGCCCCGCCGAACAGGGCGTCGAACCGGTGTGCCTCGATGGCGTCGAGCAGCACCCCGGTCTGGAGGCGGTTGCGGGAGGCCCGGGGGCCGGTTTCCTCGGTTGCCTTGCCGGCATCGATGGCGTCCTGGACCGAGGCCACAACCAACCGCAGGCCGTGCTCGGCGACCACTCGATCCCGGAACTCGATGACCTCGGGAAAGTTGTGGCCGGTGTCGACGTGCATGATCGGGAATGGCACCGGCGCCGGGGCGAAGGCCTTGAGGGCCAGGTGCAGCACGACGATCGAATCCTTGCCGCCGGAGAAGAGCAGGCAGGGTCGTTCGAATTCCGCCGCCACCTCCCGGATGATGTGGATGGCCTCTGATTCCAGGTAGGCCAATTGCGAGACTTGGGTCTTCATACCGTTCCTTGGGGGTACTTGCGGGTCACTGTGGTTGGTGGTTGCCTCACGTACCTGCGGCCGATCGGCGCCATTGATGAACCGAAGCTTGTTCGGTGGCTTCGACCAATCGACGGCGAGACGGTCGTGCCCAGCTCGTATCAGACTAGCTCAGCAGCGGGTCAGCCCGGGCGGACTGGGGGAATCGCTCAGGACAATTCGGACTCGAATATCGGTTGCGCTAGGAGATAGATGTCGTTGTCGGTCCAGAAATACGCGATGGCCCCCGACTGCTCAGGTTTTGTGGCCGGGGCGTCGATGCATCGTTCATGGCGGCCACCGACTCTCTCGACGGGTCCTTTGATGCATCGCTGACCGAACCGGCTGGGCATGGTCGACCGCTCGAGCCAGGCCGCCGGCGGGTGCTGTTCGTGAGCTCATCGGGCGGTCACCTGTCGCAGTTGCTGCAGCTTCGACCCTGGTGGGTTCACCATGATCGGCAGTGGGTCACCTTCGACCTGCCCGACGCTCGATCCAAGCTCGAAGGTGAGACGCTGGTTCCGGCCTTCCACCCGACGACGAGAAACCTCGTCAACATGGTCCGCAACACCCCGCTTGCCTATCGGGTGTTGCAGAGCTTCCGGCCCGATGTGGTCATCTCGAACGGAGCCGGTGTGGCCTTCCCGTTCTTCGGCGTCGCCAGGTTGCTGGGGATCCCAACCGTGTAC
The DNA here is from genome assembly GCA_947259095.1 of uncultured Acidimicrobiaceae bacterium. Taxonomy (GTDB): domain Bacteria; phylum Actinomycetota; class Acidimicrobiia; order Acidimicrobiales; family SZUA-35; genus JAHELU01. Next base: position 8,196 of record CAMYLA010000006.1, on the reverse strand, counting down.
CTCGAGGTCTACGACCGCATCGATTCGAGAACCGTGACCGGGAGACTCTGTGCCCCACTCTCGTCATTGTTCCTCGTCCAGTGGCCGGAGCAGCGGAGGCTGTACGAAGGCAGCGTGCTCGTCGGACCGCTCTACTGATCACCGATCGTCCAGAACCGCAGGGAGAAGAATCGAAGATGCCATCCAGCCAGTCGCCCTCGAACCGTGGTGCCGGCCCCCTGTCCCCGACCTCGGTGGTCGTTGCGGTCGGGACCGACCATCACCCTTTCGACCGACTCGTGCGCTGGATCGACTCCTGGTCCGGCGCCAACCCCGACGTGGCGATCCTGGTCCAGCGGGGGACGTCGGCCGCCACCGCCCACTGCGCGAGCGTGGAGCTGTTGCCCCATCACGAGCTGTGCGAACGGTTCGCCAAGGCGATCGCCGTCGTCAGCCACGGCGGCCCTTCCACGGTGATGGACGCCAGGATGGCGGGCCGACTCCCCATTGTGGTCGCTCGTGACCCCCGGAACGACGAACACGTCGACGACCATCAGCTGCTGTTCGCCGAACACCTCCGCCGCCACGACCTGGCCCGGGTCGTCGATTCCGAGGCCGAGTTCCTGGCCGTACTCGACGAGGTGGTGGCCGAGCCCGACCACTTCGCAGTGCCGGTCGACAACTCGACCATCACCGGCGTCGCGGAATTCGCCAGGGTCATGGACCGATTGCTCGGGGTGGAGACGCCCTTGGTCCCGATGTCCCCGGCCGGGGTCACCGCTCCCGCCGGACCGGTCCCGTCGGTCGGGCTGGAGAGGACAGGAGGATGACCAGGCAGGCGCACTTCGAGGATCGATCGGTCTCGGTGGTCATCGCCACCAGGGATCGACCGGAGCTGCTGCGCCGGGCCATCGACTCGATTCGGGCCCAACGCCACGACTCGCAGCTGGAGATCGTGGTGGTGTTCGATCGGTCGGAGCCGGACCACTCCCTGGAGTCTGTCCACCCCAGGCTGCGGATCATCGTCACCACCAACGCCAGGACGCCCGGCCTGGCCGGGGCTCGCAATTCGGGAATCGACAAGGCCTCCGGGGCCTGGATCGCCTTCTGCGACGACGACGACGAATGGCTGCCGGGCAAGCTGCAGGCTCAGTTCGAGGCGCTGGCCGGCTCGCCCGGCTCCCGTGCAGCCTGTACCGGGGTGCTGATCCGCTACCAGGAGGCCGACACGCCGAGAATGCCCGACGCCTCCCGGCTCCGGTTCGAAGACTTTCTGGAAGATCGCATGACCGAGGTCCACCCGTCGAGTTGGTTGGTCCACAAGGACACGCTGCTGGATCGGATCGGGATGGTCGACGAGGAGATCCCCGGGAGCTATGCCGAGGACTACGATCTGTTCCTCCGAACCGCACGGGAGTGTCCGATCGCCGTGGCCCCCCAGCCGCTGATCCGGGTCTGGTGGCACGGGGCCTCGTTCTTCTTCGAGCGATGGCAGATGATCGACGAGGCACTCGACTACCTCGTCGACAAGTATCCCCAGTTCGCGGACCATCCCGCCGGCCTGGCCAGGATCCGCGGTCAGCAGGCCGTGGCCAAGGCGGCCATGGGCGACCGGATCGGTGCGCTCAGGATCGTGGCCGCCACCCTCCGGCTGCGACCGACCGAGAAGCGGTTGCCGTTGGCGCTGGCGGTCGTCGGCGGCCTCAAGGCCGAGACCGCACTCGAGGTGGCCCATCGGTTCGGGAAAGGGATCTGATCCGGGCCGACCCGGTTGGGGCCGGGCCGGGCCGACCGAGCCGGGCCGAACGAGGCGATGGTGATTGCCCGGCTTCGGGCCGAGGTCGGGTCAACGGTTCTCCAGCCGGTGGGCGAAACGGTGGCCGGACCAGGTGTCGTCCACGGCGCACACCTTGATGTCGACAACCCCGGCCTCCAGACCGAGTTCCCGGACGTCGGCACCGGTGATGTCGGTCGCCACCCCCGACGCCTTCTTGGGCCAGGCCAACCACAGTCCCGCATCGGGATACACCGCTTTGGTCAGCGACGGCAGCCGGGCCGCCAGCTTGGATCGCACGGTGAAGAACGCGATGACCAGGTCGAGGTTGCCCCGCAGCGACGACCGGAAGACGACATCCTCGGGCGTCGGCTCCAGCAATGAGCGGAAGCCGTCCGGTTCATCGATCAACGCCACGACCGATCCGGGCTTGATGCCGAGCTTCTTGGCCAGCGGTGTTCCCGAGTATCCGGCGGGCATGGGGCGATCCTAGCGCCGGCCCAGCTTCTCCCGAAGCCAGGCGACATGAGGCGACAGTGTCATCGTTGCGGTTCCTCCGTTGGCGGGGCCCGACCGAGGGGCGGCTCAGGGTTGGCCGACTACTGCTGGTCGTAGGTGCGGTCGATGCGGTCGAACCGGCGGCGGACAAAATCCCTGCTCTCCTCGTGGGGCAGCACGTAGAGGCGGTTCTCGACCATGGCGTCGACGGTCATGGCGGCAACGGTCTCGACGTCGAGCACCCGGCCGGCCATGTCCTCGTTTGACTCGTCCTGGTCGGCGACGCCGGGTGAGGCCTCGGGTCCGCCAAACCGGGTGGGCCGGTTGCGCTCGCTCGACTCGATATTGGTGCCGACCCGCATCGGACACAGCACGGTGGAACCGATGTTGTGGGGCCGGAGTTCGCGATGGAGGACCTCGGCCATGGCAACCACCCCGTACTTGGCGACGCAGTACGGGCCGAGGCCGACGTTGGGAACCAGGCCGGCGAAGGATGCGGTGAACAGCAGATGGCCCCCCTCGCCCTGGTCGATCATCCGGGGTAGGAACGCCTCGACGCCATGGATCGGTCCCCACAGATCGACGTCGACGATCCACCGCCAATCGTCGTGGGTCATCTCGGCGATCGGCCCCCCGACCGCGACGCCGGCGTTGTTGAACACGATGTGGACCGCCCCCATCTCGGCGAAGGCACGATCTGCCAGCTCGTTCACCGCCTCATGGCTGCTGACGTCACAGGTCATGGCGACCGCCTCGGCCCCACCGGACCGGAGCCCGTCGACCGCGGTGGCAAGCGGATCGGCTTCGATGTCGACCATCACCAGCCGTGCGCCCCGCAACGCCAGCTGGCGGCCCGTTTCGAGGCCGATCCCCGATGCCCCGCCGGTGATCACCGCCACCTTGCCTTCGAGATCGATCATCGTTCCCCCTTCGACGAATGCCTCACCCTAGTCAACGTCGTCGCAGGTCACGAAGACGCATCGGACCGGTCGAGGGTCCGACCACAGATCGGCCCTCGTCCGTTGCTGGCGGGGTCTGAGTCTGTAGTCTGTTGAGACCAAGCCCCCGTAGCTCAGTGGATAGAGCATCGGTTTCCGGAACCGTGTGCGCGCGTTCGATTCGCGCCGGGGGTACGCTGCCGCCGCCAACCAGTTCATCGCTGCCAGTCGGTAAGGCCTCTACCCACCAAGAATCACCCAAACAAGGATGGCGATCAGCCCGATCGGGATGATCGACACGAGCAGGGGCAGCATCAACAAAAGGCCCCGATCACCCTTGCGTACGCCGAGGAACAAGTAGATGGGGGCGCCGAACATCGTCCCGCTCATGGTCGGGAACGAGAACAACACCGCGCACAGCACTGCGACGCGTCCTTCAACAGTGGTCGGCAAAACCGAGCGACCCCACAACGTCCAGCGGGGAGTCTCATTCGAGCGAGATGGCAGGGACGAGACCAGCCGGCCGCCGCCGATCAGCGCCACGAGCCCAACAGCCAACGAGGCCCAGCCGAGCGGGACAAGACCGGAAGGCGCCAGAACTCCAAACCGGACATCGGCCGAAACCCCGGGCGAGCCGTCTGCGTTCATGATCACCACAGCCCACTCCCCACTCTCGATCGTCCAGTCGAGGATCTGTTCACCGCTGCCACTCACCGACGCCACCCAGAAATCCTCCGTCCCCGGAGCGGCAGGATCGGTGGTGCCCTCCTGCCTGGCGTACACCACCTCGGTGATGTCGTCCTGGCGACAGTCCCAGTCGGTGATCTCATCGTGGGCGACGCCGTCGAGGTACCCGGCAACCGCATCGGCGGGAGCGATGCCCAGGAAGAGCACGTCGGACCCCGCCGCAACACCCTCCACCCGGACATCATCAGGCGGCGAGAAGACCCACCATATGGGCGCACCCTCGCTGTAGCACTCGTAGTGGCCACGCAGCAGCCCGACGTCGTCGGTGACCACGGCACGGGACGACTCCTCGATTGTCAACGCATCGGTCAAGTTGTACTCGCCAAAATGGGAAGAGTGGGCCAACGCCGCGAGACCGTTGTTGTAGACGAGGACCAGTCCTACCAACACCAGCCCGATTCCGAAACCGGTCACCTTGGTTCTTCGCGTCACCGGAACCACCTCTTTCGCTACGTCACCACCCGGCAAGTCGGATGTCTCCACCTCCTTCGTGCCACGTCCGCGTCGGCGCGACCAGAGTCGAAGGACCAGATCTTCTTCGAGAGTCCGTGCTTGGGCCACCAGGCTGCGCCCTGGGCTCGGATTGCGGCAAACTGGCCACCCGATCGCAGAGCTCAGCCGGCGTCGAAGAGGATCGTGTCATCGAGCCGCAGCATGTGGGGCGTCCGAACTGTCGCGATCGGCTAGGCCGAGGGACGGAGGCGTCGGGCTGCTTCGATGGCGTTGCGCGTGACGCTCAGCCCGACGGCGACACCGATGGCAATGGAGAGCGAGATGATGCCGGCGTCGGTGAGAGCAGCGTTGGCTTCGTCGGTGTTGCTCTGGGCGATGGCGAGCATCCCGGTGTACAACTCGAAGCCGGGCACGAGCGGCAGGATCGCCACACCGGTGTAGATGCTGGCTGACGATCCCTGGGCGGCAGCGGCGAGTGTGCCGAGCGTGCCGACGAGTGCAGCGGCGATGCTGTATGTCTCTCAGCCGGCACCGTCACCGGTTCGTTCGACGAGGGCGATGATGAGCCAGCCGATTGAACTGATGGCGATCGTCGGCGCCAGCAACGTTCGCGGCATCGACCAGGCCACCGCAATCCCGAGGACACCGATACCGGCACCGATGACGGATAGCGCAAGCGGTGTCGCGTTCAGGTCTGGTTCGTAGTTCAGTCCGAACCCGGCGCCGATGCGGCTCCCGACGAGCATCCCGAGCGCAAGGAAAGTGACTCATCAGGGGTCCTTGCCGTCAGCCCCCAGCAACGCGCCCTGATCCACTTGACCATCGTGGCATTGTCCGATCACGATCGTGGCACCAAGGGTGATCGTCGGCCGAGTTCGGCCTCGTCGACGCGTGCTCTTTCGCTTGTGGAGCTCGCTGGATCACCAGGACTTCCGCCTCTATGTCGGAGCCGTTCGTTGGTCTATTTTGACGTCCTCGATGTGGTGCGGGAGGGCAAGTGGCCACAACGAGCCCACTATCTGACACAGGAGTCATCATGTCAACGTTCATCCATGCGATTACCGTCAAGGCCAAGCCAGGCCGCTTGGCCGATGCCCGGGCCGAGATCGCCGGTCTCGCCGAGACAGCCCAAGCCAATGGCGCCTCATCGGCCCGACTCATGGCCTCGATGGCCGGTGACACCAGCGAAGGCATCCTCGTGATCGAATTCGAGAGCGGTGAGGCCTGGGCAACGCTCATGCAGTCCGACACCGTACGGGAAGCCCGTCGCAACCGGTACGAAGAGGACTACCCGTTTGTCGTCACCAACACCTCGGTGTTCCAGGAGTTGGCCATCAACCCCGACTGAGCGAATCGGTCGACAATGCAGGTCCGGTAGCCGTCGCGCCCGTGGATGCCTCACCCGGGGCGACGGGTTGCTCGGTGGTTACTCCGCCGTAGCGGAACTTGAGGCGGTCCTTGAGCAGAGTCACTCTGTCGGGCCCGCCGTCGAGGAGGCGCGTTACAAATGGGCTCTGGGTCCACTTCAGGCCCGGTTCGGTTTGGAGCCGACGAGAGGACGGCTCGAAGTCTGCCGGAGCGACGCTCGCTGCCCTATCTAGCCAGTAGTCGCGCACGGGCCCGTCAGGATCTACGGATATCAGTGTCGTCACACTGCCGGCGAACTCGAATCGGTATTCACCTGTTCCGCCGTCATGGGGACCCTCGGAGTCGAGGGGGAGTGGCCGTATGTAGGAGTCGCCAAATCCCACGTCCACCAGATACGGCCTGTCGAGCGAGACCTCGACTGCCAGGTGATCCGGCAACGGCCCGGTGACCGGGAGTACTGCGGCCCCGAGCCAATTCACCGAAAACCCGAGTTCATCGAGCAGGGTCGCAAATGCGCCATTGACTTCGTAGCACCAACCGCCCCGGCCGCGTTCCACGATCTTGGGCACGGACCACGATGGCTCGGTACTCACGCCACGTCGATGGAATACATCGAGATTTTCGAACGGCACCGCAGTGAGGTGAGCACGCTGGAGCTGCTCCAAGAGCGTCCCCTACAGCCCCAGGGCGCGCACCAGGAAGGCTGCCATCTGCCCCCGCGTGACAGGGTTGGTCGGGCAGTAGCGATCGTTCACCGGCGGGTTACAACCCTGGGTCACTCCGGCCTCGGCCAGAGCCTCGATATCGGCTTCGAACACTGAATCGTTGTCGTCCGTGAACACCCCCGGCGTACCGGCCGGCAGGTCTATGGCTCGCACCAGGAAGGCTGCCATCTGGCCACGCGTGACAGGGCTGGTCGGGCAGTAGCGATCATTGACCGGCGGGTTGCATCCGCGGGTGATCCCCGCCTCCGCCAGCTTCTCGATATCGCCTTCGAACACCGAGCCATCGTCATCGACGAAATCCACCATCCCGCCGGCGGTGAGCCCCAACGCTCGCACCAGGAAGGCCGCCATCTGGCCCCGATTGACCGAATCATCGGGGCAGTAGCGGTCGTTGGTCGGCGGGTTGCAGCCTGCAGTGATTCCTGCCGCTGCCAGCTTCTCGATGTCAGCCTCGAAGATCGAGTCGTCATCATCAATGAACCGGCCGCTCGTCGGCGCACACGGCGCCCCCTTCATAGGGCCGATGTAGCTGTCGGCGATCACGATGTTGTCTATGTACAGGCTGATGTCCTCATCGGGCACCGCGGTGCCGCCGTGATACACGTTTACCCAGATCTGCTCGATCTCCAGATCGCTCGTATCCCGCCAGCGCCAGTCGGTCTCCCGGTACGCCAGTCGCCCGTCGACCCATGACTCCAGGATCCCGTCGTTGACCCCCGGCGTGTTCAGCACGAGGTGTTGCTCGATCGAGTACCAGCGGTCCTTGTCCAGGTAGCCGAGATAGCCGTCCTGCCAGAGCACGTTGTCGCCCCACTGGGTGCCTTGATCGGCGTGATACACATAGTGGCCGACCGGGATGGTGTCGCCGAGCGGGTTGCTGTTGGCGGGAATGGTGGGGTGGTAGCCGCCCCGGGCAGACCAGCCGTTAGTGCCGTTCGAGGGACGGCCACCCCAACCGGCCACACCGTAGGTGCCGGAGATGCCGGGGAACTTGCCGCCGTAGGTGGGGTTCCAGCCGTCGTCGATGCGGATGTAGTAGCGGAAGTAGATCTCCTCGGGCTCCGCGCCCGTTTGCTCCTCGAACTTGAAGGCGAAACCGGCACCGAAGTTATCCCCCGCCGGCACCGTCACCCGCAGGGCCGGGCCATCGAGCTGCTCGAACCCGGGCGCCGATGAGACCAGTTCCAGGGTGGACGAATCAGCGTTCCGGTACACATCGCCCCATGAGGCATTGCCGAACGTGGTGTGCTCGTATACCTCAGGATGAGCTCCCAGTCCGGCATCGCCCTCGTACGAGTAGGCGAGACCGTTCTGGGCCGGTGGCAGCGCCCCCGGATCGTGGAAGACACGAAAGACGCCGACTTCCAGCGTGGAGCTGCCGTACTCGGCGTAGCTCCACAGTTGCAGAGTGGCCGCGTTCACCGTGGCTCCGCTCGGAATCGCCGCCAAATCAAAGCGGATCAAGGTTGGGTTTTCGGCGATCCGCAGCCGGGTGTCGTCGCCAAAGCCCTGATACGTCGAGCTGTCGAGGTGAGTATCGGCAACGGGGGAGAGCACGATCGTGCCTGCGGAGGTGTCGACCGTGAGTCGCGGCCTCTCGGCGGGGACGGAATGCTCCCGGCTGTAGAAGTCGAACGGGCCGGCACCGCCCACCCGGCGCAGCATGAAGCCGTGGTTGGGTGTCCCGGCGAGCCACTCCGACACCAGCGAAGTC
>CAMYLA010000005.1 GCA_947259095.1 uncultured Acidimicrobiaceae bacterium | reverse complement strand
GTCAGCAGCAGGCCGGTGCCTGCGCCGAGGGCACGTCGGCGGCGGGTCGACGACCCGGCGCCGACGTCAGGCTTGCATCGCTCCGGCTTGGTTGTAATTGGTCTCATCGAGAGAGGTTCACGCTTTCGGTAAGCGTCACTGCTCGCGGCACGACCACGCACCAGACCAGCTCCGCCAACAACGATGTACAGCGCACTTTATTACCATTCCGTGGCGATTGAACACGCTCCCGCCACGAAGGTCCAGTTTTCTTCCAAACTCCGGCTCAATCGGGGGCCCGGGGTCCCCGACCGGTCGTCGAGGCGAAGAGCCGGGTGTCGGCGGCCACCGGCTACCGTCCCAGGGCGGGGTGCGATCACGATCCCCACCCCGGAGGAGGCTTCAGGTGGAAGGTGAGAACGAAGAGCGGGAGACGCTGAGCTGGGAGGGGTACGGCAAGGCGGCCCGCGAGCTTGCGGGCCAGGTCGCCGACAGCGGGTTCCGACCCGATTTCATCCTTGCCATCGCCCGCGGCGGGCTCTTCCCGGCCGGGTCGCTCGGCTATGCGCTGTCGGTGAAGAACCTCTACGTGATGAACCTCGAGTTCTACTCTGGCGTCGACGAACGTCTCGACGTCCCGGTAATGCTGCCGCCCTACCTCGACAAATTCGATCTTAACGATGCGCGGATCCTTGTGGTCGATGACGTCGCCGACACCGGCCACACCCTCAAGGCGGTCTTCGATTTCTGCCAGGAAGTGGTAGCCGAGAGCAGAACTGCGGTCCTGTACGAAAAACCTCATTCGCTTGTGAAATGCGACTACGTCTGGAAGAAGACGGCACAGTGGATCAACTTTCCCTGGTCAACGGACCCCCCGCTCATTGATCGACAAGGAGCAGCAACCGTGCTGGATGCATGACCTGATTGTTCATGGTTATTTGCCTAAATTCAGGCTATGCATGAGGCATCCATTCGTCCTATTGTGTCGAAATGGAGGCCAACGTAATGACCAAGCGCATCGTGTCGGGCATATTCATCCTCACCGCTCTGGGAGCTCTGGGAGTCATCCTGGCCGGAGCACTGACCAGCGGCGAGCAGCTGATCGTCCGATTCCTGACCGCTGTCATCGTGGCTGCGCTGGGCCTGTACGTCATCAGCGACCTGCGCCTCCAGGCCGACGACGATGCCATGACCGCCCGCTCGGGAGGCCACCCCCGCCTGTCCACCGTCGATGCACCGCCGAACTCCACGGCGGCGTTCATGGCCACGGTGACCAAGCGAGCCGATCGGCGTCACGGCGAATCGGTGGAGGCCGATGCCTCCCGGGAGGCATTGGAGACGATCGACAAGGCCGAACAGCAAATGGTGGGAGGCGGAACGACAACGTCGTCGGCGACTGAACGAGCTTCGGCCGCCGTCGAGGATGCCGGATCCACTGCGGATCCCACCCGAGGGGAGGTGCCGGCACACCCCGTGCCGGCGGCACCGGAATCGATCCGGGCCACGATGCCCCCTCCTCGAGGTGAGATCGGCCTCACCGAGCTGTTTGCAGCCAGAGCCGATGCCGAGAGCCCGGCCTCCGGGCCTTCCTCCGGCCAGCCGGCCATGCCCCCGATGCCGAGCACATTGGCCGATTCCATGGCCGACCCGGACACCTTCGGCTCCACCACAACCGACACGCCCCTGGACTTCACCGGGGCCGGCATCGGCAACCCGGACGAGAGTGGCGAGCCCAGCTACGACGGGGAACCCGATTCCTCGCTTGGTGGCACCGACGATCTGGCGGCCGACAACACCGCAGCCCACAGCCTCGGCGGCGAATGGACCACCGAGGGCCGCACCGCGGAGGCCGGCGAGGCCTCCTGGATGGCCGCGTCCGGCCCGGGCCGCGAGGATGATGCTGTCGACCGCCACGCTGTGGCCGAGCAGCAGGCACCAGACCACGACGACGATTCGAGCGAGCAGATCGAGACACTCGACAGTGACGGGTTCCTCTCGGCCACGCCGTTCGAGGAGGCCCAACTGGCCGTCGCAGCCATGAACGCCTCCGGCGCCGGCTCCGACAGCGCGGCCGGGGCGCCATACTACGGGTCGCACCTGAACGGTGCCGGACGCAACGGCCGACCGTCGAACGGCACCCACCTCAACGGTTCGGCGCTTGGCACCTCGCTGCCTCCGGGCCAGCCCGGCCTCGACGGGACCGTCCCGCCCCGCCGTCTCCTGAACTCGATCGACATCTTCGGCGAACCACCTCGTGGCAATGATCGCAATGATCGAAATGATCGCAACGACGGCTTCGATGGCGGCGAGACCGATGACAACACAGGATCGGTCGAGGTCGAGATCGAGGTGGAGGTCTTCGAGCCGACTGACACCGCAGCGTATGGAGCCGACCGCAGCGACGACGTTGACCGGGCCGCCGGTCCCGATCCGTTCGGCGACGCCGAGGGGACCGACGGTGCCTTCGAAGGGACGGGCGATACCGAGGGCCACCGAGGCGAACCGGGTGCGACAGCCGATCAGGCTCCGGTCGAGAACGTCACCGCCATGGCCGACTTCCAGTACTCCGACGACTTGCAGTCCCCGATACAGGAATGGCCGCCGGTCCCCCCTGAAGCGGTTGAGCCTGCACCTGCGATCCACCCGTTCGAGAAGGCGTCAGCGGCCTATCAGGCCGAGAAGGACCGGCTCGCCGCGGCGGCCAGCAACACCGCCGATCTGCCGGTGGTGGCCAGGCGAAGCGAGATCGAAGCGGCCGAGTACGCCGATGCGCCGCTGGCCCCCATCATCGATCTGCGGGAGGTCAATCGTCAGAACCCCGGCAGTATCGACGCCGCCATCGACGCCGGTGAGGTGGAGGTGATCACCACCCTGATCGAGCAGGGAATGCTGTCGACCGACGGCCCGATCTCCGATCGGGACGTTCGGACCATGGTCTATGTCGCCTTCACCTCGAACGAGCTGCGCAAGCTGCTCCTGGCAGGCGGCACGCCAGACGGCCCGAACCACGGCCTCGATCTGGGGCCGGTGGAACTGTTCGACGAGCAGATCCACGCCCCGGCACCCAAGACGCTCTACTCCGGTCTGCCCCCACAGCAGCGGCAACCGCAGAGCCAGATCGGCTGATCGTTTCGGCTCGGCCGACGATGCCCGAGCCGGAACGATCAGTCGGTCACCACCGCCTGCCGCTGCTCAGCTGTAGGAGGCCTGGCTTTCCTTCCATGTGCCGGTGTCGGCCCGAGGCTCCTTCGGAAGCCCCAGGACCCGCTCGCCGATGATGTTGCGCTGGACCTCGGAGGTACCGGCGTAGATCGTGCCCGGCCTGGCGATGAAGAAGCTGCTCATCCAGTTGGCTGCGGTGTTGGCCGTCCCGATCTGTGGTGCGCCGAGACCGGCTCTCGTCTCCTCGCCGAACCCGACCATGGCCTGGGCCCCGAGGGTGTTCATCGCCGACTCGGTGATCTCCTGGTGATATTGGCTCCAGAACAGCTTGCCGATCGACGACTCCGGTCCCGGTTGCTGGCCGGCCAGGAAACGGGTCAGCGCCTGCATGCCCCGGTAGCGCATGATCTCGACCTTGGCATGGAACCTGGCGATGTCCTGGCGGACCAGCGGATCGTCGATCTTGCCGGCCTGGCGGGCCATCTGAATGAAGCGGTCGAGCTCGGACCGATAGCCGAGGGACGTCGTTGTCGAGCCGACACCCCGCTCGTAGCCCAGGAGGGTGTTGCCGACGGCCCAGCCGTTGTTGACCCCGCCGAGGACGTTGTCCTTTGCGCAGATCGCATCGGTGAAGAAAACCTCGTTGAAGTGATCGTGGCCGGCGATGTTGGTGATGGGCCGCACCTCGACCCCGGGCTGATCCATCGGGACCAGGAGGAACGAGATGCCCTTGTGCTTCGGCACATCGGGATCGGTCCTGGCCAGGACGAAGATCCAGTTCGCGGTGTGCCCGCTCGACGTCCAGATCTTCTGGCCGTTGATCCGCCACTCATCGCCGTCGAGCTCACCCCGGCAACCGAGGTTGGCCAGGTCGGACCCGGCGTTCGGCTCGGAGTACCCCTGGCACCACACGTCTTCGCCGGACAGGATCCGGGGAATGTAGTGCTCCTTCTGCTCGTCGGTTCCCCAGGCCAGGATCGTGTTGCCGACCATGCCGATGCTGAAACCGTCATTCGGGCCGGACGTCGGCACACCGCGCCTGGCGAACTCCTCGTTCAACACGACGTGCTCGAGGTGGGTCAGCCCTCCCCCGCCGTACTCGGCCGGCCAGTTCGGGGCCAAGAGCTGGTTGTCCCGCAGGGTCTCCCGCCATTCGTTGTGGAACCGGGTCCGCGACTCACCCTCGAGCGCCCCGATTCCCTCCCAGTTGCTGGGGAGGTATTCGTCGAGAAAGGCTTGAATCTTCTCCCGGTACTGCTGCGATTCGATGGGGTACGTCGGGTCCATGTCAGTCAACTTTATTCGGGGTTGTGAACTTGTGCGATTCGGCTCGCCTGTTGGTCGATCAGCTGAGGTCCGGTGCGGGCCCGGCGTGGTCCACCGGCGACCGTTACCGCGGGGGGTCGGTCTGACTGATCGCTCCGGCCGCCAGCAGGTCGTCGATCTCCGATGGCCCCCAGCCCCACTCGGCGAGCACCTCCCGGCTGTGTTGGCCCGGGCCGGGCACCGGATGGTGAACCTTGCCCGGCGTCCGACTGAAACGAGGCGCCGGCGCCGGTTGGGTCACACCCTCCACATCGATCAGTGTCTGGCGGGCCTTGATATGGGCATGGTGTTTCGCCTCCTCCATCGTCAACACCGGGGCGAAACACACGTCGGTCCCCTCCAGGATCTCGCACCACTGGTCCCTGGTCTTGGTCTCGAACAACTCGGCCAGGGTCTTGCGGTGCTCCGGCCACCGGTCACGGTCGAACTGGTCGGAGAACCGATCCGGATCGAGCCCGAGACGATCGAGCAGCTCGGCGTGGAACTTGCCTTCGATCGGGGCGATGGATATCCACTGATCGTCGGCGCAGCGGTAGGTGCCGTAGAAGTAGCTGCCGCTGTCGAGCACATTGCTCCCTCGCTCGAGCTCCCACGAGCCAGATGCATAGAGCCCGAAGACCGAGCTGAGAAGCGAGGCGGCCCCGTCGATCATGGCGACGTCGACCACCTGCCCCTCCCCCGAGGCCCGAGCCTCCAGCAGTGCGGCACAGACCCCGAAGGCGAGATAGAGCGCACCACCGCCGAAGTCGCCGACCAGATTGAGCGGCGGGACCGGCGGCCCGCCCGTATTGCCGATGGCGGCCAGGGCGCCGGTGAGCGAGATGTAGTTGATGTCGTGGCCTGCGGCCGACGCCAGCGGCCCATCCTGGCCCCACCCGGTCATCCGGCCGTAGACCAGTGCCGGGTTGACCTTCCAGCACTCGTCGGGTCCGAGACCGAGCCGTTCGGTGACACCGGGCCGGAACCCCTCGATCAAGGCATCGGCGGTGCCGACCATCCGCAGCACCGTCGCCGCACCTTCCGGCGACTTCAGGTCGACGGCGACCGAACGCCGACCGCGGTTCAGCACGTCGAACTCCCGGCCCCGGCGGGGGACGCCGAGGTTGGCGGCGACCGGGCGGTCGATTCGGATCACATCGGCGCCGAGGTCGGCCAACAACATCGCACACATCGGGCCGGGGCCGATACCGGCCAGCTCGATCACCCGGATTCCGGTCAGCGGTCCGCTCATCGGTTTGCTCCTTCTGCTCGGCGTGGGTCGGCCCGGTGGGCCGCCTCAGCCGCAGCGTAGGCGTGGCCGGAGGCGGTGGCGAGCCCGGGGCGACGGTGGGCCGAGGCACCCTCGTCCCGGCCGCAAACGCATGGCCGCAACGCTGGTGTCGGGCCCTGTGAAGATGGAACACTGGTTGGACGTCCGCTACTGGAGGTTCCCGATGTTGGTCGAACGAATCGAGGCGAAATGGATCGCCGCCTTCGCCGAGGTCTTCCAGCTCTGCGGGGTGGAGCCCGGCGACGTGTGCGCGGTGCTGTCCGAGACTCAGAGCAGGGCGGTCAACGTCCAGCTCAGCGAGCTGGCGTTGCAGCAGCTCGGCGCCAGGACCTACCACCTGACCCTGGCCACCCCTTCCCAGTCGGCGCCGGTTCCCGTTCGCTCCACCGGCGCCTCCGATGCCATCGGTGGCCTCCAGCCGGTGGTGAATGCGCTGGCATCGTCGGTGCTGATCGCCGACTGCACGGTCGAGGGGCTGCTCCACGCCCCCGAGCTCCCGGCCATCCTGGCCGACGGCGCCAGGGTGCTGATGGTGTCGAACGAGCATCCCGAGCTACTCGAGCGCCTGACCCCCGACGTTGGCCTCGAGGCCAAGGTCAAGCTGGGGACAAAGATGTTGCGTGAAGCCAAGCAGATGCGGGTCACCTCCCCCGCCGGCACGGACCTGACGATCGACGTCGAGACCGCGCCGGCCGGTTCCAGTTGGGGCTACACCGCCAGACCGGGCACGATCGCCCACTGGCCGGGCGGGCTCTGTCTCTGCTTTCCGAGGGCCAATTCGGTCAACGGCAGGCTGGTCATGGACCATGGCGACGTCAACCTCACCTTCAAGCGCTACATGGAGTCGCCGGTGCGGCTCGAGATCGAACACGATTTCATCACCAACATCAGCGGCGACGGCCTCGACGCCAGGCTGATGGCCAGCTACTTCGAAGCCTGGGGTGATCAGGAGGCATATGCGGTGTCACATGTCGGTTGGGGCATGAACCCGGCGGCCCGCTGGGATGCGCTCACCATGTACGACAAGAGCCAGATCAACGGCACCGAGTTGCGGGCTTTCGCCGGCAACTTCCTGTACTCGACCGGGGCCAACGAGGTGGCCGGCCGCCATACCCTCGGCCACTTCGACCTGCCGATGCGGGGCTGCACCGTGGCGCTCGACGGGGAGCCGGTGGTCCTCGACGGCTTGCTCCAGGGAGACCTTGCGTGAGGCGGCACAGGGCCGCGACTGGCCATTGCGCCGGCCGGCCGCACGCCCCGTTCGATCAGCCGTAGCGGATCTCGGTGGCGGGGACCACCGTGTTGTCCGGGTCGAAGCGGTCCCGGCGTAGGCCCAGCTTCTGGGTGCCGAGCAGGCCAAGGTAGTACGGGTTCAAGATGACGTACCGCCGCCACAACCGGCCCGGTTCCTTGATCAGCCGGTAGAGCCACTCCAGGCCGTAGCGCTGGAGCGCGGAGGGGGCCTGATCGAGCACGCCGGCGTGAAAGTTGAACGCCGCCCCCACCGCCAGCACCGGCATGTTGATCTGGTCCTTGAATTCGTAAGCCCAGATCTCCTGCCGGGGACATCCCAGGCCGACGCAGGCGATCGACGCCCCGCTGTCGTTGATGTCGTCGATCAGTTCCTGCTTCTCCTTCACCGACAGGGTCCGGAACTTCGAGGCCCGAGCCCTGGCGATGTGAAGGCCGGGAAACTGCTGCTGCAGGTTCCCGGTCAGATCGGCCAGGAGCTCATCGGTTCCGCCGAGCAGATACATCGACAAACCGTGCTTCTCGGCCGCCCGGCAGGTCTCCAGCATCAGATTCGGGCCGTAGACCCGGTCGGCCAACTCGGTCTTGTGCAACAGGTTCAGGCCCCATCGGACCGGTTGGCCGTCCGGCACCACCAGCTCGAGGCTGTTGAGTCGATGGCGCTGCTCGTCGTCGGTGACCCCGGTCATGACGCCGTGGACGGCCAGGGCCGAAACGCCGAGAGGCCGTCGATTCTTGGCCGCATCGACGATCTTGGCCACTGCGGCCTCATAGTCGATGGCGTTCACATAGACCCCGAGCAGGTTCTGCCTTCCCTTGTCGATCATCGATGTGTCGCCGCCCTAGGAGGCGCTGAGCGTCTCCGCCGCCCAGCGCTCCTGGTTCGCCTCGTAGATCTCGGTCAGGATGTCCTCGACGTTCTTGGTCAGCGACCAATCCGGATAGTGGGACTGGAACTTGGCTACGTCACTGACGTACCAGATGTGGTCGCCGGTGCGATTGTCCTCGGCGTAGCTGTGATCGAGCTCCCGGCCGGTGATGCGCTGGCAGAGCTCGATCCCCTCCCGCATCGAGCAGTTGCTGAATCGGGCACCACCGATATTGTACACCTCGGCCGACCGGGGGGCCCGGAACACGTGGTCGAAGGCCTCGATGAGATCCTGGGAATGGATATTGTCCCGAACCTGCTTCCCGTTGTAGCCGAATACGGTGTACGGGGTACCGGTGGCGGTGCACTTCATCAGGTAGGCCAGGAAGCCGTGGAGTTGGGTACCGCTGTGGTTGGGGCCGGTCAGGCAACCGCCGCGAAAGATCGAGGTCTTCATGTCGAAGTACCGGCCGTACTCCTGGACCAGGATGTCCGCCGCAACCTTGGACGCTCCGAACAGGCTGTGGAGGCTGTCGTCGATCGACATGTCCTCCCGGATCCCGTTCACGTAGGTGTGATCGTCGTCGATCTCCCATCGCATGTCGGTTTCGTGCAGCGGCAGCCGATTCGGGGTGTCGCCGTAGACCTTGTTGGTCGAGGTGAAGATGAACACCGCATCGGGGCACCGATTCCGGGTCGCCTCGAGCAGGTTGAGGGTGCCGTTTGCGTTGACCGTGAAGTCGATTATGGGGGCGTTGGCCGCCCAGTCGTGGGACGGTTGTGCGGCCGCGTGGACCACCAACTCGATGTCACGGCCGTACCTGGCGAACAGGTCGTCGATGAGCGTCTCGTCCCGGATGTCGCCGTCGACGTGCATGTAGGACGAACCGAGTTCCCCCTCCAGCTGCTTCTGCTGCCAGCGGGTGGACGCCTCGGGGCCGAAGAACTCCTGGCGCATGTCGTTGTCGATCCCGATCACGGTCATGCCCCGTGCTGCGAAATGGCGGGACGACTCCGACCCGATGAGACCGGCCGAACCGGTGACGATGGCAATGCTCATGATCTCCGCTCACTGTGTACGTGCGCTGTCACTCCGGACTGGTGTTTTTGCCCGAAGATTGCCACCCGAACCTGCCCAGGGACCGACCGGCTGTACCTGGACTCTCCCGCGTCGAGGTCGTGCAACCGGGTCAGTATAGGGGGTCCATGATCGGTCGACCCCCGCCGAGGCGACAACCCCGACCACGGCGAACTAGACAAAACGGTATGGAACCAGCGACCCTGACCGGCTTCGACACCACGATCGAGGAGCCTGGCATCCTCGTGATCACCTTCGACAACCCGGAAGCGCTCAACGCATCGACGGCCCCGATGAAGCGGGACCTGGTGGAAATCCTGACCCAGGCCCAGATGGACGATTCGGTTCGGGTGGTGCTGTTCACCGGGGCCGGCCCGGCGTTCTGGGCCGGCGACGATCTCAGCGGCCGAAAACCCGATCGCTCGAATGCTGCCGTTCCACCCATCTTCGGCGGCCACCACTCCCCGACCGGAACCTACAACGGCCTCCGGGTCATCTCCCAGACCGTCAACACGTCGGTTCGCCATCTCGACAAGCTGACCGTCGCCGCCATCAACGGCTTCGCCATCCAGACCGGACTCTCCTTGGCCCTGGCCTGCGACTTCCGGCTGGCCGCCCGCTCGGCGAAGCTGGGCAGCGGCACCCTCCGCTTCGGGCTCCTGCCCGATGAGGGCGGCCATTACCTACTGATCCAGCACCTCGGCCTGGCCGGTGCCATCGATTTCATGATGCGCAAACGTATCGTCGACGCCGAGGAAGCCCATCGTCTCGGTCTGGTCAACGAGGTGGTGGACGATGAGCAACTGATGCCCGAGGCTCTGGCCCTGGCTCGGGAACTGGCCGACGGCCCCCAGATGGCGATGCGGATGCTGAAACGTTCGATCTACCTCGCGGCCGAGCAGACCTGGGCCCACGCCCTGGAGGACATCGCCGCCCGCACCGCGGTGACCGACCACCACCCGGATGCCCGAGAGGGCGGGCTGGCCTTTCGTGACAAGCGACGGCCGCAGTTCAACGCCGAGCTGGACCGCTGAGCGGGAAACCGGGGCCGGAGCGGGCGACCGGGGCGAGCTACAACCGGTAGACCCGTCTGGCGGTGCCGGCGAACAGCTCGGCCCGATCCCCAGGCGGGTAGTCGGCCGAGATCTTCTTGAAGGCATTCCACAGCACGTTGTAGGCGGTGGTTTCCCCGTCGACGGGGTAGTTCGACTCGAACATGCAGCGGCTGGGGCCGAAGGTGTCGATACACCAGCGGATGAGGTCGCCCCAGGTCCGCACGACCCGATCTGAGTCCGGTGGACGATCGGGCTGGAGCCACTCCGTGCCGAACCTGGTCATGCCGACCCCGCCCAGCTTCACAACAATGTTCCGGTGGTCGGCCAACGGCTCCAGACCTCGGCGGAGATCGCTGAAGACCTCTTCCCGCCGATCGGCGAAACGGCCAACCCCGAGGGGCCCGCCGAGATGGTTGACCACGATCGCCAGCTCGGGCACGTCGGCCGCCAATCGCGCCACCTCGCCCAGCTGCGGATGGTACTGCCATGCCTCAAAACTCAGCCCCTTCGAGGCCAGCACCGCCGCCCCTTCGACAAACGCCTCGGACTGGTAGAGGCCGCCCGGTGGCTGTACCCGCGACGTCGGTACGTCGGGATCATCGACCCTGGCGCCGGCGTGACGGATGCCCCGGAAGCGGCCGTCGGCTGCCGCCACGTGGGCGTCGAGCACCTCGGCGACGGCGTCGCCGAGGGTCAGGTCGGCATGGCTGACGATGGCGGCAATCCGGGCCCCGGGAGTCCGATCACTGCGCTCGGCCCGACCCCGGATGTAGTCGGTCTCGCCCACCGGCCGCATCGGTTCAGGACCATCGGCCCGGTAGTTGGCACCGCAGTCGATGAACACCGTCTCCACCACGTTGTGTCCGGCGCCGGTGTCGAGCCGGAGGTCTTCGAGCTCGTAGCGACCGTAGCGGGTCTCGGTGTCCCACATGTGGTGGTGGGGGTCGACGATCTCCAGCTCCGGCTCGATCGCCGCTTCCTCAGTCCTGGCCAACCACCGACGATCCATCATGGGCCGAGGCTAGCCCTCGACGTGGCCGGCGGTCAGCTCCGACTGGGGTGCATGGCCCAGGCCTCTCGGCGCGATCGCTCCGCTATCCGGCGAAACCATGCATCGGCGATTCTGGCCAGTGCGGCCAACCGCTGCCGCTCCCGGAGCCGGATGGCGGTGGCGTCTGCCACCCCGTCCCGACCGACCACCAGTGCCGCCCCGGCAGCAGCCAGGGGGATCCACACTGCATCCATGGCCGCCAGCCGGGCGTCATCATCGTTTCCACCGGCGATGGCCGGGCTCCCGGAGATGAACGAGTCGAGCCAGCGGTCGTTCGGCCGATCACCCCACGACGCCAACACGACGCCGCGCTGTTCCACCACACAGGCCCACGACGATCGCACCGCTCGGCAGACGTGCTCGCACAATGCGGAAGCCAGCTCCTCCCGGGATTCCGAGCCGAGGATGATCGATGCGACCTCCAGGGCCTCGAGCTGTGGATCGTAGGCCGAATCGCCGAGCGGACGGATGTCCTCGACCTCGACGTTCTCCTCGGCGCTGAGCTCCCTGATGACCAGATCGACCGAGACATCACTCGGCAGGGAGACGACCAACTCGTCGATGGCCAGTCCTGCACCCCGCTCGATGATCTCCAGACCGATGACGTCGCCCTTGAGAGCGCCGAAACGGGAGGCCACCGAACCGAGGGCTCCTGGCCGGTCCGGGAGCCAGAGTCGCACCAGGTAGGTCTTGTGGCTTTCCATGCGGCCACGTTAGGAGTGCCTTGTGAACGGGATGTTTCGAATTCGCGAACTGGCCGTCAAGCCACCGGCTCTCCGAAACCAATACATGAGCGCTCACGTACTGCTACGGTATCTCTCATGGAATACCCAAACAGTCCTCACGGCACGGACCGCATTGTCCCCGACGAGGCCCCCGACGACGCCCTCGATGACGCGTCGCTGTCCGAAGCGGTGGTGACGGCCTTGATCACCGCCGGCGCCGGGCTGCAACAACGCCTGGATCGAGCCCTCGGCGACATCAAGGGCATCACCTACAACGAGTACCGCCTCCTCGATGCGATGGCCACCTCGGCCGGCACCGCCCGGTCCCGGGTCGATCTGGCCCGGGCCGTTGGGCTGACGCCTTCGGGGGTGACCCGGGCCCTTCGCCCATTGGAGAAGCTGGGCATGGTCGAAACGGTGCGGGACACTCGAGATGCTCGCCGCTCGCTGGCGTCGCTCACCGACCAGGGGCGAGAGCTGCTGACGGATGCGGCGGGGGTGCTGGCCGATTCGATCGCCGGCCACGATGCCATCCAGGCGATGCCGCCGGCCGAGGCCCGCCGGCTGGTGGCCTCGGTGCGCGGGCTCGACCGATGACCGACGTCGACCTCAACGAGTCGGCGATCTGCGAGAGGTGGAGATCATCCGGCCGATGATGATGCACGATTTTGCCGCGACCGAACGGTTCGACATCGTGCTCGACCTCAACGTCGGCCTCGACCTCACACTGGTGGAGCTGGGGTTGCCGCTCCCGCTGCGGTGGTTCGATGACCACCGGGCCCGGCTCGGTGCGGTGCCCCGGGACGGCTCAGAGCCGAGATGGTTCGATATCGAGCCTTGTTTCATTCAGCATGTTGTGAACGGGTACGAGCTGCCGGAGGACCGCCTGATCCTCGACACCGTCCGCTACCCCGAGTTCCTCCGTTTCGACCGCCAAGCGGGCCGCCACCTGCCGAACCCACTCGGCGTGCTGTGGCGATACCAGCTCGACCTGGCGACCGGGACGGTGGTGGAGACCCAGCTCGACGATATGGCGATCGAATTTCCCAGGATCGACGAGCGCCGAACCGGGCGGCGCCATCGGTTCCTGTATGCCGTCGAGCAGCCCAGCGACCGGGAGATGCGGGCTCTTCGTGGCTACGATCTGGACACCGGGGGTCGGCAGCGATTTTGCGTCGAACCCGGCGATCAGAACAGCGAGCCGGTGTTCGTCGCCGATGGTTCCGGAGAGGCCGACGGTTGGCTGTTGAGCTGCGTGTACCGGGCCAGGACCGATAGCACCGACGTGGTGATTCTCCGGGCCGATGACCTGTCGTCGCCGCCGGAGGCGGTGATCGGACTGCCGAGGCGACTGCCGGCCGGCTTCCACGGCTCGTGGATCCCGGGAGATCGATCGGACTGAGCACCTCCGCCGAGGAGCCGGATCCCATCGCCGGTCGATCGGCTGGCCAACGACGATTCCACTCTGTACTATCCACCGAAGGAGCGGTCTGTAGGTCCGGTTCGCCTGTTGTCCCAGTCGCCCGGGGCGGCCCGCAAGCCGATCGACCTCGGGCCGCTCCGCCTTCCTCGCCAGACGCTGCCGAAATGCGCCGGGTCGTGCGACGTTCGGCAACGCCGAACCCGATGGAACCCGATGGGTTCACGGGTTCACGTGGAGCTGAGGGGAGTCGAACCCCTGGCCTCCTCGATGCGACCGAGGCGCTCTAGCCAGCTGAGCTACAGCCCCGAAGGGAACGCTCATGATAGCGGTTGGTGGCCACGGCGCGGTCTCGTTTCGAACTGGCCACAAGGGCCATCGGCCCAAGGCCCTGACACGGCGAGCGGTCAGTCGTTGACCGCCTTGATCGGACGGCCCTCGTCGTCGAGCTGGGCCTCGATGTAGATCGGCCGGGCCTTGTCGCGCCGGGGTCGAACCCGTGCGGCCGGGGGGGTCGTGAAGGTGGGCTCGTTGCGTTCCGCCTCGTCCGGTGCCGGCTGCTCATCAGACGCCGGGGGCTCATCAGACACCGGCTGTTCATCCAAAGCCGGGGTCTCATCGGTCATCGGCTCGTGGCCGGAATGACCTCCGTCGGCCGGGTCGGCTCCGTGGTCGGCGGCATCAACGGTCTCGTCGTCGGGTCGGAACAGCGAGGAATCCAGGGTCAGGGGCTGCACCGCCAGTTCGGGTATCGGCTCGTAGAAGCCGTCGTCGAAGATGCCGGTCCCGAACGATTCGAACTCGTCGAGGTCGTGCTCATCGGCCTCGACGATGCCACCGACCTCATGGGCCGGGATCGGCGCCGACAGCTCGTCCCGGGCCGGGCCCGAGGCGCCGGTCGGCACCGCTGAGGTCGCCTTGGTCGATCCACCGGAACCGGCGAGCGCGGCTGAACTGTCGGCAACGGCCGCCCGTTCCGTCGCCCCCACCGACGTGACGACCATCGACGCTCCCGCTGCGGTTGCGGCCCGTTGCCGTCGCACCGCCTCGGCGGCCCGCAGCTCCATCGAGCCGACAACCGCGGCAAGGCACAGGTAGGCCAGGAAACATACGCCTATCAGCACGAAGAGCCGGATCAGCGGTCCCCGCAGCGCGATGGCCAGCAGCATCGAGGCGAAGGTGGCCATGGCGAAGCCGAGCATCGTCTGCAATCGCCGTCGTTCCTTCGGCTGATCCCGCCAGTCGGCAATGGGCCGAGGGCGATCGGTCCACCACCTCCTGGGCACCGCCCCACCGTCGTGAGAACTGCTCAGCACGGCCTGCTGGTATCGGAAGTGACCGATGGAGTCGCGGCGGGAACGACGGAACAAGCTTGTCAGGATTGGTCGCCCGAGCATCCAGGCCCAGGCGGCGATCAGCGCCCCGGCCACGACAAACTGAATCGTCGATGAGCTCACATCGAACCGCTCCCATCGCCGCTCCGGTCGGCATCGGCGGCCCGCCGGAACGGCCCCGATCGGCCGCCCGTCTTCTCCCACAGTGCAATCTCGCTGATCACCATCGTCTTGTCCGCCGATTTGCACATGTCGTAGATGGTGAGGGAGGCAACCGAGCAGGCGGTCAACGCCTCCATCTCAACGCCGGTCCGGTCAACCGTGTCGACCGAGGCCTCGACCTCGATGTAGTCGTCCTGGATGTCGAAGTTCACCAGGATGGCGCCGATGGCCACCGTGTGACACAACGGGAGCAGATCCGCCGTCCGCTTTGCCGCCTGGATCGCGGCCACTCTGGCCACTGCCAACACGTCACCCTTGATCACCGCACCTCGAGCCACCAGGGCGGTTGTCTCCGGTTCCATGTAGACCCGACCACGGGCAACCGCACGCCGGAAGGTGGCCTCCTTGGGGGTGACGTCGACCATTCTGGCTCGACCTAGTGGGTCCAGGTGGGTAAGTTCTCGCTCGGCCACATAGCAAACTTAGTGCCAATAGCGGGAAAAATGTTGTTCTTCAGCCGCCGAGTTGGCTCATCGACTTGGACGGCCGGAGAAAATGGACCTGTCCGATGGCGTGTCCGGCCCACTTCCGGTCCACTTCGCCGGCCACCGCCCTGGCGATCTCCTCGTCGGTGCCGCCGCCTCGCAGCAGCTGCCGTAGATCGACGTGTTCCAGTGCGAACAGGCAGTTGCGGACCTGGCCTTCTGCGGTGAGCCGGATGCGGTCGCAACTTTCGCAGAACGGTTCGGAGACGCTGGCGATGATGCCGAACTCCCCACCGCCATCGGTATAGGCGAAGCGCTCGGCCGGGCTGGTGCCCCTGGCGATCGGCTCGAAGTCGAACTCGGTGGAGGCCTGTTCGAGGATCTCGTCATGGGAGATGACCCGATCGGCGGACCACTCCCCCTGGGCGTCGAGCGGCATGAACTCGATGAACCGGACCGTGACGCCGCGCTCCCGACCCATCCGCAGGAACCGCAGCACCTCGTCATCGTTGATCCCCCGCATCAACACCGCGTTGATCTTGACCGGGCTGAAGCCGGCAGCCACGGCGGCGTCGATGCCGTCCAGCACCTTGGCCAGTTCGTCGCGGCGGGTCAGTTCGAGGAAACGGGCCGGATCGAGGGTGTCGAGGCTGATGTTCAGACGCTGTAGCCCGGCCGACCGCAGATCGTCGGCGAACATGGCCAGGGTGGCCCCGTTGGTGGTCATCGACAGGTCGACGCCGAGGTTGGCCAGTTTGGCGACCAGCACCGGCAGCCGGGCCCGGACCGTCGGCTCGCCCCCGGTCAGCCGAACCGACTTCACAGCAAAGGTCTCGACCAGGACCCTGGCGATACGCTCGATCTCCTCGAACGTGAGCAGGTCCGATCGGTCGAGCCATTCCATGCCCTCGGCGGGCATGCAGTACTGGCACCGAAAGTTGCAGCGATCGGTCACCGAGATTCTGAGATCGGTGTGAACCCGTCCGAAACGATCGATCAGATCAGTGGCCATCCTTCAGGCTACCGCCGCCGCTGGAGCGCTCGGCAATCGTGGCGTCACTCGAAGCTGATGACCTCGACCACGTCACCGGCGTCGACCCCGTCGCCGTTTGGCAGGATGGCCAGGCCGTTGGCGGTGGCCATGGACATCAGCTGGTGGGAGCCCTGGCCGCCGGAGAGCTTGACCCGCTTCTGACCGGATGCGTCCTCGGAGATGACGACCCGGCTGAAGTGGGTCTTGCCGTCTGGCGAGCGCTTCATCGACTCCTCGGCGATGGCCTGGTATCGGGGCCGATCAGCGTCGAGCCTGCCCATCATTCGACGCAGTCCGGGACGGGCGAAGAGTTCGAAGCTGACCATGGAGGACACCGGGTTGCCGGGAAGGCCGAACACCGGGACATCGTCCAACACCCCGAAGACCAGGGGCTTTGCCGGTTTGATGGCCACCTGCATCCAGGAGAAGTCACCGACCCGGGTCAGCACCGCCTTGACGAAATCGAAGTCGCCCATGCTGACACCGCCGGACGTGATGACCGCATCGCAAGTTGCCACGCCGGTTCGCAATGCCCGCTCGATGTCCTTTTCGTTGTCCCTGATCAGGCCGAGGTCGACCGGCTCGAAGCCGGCCTCCTTGGCCATCGACAGCAGGGTCAACCGATTGGAATCCCGGATCTGGCCCGGCTGCAGGGGCTCGGGGCCCTCGACCAGTTCATCGCCGGTGGACATCACGCCGACCCGGGGACGCCGGTAGACCCGAACGGTCAGGCGGCCGAGGCTGGCCAGGACCCCGAGGTGACCGGGGCCGAGAATCGTCCCCGGGTGGAGGATCTCGGCCCCCTTCGAGATGTCGTCACCGGCCGGTCGGATGTGATTGCCGGCCGGCACCTCGGCCATGAGGGTGACGTCGAACCCGGCCGGCTTGGTCAGCTCCACCATGATGATGGCGTCTGCCCCCTCCGGTACCGGGGCACCGGTCATGATCCGCATCGCCTCGCCGGGGGCCAGCGGCCTCGGTGCCACCGAACCGGCGGCGATGGTGGCGACGACCGGCAGTGAGATCGGGCGCTCCTTGCTGGCCCCGATGGTGTCCTCGGCCCGAACCGCAAAGCCGTCCATGGCGGTGTTGGCGAACGGCGGGATCGCCTCGGCGGCGGCCACGGTCTCGGCCAAGACCATGCCGAGCGATTCCGAGACCGGCGTGTCGGCAGGCGCCAGGACCGCCAGATCGCGGTTGACCTTGGCCTGAGCTTCTTCCAGAGCGATCATGGATCAAATTTAGGCCAGCGGCGCACCGATCACACTATGTGTTGATGCAGCCACAAGACCGTCACGGCCGACAAGGCGATGGGCCGGTTCGGAGCCGATCGGCCGGGGCGTCGGGGTCAGCTCCGGTTGCCGATGTTCTCCCGATCGACGATCTCGGCCAGGATGTCTCGGAAACCGGCGCCGAGATCCTCGCGTTCCAGGGCCATCTCCACCACCGCCCGGAGATAGTCGAGCTTCTTGCCGGTGTCGAAGCGCCCCTCGCCGAAGGTGAAGCCGAGCATCCGCTCCTTCTCCAGCAGGCTCTCCATGGCGTCGGTGATCTGGATCTCGCCACCGACGCCGGGTTCGGTGGCCTCGATCTCGTCGAAAATCGACGGCGTGAAGAGGTACCGGCCCATCACCGCCAGGTTCGACGGCGCATCCTCCGGTGCCGGCTTCTCGACCAGGCCCGTGACCTGGACCAGTCGATCGCCGACCTCGGTCACCGAGGCACAGCCGTAGGACGAGATCTCGTCGTGGGGTACCTCCATGAGCGCGACCACCGAACACCGGTGCTCGTTGTAGGCCTCGATCATGCCCCGGACCACCCCGGCCTCGGGTCGCATGATGTCGTCGCCGAGCAGGACAACGAACGGTTCCTCGCCGACGTGATTGCGAGCCGTGCCGATGGCATGGCCGAGCCCCAGCGCCTCCCCCTGGCGGACGTAGTGGAGTTGGGCCAGTTTGCTGAGCGCCCGGACCTGCTCGGCCTCGGCATCCTTACCCTTGGCCTCCAGCTGATCCTCGAGCTCCTGCAGACGGTCGAAATGGTCCTCGATCACCTTCTTGTGCCGCGAGGTGACGATAAGGATGTCGTCGATACCGGCGTCGACCGCCTCCTCGATCACGTACTGGATGACGGGCCGGTCGACCACCGGCAGCATTTCCTTGGGCACGGCCTTGGAGAAGGGGAGAAACCTGGTTCCCAGGCCGGCGGCCGGGATGACCGCCTTGCGGACCGGCTTCGCTGATGAGGACGTGGTTGATGGCACGGGACGCGACCTCCGTCGATGGTGCTGCACAGAGTTGTCTGGCGGCTGGGTGGTGGATGGTCGGCCGGACTCGACTGCGGACCCTCCGGCCCATTGCGGCTGTCGAGGTGCCGACCCGTGATCGGATCGGCACGAACCGGCCGTCGCTGACCTTAGCCGGGGATTGCACGGGCCCCGGCCTTTCCACCTGTCGCTCGTTTTTACCTTCGCCGGTTACCCTGGCATGGTTCGGTACCGAACCGAGCGGCCAGGTCAGCCCGGTTGGCCGACCGGTAGGCCGAAACCGTCATGGGGTCCGGTTGCAACACCGAACCGAGATCCAGCAATGCTCCGTGGAGACAGCACGTGCCCATCTATGAGTACAAATGCACCCTGTGCCAACAGCACATCGACGTCGAACAGTCCTTCACCGATGACGCCCTCACCGTCCTCGATGGCTGTGAGGTCGACCCAACCGGCCAGCACCAGCTCAAGAAGGTGTTCAGTGCGGTAGGCATCGCGTTCAAGGGCGACGGCTTCTACCGCAACGATGCCCGCGCCGGCGCCTCCAAGTCATCGACCCCGTCGTCGACCTCCGGCGACAAGGCCGGCGAATCGAGCTCGGAATCGACGTCCAACGGTTCCTCAAGCGACTCATCGAGCTCGGACTCGACATCGTCGACGTCAACCGAATCGAAGAAGGCCGACAGCTCCACGACCTCGAACGGCTCGGCGTCGACGTCGACGTCGAAGTCGAAGCCCTCCGGCTCCAGCGACTGAGGCCGGCCGGGTCCGCTACTCGGCCAGCGGGTCCACGATCGAGGGTACGATTCGGGGTGTCCATGGCCGTGGCTTGTCGAAGTGGTGCCCGACGATGCGACCCTTCCTGGCGTTGTCGAGGAACTGCCGGGGCGTCTCGAAGTCCGGCATCTCCAGGTAGGCGGCCCCCACTGCGGTCGGCACGTGGGCGTCGCTGCCGGCGCCGATGAACAGGTCGTGGTCGAGGCCGTAGCGAACCGCCTTGGCGTTCAGCGACTCCAGGCTGGTCTTGGAGTTCCGGCCCTCGATGCCGTCGACCAGGTCTTCGGCCACCAGCCGATCGATGTCGGAGGGCCGCAGGCAGTTGCGCATCGGGTCGAAGGGATGGGGGACGTAGACGACTCCTCCCTGGTCCCGGATCCGCTGCGCCGCTTCGATCAGTCCGATGCCCTGGGGTAGGCGCTCGGTCAGGAACAGGCCGATGATCTCCCCGCTGCCGACCCGGAGCTCCTCACCGATCACCACCCGACAGGGCAGCCGATCGGCCAGCTCGACCGCGCCGGCGATGGCGTTGTGATCGGTGATGCAGAGAACGTCTATCGCCGATTCGGTCACCGCCTCCAGCAACTCGTCGGGGGTCGTGGTGCAGTCCCCGGACCACATCGTGTGGCTGTGGCAATCGACCCGGACCCACCCCTGCGGTGCGTCGTGGGCCAGGTGGGGGTGCCGCTCGACCGCCGAAGGATGGGGTACCACGCTCAGGCCGCGCCGGACAGGGCAACGTCGCCGACCACCACCGGCGGTGTGGAGACCCCACTCGGCAGGTGGACCAGCTCACCACCGATGGCCTTGATATCGAGCAGCAGCCGTTGCAGCGTGGAGGCGATGGTGCATTCGTTGACCGGTTCGGCCAGCTCACCGTTTCGGATCATCCGGCCCTCGACGCCGACAGAAAAATCGCCCGAGACCGGGTTCACGCCGGAGTGGAGCCCGGCCAGGCTGAAAACCAGGAGACCGTGGTCGACACCGGCGATCAGCTCGTCGAGGGTGCCGGAGCCGGGACGAATCGCCAGCGCCTGCAGGCCGGGCGATGGCAGACCTCGGGTTCCCCGGACCGCAGAGCCGGTTGAACCATTGCCGGAACGGCGGCCGGTGTAGGAGTCGTGGAGGAATCCCTGGAGCACGCCGTCCTCGACGAGCGGCACCCGCCGGCAGGCCAGGCCTTCGCCATCGTGGGACTCGGCACCAAGCGATGCCGGGTCGGTGGGATCGTCGACGAAGGTCAGTGCCGGGGTCGCAACCGGCTCCCCGACCCGATCGACGAACGGCGAGCGACCTTTGAGCACCCGGTCGCCGGTGAGGGTACCGGCGACCAACCCGATGACGGTGGCCGCCAGATGGGGGTCGAGGACCAGGTCGACGGTGCTGGTCTTCGGTTTCGTCGATCCCAGCAGGTCGACGGTCTGGCTGACGGCCCGTTCCACCACCCGGTCGAGATTCAGTTCCTTTGGTTCCCGGGCGCCGTCGTAGGCGTACCCGGTCTGGGTCCGGTCCCCGTCGAGGGCCAATGCCTGAACCGAGACCGACGACGAGGTGGCCCGAGAGGCGGCGGCGATGCCGGCGGTGCTGGCCAGGGCGAAGGCGCCTGCGTTGTCGCCGTAGGCGGCAACCCGGACGCCGGTGACCCGAGGATCGGCCGCTCGGACCCGGCGCTCCAATTCGAGGGCCAGATCGATCTTGTCCTGGTTCGGGGTGGCTGCGACCGCATCGCGCCACAGGTCGATCTCGACCGCCTCGACACCGTCGGGCTCGGCGATGCCGACATGGGGATCGGCTTCGGAGAACCGGGCGTTGTCCCGGGCCCCGGCCAGCATGGCGGCCACCACATCGTCGTCGAGGCTGCCGGCACTGGCGAAACCCTCCCGTCCCTCCACCAGGACCCTGACCCCGATGGCGTGGTTCTCCGCCGTCGTCAGCGACTCGACCTCACCTTCGTAGGCTCGCACGGTGGTTGAGCGGCCGTGGGAGCAGGCCACCTCGATCTCTTCATTCGGTTCTGCCCGGTCAACCAGGCCCCGGGCGATGGCCAGCAGTTCGTCGGGGCTCACGCTGCGGTGCCGCCGATGGTCAGCTCCTGGACCTTGAGCGTTGGCACGCCATCGCCGACCGGCACACCCTGACCGTCCTTGCCGCAGGTCCCCGGGGGGCCCATCTCGAAGTCGTTCCCCACCGCCTCGATCTGCTGCAGCACCTTGGGGCCGTTGCCGATCAGCTGGCCCTCCCGCAGCGGTGCGGTGATCTTGCCGTCCTCGATCATGTAGGCCTCGACCATGCCGAACACGAAATCGCCGGATGCAGTGTTGACCTGGCCACCGCCGAGCTTGGCGACGTAGACACCGTGCTCGACGCTGGCCACGATGTCGGCCGGATCGGTCTGGCCGCCGGCCAGGTAGGTGTTTGTCATCCGGACCATCGGCAGGTGCCGGTAGCTCTGGCGGCGGCCGTTGCCGGAGCTGGGCCGGCCGTCGGCCCTGGCCCGCAGGCCGTCCCACATGTAGTCGACGAGGATGCCGTCCTCGATCAGCACGTTGCGGCGGGCCGGGTTGCCCTCGTCGTCGATGGCGTAGCGGCCCCACTCGTCGTCCATGGTGCCATCGTCGATCAGGGTCACCAGCGGGGAAGCGACCTGCTGGCCCAGCCGACCGGCGAACGCCGAGGCCCCCTTCTTGACCAGGTCCGCTTCGAGGCCGTGACCACATGCCTCGTGGAACAGCACACCGCCGGACCCGGGACCGATGACGACCGGCAGGGTGCCGGACGGGGCGGGTCGGGCGTTGAGCTTCGTGAGGGCCCGCTCGGCCGCCCGCCGGGCCAACTCCTCGACGTCGTAGCGGTCAAACAGCTCGAAGCCGACCGAGAGGCCGATCGACTCGCTGCCGGTCTGCAGCCCGGCGTCACCCGAGGCGACACAGCTGACCGAGAACAGGGTTCTGGTCTGGTCGTCGCCGGAGAGCACCCCGTCGGAGTTGGCGACCAGGATCCGTCGGCGGTTGTCGGCGTAGCGGGCGCTGACCTGACTGATGGCGTCGTCCTGTGACCGTGCCACCTCGTCGGCCCGCTGCAACAACCCGACCTTCGTGGCCTTGTCGATGTCGCCCGGTGGCACCGCCACCGCACCGGGGGTGGGCGTCGACCGCTGGAGATCCACCGTGCGGACCTCGCCGGAGCCGGATCGCCGGGCCGCATCGGCGGCGGCCCGGGCTGCGGCCAGCAACCCCCGCTCGGTCAGGTCGGCGGTGTGGGCGAAGCCGGTGGATTGGCCCGAGACCACCCGGATCCCGGCCCCCCGGTCGCGGCCGGAGGCAAGGCTCTCGATGCGACCATCGTCGAGGTGGACCGAGCCCCGCTCGACGTCTTCGGCGAACACCTCGGCGAACTCGGCTCCACCGCCCAGGGCGGTGGTGAGGACCTGGTTGAGCGTGTCCTCGCTCAACATCGGATCAGGGTCAAAGGAAGCGGACGGCAGGTTGTTCGATTCGGAGGTCACCAGGTCAGGATAGCTAGCCGGAGCGACACGCTACGAACCGGTTGCCCACCGGCACCATGGCACCCAATCCAGCAGCGTTCTGCACGAAATCCCCAGGCCGCGACTCAGCCATCGATCCGGCGGCCCGCTACCGTGGACGTGTCGGTAGGTGGGTCGGCAAGATCTACCTGTCAGGCAGTACCGAGGTGGGCCGTGCGGCGCACCGACAGACGGACGGCGTCGCCGGCCGAGCCTGTTTCGACGGGTCGGGCAATCCCATCGGCGGGCGGCCCCGATCTCGTCGCCAAGGCCTGCAGTGAGGCACCATGATTCTCGAACACATCACCTGTCCGGCCGATCTCCGTGATCTCGACCAGAACCAGCTGGACGAGCTGTGCGAGGAGATCCGCCAGTTCATCGTCGAGAAGGTGAGCAACAGCAAATCGGGCGGGCACCTCGGATCGAATCTGGGCATCGTGGAGCTGACCGTGGCCCTCCACCGGGTTCTCGACTCGCCGAAGGACGTGCTGCTGTTCGACACCGGCCACCAGGCCTACGTCCACAAGATGCTGACCGGTCGCCAGACCGGATTCGACTCGCTCCGGGAAGCCGACGGGATGTCCGGCTACCCCAGCCAGGACGAGTCGCCCCACGACTGGATCGAGAACAGCCACGCCTCGACCGTGCTCGGCTACGCCCACGGTCTGGCCACCGCCTTCCAGGCCGAGGGCGGCACCGAACCGTCCGACCGCCGAGTCGTGGCGGTCCTCGGCGACGGCTCCCTCACCGGAGGCATGGCCTACGAGGGACTGAACAACCTGGGCCACTCCGGGGCCGATGTGACGGTCATCCTGAACGACAACGGCCGGTCGTACGCCCCCACGATTTCCCTGCTGACCGACAGCCTGGTCAAGATCCGGTCGAACCCGGTCTACATGAAACGTCAGCGCCGGCTTGAGGGGTTCGCCGAGAAGCTCCCGGTGGTCGGCCCACTGTCGCTCACCGGTATCAGGGCATCGAAGGCCGCCATCCGGGAGGCGTTCGAACCCCAGGCGTTCTTCGAGATGCTCGGCGTGCGCTACATGGGCCCGTTCAACGGCCACGACATCCGAGAAATCGAGAAGGCCCTGCACAACGCCGGGGAGTTCAGCGGCCCGGTGGTCCTCCACGTACAGACCCAGAAGGGTCGGGGGTACGGCCCGGCCGAGAA
This sequence comes from uncultured Acidimicrobiaceae bacterium, assembly GCA_947259095.1. Taxonomy (GTDB): domain Bacteria; phylum Actinomycetota; class Acidimicrobiia; order Acidimicrobiales; family SZUA-35; genus JAHELU01. The sequence goes on along the minus strand of CAMYLA010000005.1, from coordinate 90,583 downwards.
CGACTCGGTCAAGCACATGCACGACATCGGCGCGGTGAAACCCGAGAGCTACACCGCCGCCTTCAGCGAGTCGATGATCAAACTGGGCGAGGAGCACCAGGATCTGATCGCCATCACCGCGGCGATGCCCGATTCCACCGGTCTGTTGCCGTTCCGGGAGCGTTTCCCCGACCGGGTGCTCGACGTCGGCATCGCCGAGCAGCACGCGGTCACCACCGCGGCCGGCATGGCCATGGGTGGGCTCAGGCCGGTGGTTGCCCTGTATTCGACGTTCCTGACCAGGGCCTTCGACCAGGCCAACCTCGATGTGGGGCTCCATCGCCAACCGGTCATCTTCTGCCTCGACCGGGCCGGGATCACCGGGGACGACGGCCCGTCGCATCACGGCATCCTCGACATGGTGTTGATGTCCAAGGTGCCGGGCATGACCATCCTGTGCCCGTCCTCGTACCAGGAGCTGCAGCAGATGCTCCACGATGCCTACGGGATCACCACCGGCCCGGTCTGCATCCGCTGGCCGAAGACCCCTCCACCCATCGTTCCCGACGATCTGGTCGGGCACGGCCTCTCGGCCAGGCTGGATCGTGAAGGCGCCGATGTCTGCCTGATCGGTGTCGGCAAGATGTTCGCCGCGGCCCAGCAGGCCGCAGACCTGCTGGGCGCCGACGGGATCTCGGCCACGGTGTGGGATCCCCGGGCGGCCAAACCCCTCGACCGGGCCATGCTCGACAACGCCGCCGGTCACCGGCTGGTCGTCACCATCGAGGACGGGCTGGCCGAGGGCGGCATCGGCTCAAACGTCGCGGCCCGGTTGGCCGGAGACGCGAAACCGGTCGAGGCCGGGTCGCCGAAGGTGATCGTGCTCGGCGTGCCGACCGACTACCTGCCCCACGGCAAGGCCGATGCCATCCTGGCCTCACTGGGCCTCGACGGACCCGGGGTGGCGGCCACGGTACGGGAGCAACTGGGCCAAAGCTGAGCGGACCCGAGGCTCAGGCCTCCTTGCCGCCAAGCCCGTCGGAGCCACCGCCGTGGCGCTTCTCTCGCAACAGGACCTCCTGGACGATGGTCATGATGTGGACCCCGTCGGGGTCGAACATGTTGCCTACCGAGACGCCCCGTCCGCCGACCAGCCCGTGACAGCGGACATCGGCCAGCAGCCACTGGTGGCCGTGGCTCGGGCGATGGAAGTACACGATGTGATCGAGGCTGGCACCCATGAAGGTCTGACGGATGTCGCTGCGGGGAACCTGGACCGGATGGGCGGCCCGAACCGCGCCGGTCGGCACCGAGTCGGAGACGAAAGCCAACGAGCAGGCGTCGATGGCCGGATCGTCCGAAGGTGAGCCCTCGACCCGAACCCAGGTCACGGTCCGACCGAAGTCCTTGATTGCGGTCCGGCGGACGAGCAGCCCACCCCAGCCGGTGTCCTCCACGCCATCGGGCGGGGGAACGTCGGACGGGGCCGACATCGATTGCACATCGGCTTCGGGCTCGCTGATCTGGAACGACGCAGACAGGTTGAGGATGGCCCCGGTCGATTGGCGGGCCACCACCCGGCGGGTGGCGAAGGAACGCCCATTGCGGATCCGGTCGACCTCGAAGCGGACCGGCTCCCGGTGGGTCCCGCCCCGGATGAAGTAGGCGTGCAACGAATGCACGGCGTAGTCGGGGTCGACGGTGCGTTGGGCCGCCCGCAGCGCCTGGGCCACGACCTGACCGCCGAACAGCCGGGCCCAGGGGTACTCCGGTGCCAGCGCAACATAGGTATCGGCCCCGTGTTCCTCCAGCTCCATCAATTGGCCGAAGCCGACCTGGTCGATCCGCATCACGATCGGGGTTCCGGGCCCGGGGGGCCCGTTCCACCGCCGTCGCTCGATTCCTCGTCGGCCTCGTCGGCCTGGGGGGCCTGGTCGTCGCCGGCATCTGGCGGTTCCACAACCACCGCACCGTCGATGGCATGGGCCTTGAGTTCCTCCAGGCTGACGTACTCGAGGGTGGCCATGTGGGTTGCGGCCAGCGAGACCGGTGGCGCGATGCCACGGTCGAACGCCTCTTTCCAGCGCGACGCACACAGGCACCACTGATCGCCCGGTTCCAGGCCGGCGAACCCGAACGCCGGTTGGGGCGTGGACAGGTCGTTCCCCATCTCGGCGGTGAAGGCCAAGAACTCTTCGGTCATCAGGGCGCAGACCGTGTGGACCCCGCTGTCGTCGCCGCCGGTTTTGCAGCAACCATCCCGATAGAACCCGGTCAGCGGATCGGTTGAGCACGGTTGGAGCTCGGTTCCAAGTACGTTGGCTGCCATGGTCACCAGTGTGCCCAGGTTTTGGTCGCCGCGTGACGGATCGGTCGCTTCCCCATCGATCCCGGGCCCGGCCCCGGCCGGTCGGCCGACGAGGCCGCGGCCGGTCCGGCTGATCCAGCTGGTCGTGGCCGGGGGGATCGTCGTGGGTTTGTTCCTCGCCGGATGTTCGTCGGCCGGCGTCGACGACCGGTCAACGGCGATCCTGGTCGATGCCCGCTCGGATCGGGGGCGAGCCGGATCGCTGCAGGCCACCACCGCCACCGCAGCCACGAACGACAACCCATCCACGACCGACACCGCATCCACGACCCTGACCGAGTCCGCGACCCTGACCGCCTCGACCAGCGAGGCCGGGACAACCGAGAATCCACCGGCCCCGACCGTGGCCCGGCCGCCGTGGCTGGGCCGCCGTCCCCTGCCGACCACTCCCGACGGTCTGGTGGTCGCACCCCAGAGCACCCCCGCCGCCCTCCGGGACCGGCGATTCGCCACCGTCGACTCGCTCCCGGCACCCGCCGACGACCGGTTCGATTTCCGGATCGCATCGGTCCCGCCGGAGGTGCTGGCCCGGTCGACCTGGGTCGACGGTTGCCCGGTGCCGGTGGCCGGCCTCCGCTACCTGACGGTGTCATTCCGGGGCTTCGACGGCCGGTCCCACACCGGGGAGCTGATCGTCAACGCCGAGTGGGCAGACGACATCGTCGCCGTGTTCGGCCGACTGCACGAGGCCCACTTCCCCATCGAGGAGATGCGGGTGGTGTCGATGGCCGATCTCGACGCCGAGCCGACCGGCGACGGGAACAACACCACCGGCTTCGTTTGCCGCCCGGTCACCGGTGGTCGCACCTTTTCCCAACACGCCCACGGGTTGGCCATCGACATCAACCCGTTCCTCAACCCCTACCTCCGGGATGACCTGCTGCTCCCGGAACTCTCGTCCTCCTACCTCGACCGGACCACGGACAGGCCGGGCACGATCCACCCCGGCGATGTGGTGGTCGAGGCATTCGCCGAGATCGGCTGGGGTTGGGGTGGGGATTGGCGCTCGCTCAAGGACTACCAGCACTTCTCCCGCAACAACCGGTAGCTACCGGGGCCGACATGCCGACCGATCCACGTTCCGGGTCGGCGGCGATCTTGCCAGCCGTCGCCTCACCGGAGAAGATGGCGGGCAGCCGGTGCCGCTTCTGGCGCGGATGCCCGGTCGGAAGGCTCGACCCGATGCTGAGGAGTTCGCCATGACCGATCTGTTCGACATGACCGACAAAGTGGTGGTCGTCACCGGCGGCAGCCGGGGACTGGGCCGATCGATGGTCGAAGGCTTCGCCGCAAAGGGGGCAGACGTGGTCATCACCAGCCGCAAGCTGGCGGCCTGCGAGATGTTGGCCGCCTCGGTGTCGGAGGCGACCGGCAGGCGGGCGCTGGGGGTGGCCTGCCACGTCGGCCACTGGGACCAGTGCGACGAGCTGTTCGACACCGTCTACCGGGAGTTCGGGCGCTGCGACGTGCTGGTCAACAACGCCGGCATGTCGCCGTTGTACGACTCGCTGGGGTCGGTCACCGAGGCGCTGTTCGAGAAGGTGATCGACGTGAACCTCAAGGGCCCGTTCCGGCTGTCGGCCCGCTTCGGCGAGCAGATGGTGGCCGACGGCGGCGGCGCCATCATCAACGTCAGCTCGGTCGCCGCGGTACGCCCCAGCCCGGCCGAGGCGGCGTACGGGGCGGCCAAGGCGGGGATCAACAACATGACCGTGTCGTTCGCCAAGGCGCTGGCCCCCTCGGTCAGGGTCAACACGATCATGCCGGGACCGTTCATGACCGATATCTCAAAGGCCTGGGATCTGGAGCAGTTCGCCAAGACCGCCGAGAAGGAGATCCCTCTGGGACGAGGCGGCGAGCCCGAGGAGGTGGTCGGTGCAGCCCTGTACTTCGCTTCGGCCGCGTCGTCCTACACCACCGGGTCGGTGCTCAAGATCGACGGTGGTATCGCCGACGCACCGGGCTGAGGGCGCCGATCATGTGAGTGTGACCAGCACCGACCCCTCGGCCACCTGATCCTCGGCTGCGACCAGCACGGCCGAGACCGTCCCGCCGACCGGGGCCACCACCGGAATCTCCATCTTCATCGATTCGAGGATGACGAGTTCGTCGTTGGCCGCCACCTGTTGGCCGACCTCGACGTTCACCTTCCACACCGACGCCGTGATATCGGCTCGCACTTCGGTCATGGCAGGCAAAGCTATCGGACCGGGACCACACCGGTACAGCTCCGGGCCGGACCGGAGCCTCCAGCCGCTGGTGGGGACCTCGGTCTCCTGCCTTGAGGAGGCCACGCAGCTGGAGTGACATCATGAGCAATCGCAAACGACCTCGGTGACGACCATCGGCGCCGGTGCCCAATCGACCTGCTGAGCGCCTCTCCGCTCCGAGACCAACCGGTCGCGATCTGTCAACGCCCCAGTCGCTGACAAGAGTGGTTGTGAACCCCTAGGTCAATGCCTACATCGCATGGTCGCAGCAGCGGCCGGCGGAGATCACCGAGCTGCGGCCGATCCTGCTGAGCTGCGGGTTGATCGAGGAGATCAAGTAGGGCATGCCCTGATACAGCCATGAGGGCATGGGCATCATAATCCTCCAGGAGACGAAGGGTTTTCTCGCCGTCATATGCTTTAAAGGTGCGCTGTTGAACGACCCCGATGGGGTTCTGGAGCGTCTCATCATTCCAATGGAACAACCACCTGGTGGGGATCGCCGTTCCCCTTCCTGCGAACGGCGGGGTCGGTCAGGAGCAGCGACCCGATGATCCGGCCGAGAGGTGGTCGCATTCCGAAATCGGACGTTGCTGTGCACGGACGAAGTAGATTGCACTCGGGGTGAGCCTCCGAGGGCCTGAAATGCGGCGGATGGGAGGCCCCCCGTGGGTGGCTGCCGTCGTGGGGTGACCGTTATTCGTTCTCGAGAAGCATGAAGTGGTTGGTCAAGTGAGGCCGGGCGATGCCGACGGCTTCGATGGCGTGAGGGAGTAGCCCCAGCGTGATCGGCTTGGTCATGGCCAGGGCCCGCCAGAGCGGTCTCCCGACGATTCCGGGGTCGTGTCGACCGAGGACGGGAATCCGGCGGGCTATGTTGACGAGTTCTACCGCAACTTCCATGTCTGCGTAGCCGCGGTTGCGTTCGACCGCCTGGACTCTCAGGCCCGCCTCTGCCGCCATCTTCTCGTACTCAGTCGGGGTTCGGTACACGACGTGGTAGTCAGCGTTCCTTACCTCGACGTACCGACGGACCGTTGTCTCTCTGAGGACGATGGGTCCTGTGGGCACGAGCAGCCGGAGTCGCCTGAGTAAGCGAACTGCGTCGCCACGGTTCAGGTACATGAGCATGCCACCGACGAACGCTCCATCGAAGGTTCCTTCGATCGGTACCAGAAGCGCATTGCCCTCGATCAACTCGACACCTCTCGTGTCGCCGAGCTGGGTCCTTGCCACTGCGAGCATGTTGGGGCTCATATCGATGCCGACCACCCGTCGATACTTTTGGGCGAAGAGCATGGTCCAGGCGCCGGCGCCGCAGCCGATGTCGAGGATGGACGAACCGCTTGTCAGGCCGTCGAACCAGGACTCGACAACGGTTCGTTCGCGGTCGAAGCGGTGCTCAACACAGCTCTGCGGCAGCCCTTGCTCGTGCGCCATGTACGAGGCGGCGACTGCGTTGGTGGCCGCCTCGTCCCAGAACCGCCGCACGGCCGAGTAGTCGAGTTGATCTGCCACCAGGCTCGATTCGGGTGGTGGTGGGCCAATCACACCGATGGGCAGATGATGCTGCCATTCGCGGTCCCGACGGGAGTCGTGGCCGTATCGCGTTGCGGGACTTCGTCGACTGCCTGGTCGAGAAGGCGGGCCAGACCGGCGACGAAGGTGTTGTTGTCGGCCTCGGTCCGGCTGGCGATCCGGAGGTACTGGTCTCCGTCAGGCATCGCCTTACCGGCGCAGTGTTTGACGAAGATGTTGTATTCGATGAACATGCGCTCGGCGACCTCGGGCGACGATGGTGAGTCCGGCGGCAAGCGGCACAATACAAAATTCGCCTCGGATTTGTAGGGACGCATGCCTGGAATCTGACGGAGCCCGTTGTAGAGGCCCTCGCAGTCGGAGGCCACACGGACACAGCTCTGTTTGAACTGGCGGTGATATCGCGGAGCGAGGCGTAGGAAGGATTCGGCAAAGCCGTTGATGTTCCAGATATGGAGTTCGGAGCGGACGAATTCACGTAGCTCGTCGTCGGCGGTAACGAGGTAGCCGAGCCGGAGACCGCCGATGCCAAACGACTTGCTCAGACTCTTGAGCACGGCCAGATTCGGTGCCTCTTCAAGGCATCCTTCGACCGAGAGCTCATTGCGCTTGGCGGCGAAGTCGATGAACGACTCGTCAACGACGAGCTTGCAACCTCCCTTGTCGAGAGCTTCAGCGAGCCGCAGGAGATCCTCTTTTTGGACCGTCAAGCCGGTGGGGTTGTTGGGGCTCACCACCACCGCAACTCGAGCCTGGCCGGCGAGGGCAGCTTCTGCGAATGCATCGACGTCGAGCTCGAACGACGGGCCGTCGAGGTTGAAGGGAATGAAGTCTCCGTTGTTGCAGGCGTTCTCGTATTCATTGAAGGAGGGAACGGGGCAGATCATCCGTCCCGGGAAACGGCCGGCGATGATCTTAATCAGCTCGGAAGCACCATTGCCGACCACGATTCGTTCCATGGGCTGATCGATCAATGTTCCAACGAGGCGAGCGACGACTTCCTGCCCGACCGGATAGTTGAGCACCAGGTCGCGAAGGTGGTTGCGGAAATGGGTGAACAGGGTCGGCGGTGGGTAGTACGGGTTGTAGAGGTAGGCGTGGTCAGTGAACCCGAATCGCCAGTAGCCTCCGTGTTGAGCCCTGACGTGTTCGTAGCGCTCGGCCGGAGACAGGAAGAGGTATTCGGCCGCGAGCCGGTCACTCTCGTCGTCGATTTCGTACCATTTCAAGTCGTCGCAGACGACGGCGTTCAGTTGGTTCTTGCCCCGGTGCCCAAGTGTGTGAAGAACCGATTCGTAGTATTCGTCGACGTCTCCGGACGCCACGTAGGCCTCCAGGTGGGGCACAAAGTAGCGGCTGAGAAAGTCGCCACGGAAGAGGTAGAGGTTCGCTGTCTTGAAGACCTTCGAGTAGTCGAAGTCCGCCCCCTGATGATGAGAATCGAACAACGCCGCGATGCGGCTCTCCTCGTTCAGGCTCACCACGGTGCCCGACATCCAGCTCTGGTGTTGCGAGACGGCGGCGAGGTTGCCCGGGCCTGAAGAGAGAAGCCGGTCGAGGACCGCCCGCTCGAAGAAGACATCCGCTTCCAGCAACAACACGTCCTCCGTCAGGTAGGAGCGGGCCAGCCAAAGCGAATAGATGTTGTTCGTGGTCCTGAAGTCTTCCGATACGACGTAGGTGAGCGCCATACCAGCGAAGTGGTGGCCGAACCGGTCCCTGATCATGTCTCCGAAGTGCCCGACGACGATGATGACGTCTTTCGTTCCGACCTCGCTGAGCCGAAGTAGGGCGTTTTCGAGGATCGGGACACCGGCGACGCTGACCAGACACTTCGGGTGTGTGTCGGTGAAGGGGCGCAACCGATCGCCGATGCCGGCCGCCAGAATGACTGCCTTGCGCACCGCTGATGCGCCCTCGTCGGGAGTCCCCGGTCCTGTGTCGGGGCGCGCCCAAGCTTGTCCGTTCGGGTGAACCTGCATCTGCTGACACCTTCTCGATCCGGCGTCGGTAGATGATCAGGAAGGCAACGAACGTCGCCGTCTCAGACCCGACATTGCGGCGCCTGGTCCAAGGATAGCCATGAGACGAACCCTCGACCCCATTCACTCGGCCGTGACCAGTCGCCAGACGAGCACCGTTGCGACCGCAACCGTCCAGAAAGCTATGGCGTAGTAGCCACGCCCGGTGACCTTGGGCACTGGAATCGTGCTCAGATTCAATATCCCGGTCGCCACCAGAACGCCAGCCAACATCTTGACGAAAGTCCCACCGCTGAACACGGGTTCGATCAAGAAGACCGTGGCGAGGATGACAATGTTGTTGTCCGAACTCAAGCCTCGATACATGGTCTCGGAGAATCCGCCCTCGACGGTGTTGCGAGCCATGCGAGCGACACCGGCGACCACGACGAAGGCGGCAACCGGCAACAAATACAAATCAAGCGTGCCGTAGGTAAGCAGAATCACGGCTGGGGCGACCGAGTGACAGACCACGTCGGCGACGGAATCCAGAATTCCGCCCAGCTCGCTGATGTGCTCGGGTCGGTCCCGAGTCCGCCTCGCGACAGGACCATCCACATAGTCCGCTACAAAAGCGGCAACCAGAAAAAGGACAGCGACCTCGAAGTCACGTTTCATCGCGGCATAGATGGCTACCGTGCCAAGAACCAGACCGACCTGCGTGATCAGATTGGCCGGATCGGTGAAAAGAGCTCTGGTGCTCGTTGTCATTCAGTTCCCGATGGCGATGTCCAAATATGGACATCGCTTCCCTCCGAAGCAGCACCCTACCTCAACAACAACTGCTCCAATCCTCCGGGAGTTGCGACGCGAGTCGACAGCGGCGTTCTCACAGGTCAGCGACCCGATCGATATCGTGCGGCGACGACAGCCAGGACCGGTCGCCGTTGCACCCGGTTCACGATGGTCGGCTTGCTGCTCGGGAGTGCTGAACGTCGTACGCAGCAACCGGCGTTGGGGAGTGCCGGTCGTGCTCGGAAACGGGCGCGCATAGTGCGCGATTGGCCGACGTCGTTGTCGGCCTGGCGCTCACTGGGTTGATGCTGCGATGAAGGTAGAGACGACAGAGGTGGCGTGCCGGTCGAGCGAGTGTCGAGCCCGGTCGTATCGCATCGTGGTTCTCGGGTCGGCGTGACTGGCAGCGTCTTGGACGTCTCGAAGCCGTCGCTCACGAGCGTCGGCGCCCCCACTACTGGAGCGACCGAGCCGACTAACGAAGCCGCCCAGCTACGGTCGACTGTGAGCCGAATCCTTCGACCAAACCCACTCGACAATGCTCCGCCGCATATCAGCAGAAGTCCGCGCGATATCGGCACGTTCGATCGGCGATGCCGCTCCAGATTGTGCGAGCGTTGGTCGCCACCGTCGAGGGCACTCCGCTGCCGGACATCGGGTGGAGCATCGTTGTTTCGGCTGGAACGGTTCCGGGGCGCTGCAGCTTGCTGGCGGTGATGGCGTCGTTTCAGGGCGCCGCTGTAGCTGGTCGCCGCGTCGTCGCCTCGGGGCTGCCGTGAGCCAAATGGCGCGTCGGGTCTCGATTGGCTGTCGTTGTCAGTTCTCGTTTGCGTGGGCGAGGCCATCGAGTATGAGGTCGAGTACGTAGCCGAACTCGTCGTGGTTGGCGTGGCCGTCCATGTGGTACCTCACGTGCTCAGCGACTCGCGGATAGTCGACTTGGGTGAGCAGCCCCTGCACACGGCTGTTCATTTCTTCCTTGTCGGGCTGCGGGTCACCGTAGGCAACTCGTTGGCGAGCGAAGCCCTGAATGTGGTTCGTCAGAGCGTGGAATCCAAGATCGGCGACATCGGGTGGGAGTTTGGCGCTGGCAAGCACTTCGAGCAGCTGTTCGGTGAGCGCGAATCGATACGGGCCTGGCCAGACAGTGGACCACTCCGGGATCGCCCACGGATGCCGGAGGAGGGCCTCATGCGTCGCCACCGCGAGCTGTCGAGCCGCCGCTGTCCAATTGCCGGTTGTTTCCAGGTTGACTTCACTGGCAACCCGATCGACAAGTGCTTCCACGAGCGCGTCCTTGTCGGCGACGTAGTGATAGAGCGACATCACCCCAGCTCCGAGTTCGGTTGCGAGCTTGCGCATGCTGAGCTGGGCGACCCCCTGCTCGTCCGCCATCCGAAGTGCTGTCTCGACAATGTGTTCCAACGCGAGGACTGGTTTACCGTCGCGTTCCTTCTTGGGCCGTCCCATGGGTTCTCTCCCACCGTTGGGTTTTAACGTACACCGTACTAATATCCGAATCTATGAGTATTCGTACACCGCACCATAACAGTCCCGACCCGATCACCATGACCTTCCCAGCGTCCCTTTCGTCCAGGACGGCAGGCCCGCAACTGCTGTCGACGATCTGGATCTCCGTGCTGCTCAGCATGCTTTTCCGCGACGTGCACGAGTACCTCCGCGATGGCTTCATCGCCGAACTCGCGAGCGCCGTCACCGTCAACGGAGGCGAAGTCACCGGCACAACGCTGCTCGTCTCAGGGCTGGTCCTCCAGCTACCGCTCGCCATGGTCGTCCTGGCACGGGTTCTGCCTCGTCAGATCAACCGAGTCGCCAACATCATCGTCGCGACGGTCATGGCGCTGGGCGTCGCCGGCACCTGGCCTAAAGACGCCGATGACATCGTGTTCGGCATCTTCCAGTTGGCCAGCCTCACCGTTATCGCCGTCATCAGCCTCCGGTGGAAGCACGACAACGCGTCGAACGAACCAGCGGTCTCGGCAGAACAAGCAACACCGGCGAACCCATGAGCAGCACCAGCAGTTTGTGGAGCCTTGACCCCAAAGCGATCCACGCTCCACTCTTCGCGCTTCGCAGCGGTCAGCGGTCTCGAACGACTCGTACCCATCGAATCGCCGCACCCTTCCAACATCTCTGGCACAGTGGACTCGCTGTCAGGCGGGAGGCGGCTCTCGAGACCATCGGAGCGATGCCTCAGGGTGCAGCCTGGCTTTCAGCGGGCGCCGACACACCCAGAACGATCCTCCTGGACGGATGCATACAGGCTCTCGAAGACCGGATCGCTTAAGAACGACACGGCCCGAGCGACACCGCCGTGTGAAGCCCACAGCACCACTTCAAACCCACTCCCTCCGACCTGCGGCGAAGCGGAAAGCAGCCGACATCAGGAGTCGTACCCCTACAGAGTGATCGAAGAGCCTGTGCTCCAGTCTCGCGCTGTGTCCACGGTCGACCGACGTTCCGGTCAGCACGGCCTCGCAGTCGAGATACGTCCGGTCGGTCTGGAGGGTGCCGCTATGTCGCCACCGAGAAGCTGGGACTGCAGTCGGTATACGATTGGTCGATGCCAGTTGTCGAGATCGAGATCAGTGACCACGTTGCCGTACTCACACTCAACCGACCCGAGGCACGCAACGCGCTCAACCCTGAACTGATCGTCGCGTTCGCGGCACCTACCTACAGCGATCGCGATGGAGTTGCTCCTCACCGCCCAGCCGATGTCAAGCGACGTTCTCGCGACGACAGGCCTGATCAACCGCTTGGTTCCGGCCGAGGACGTGCTCGCAGCTGCGGTCGATCTCGCCACGACGATCGCATCCAATGCTCCCCTTGCTGCAAGGGCGGCCCGGTCGGTCATCCGGGTTTGCGACGATCTGACCGAAGCTGACGCCCTGGCGCTCGAGGCGAAGCGGGTCAGCGAACTCACAGAGACTGAAGACGCCCGCGAGGGGCCGCTTGCCTTCATCGAGAGGCGGGCCCCCTTTTTCACCGGTCGCTGAACAAGGCAGCGCAAAGAGCCGCGATCGCGAGTTCGTCGAGTCAGAACTGCGACCCTGGATCCAACCGACAGCTCGATAACGACGCCGATAACCCCGGTAGACAGTGCTCGGGTCCCGGCGCGTACTGAGCGGCTCTCGCGGTCGACAATCGCGAGGTGGCTGCAGACGCCTCTGGACGATATCGGAAGGCCCTCAGTCGAGGTGCACACCCTGATCGGGCCGGATGTATCGGAAATCGCTTACGAATGTCGGTCGGCCATCACCAGCAGCGATCGGCGGTCAGCCGTCGACCGGAGCCGGGATCGGCGGCAGAATGGACAGCCATGGCTCCGACCATCGACCCGACCGGGCTCGGCGCGGCGTTCGACATCTTCCGCCGGGGACACTGCGCCATCGGCCCGGGACCAGCGGCGGTGGTCGCCGCCGGATGACGCGATGCCGGCGCCTTTCATCAGCCACGGGGCACCGCCGCTGTTCGACGATCAGCTCTGGATCGATCAGCTGTTCCGGTGGTCGCAGTCGCTGCCGAAACCCACAGCCATCCTGATCGTCAGCGCCCATTGGGAAGCGGCCCCGGCCACCCTCTCGGCCACCGCAGCGGCGGTCCCGCTGGTCTACGGTTTTGGCGGTTTCGACGCCCGCTTCCACCAGATGACTTGTCCGACCCCCGACGCCGCACCGCTGGCGCTGTGGGTGAAGGCCACACTCCACCGCACCGAACCGGTTCACCAGCACCAAAGCCGGGGGCTCGAATCATGGAGCCTGGGTCCCGCTCGAGATCATGTACCCGTTCGCCGATGTCCCGGTCCTCCAGTTGAGCGCCGCCTACCGGGATCGGGCCCCGGGATGCTGTACGCCCATCCCACGGTCGAGCACTACACCCCGCTGTTCATCACCCTCGTTCCAGCTGGGTTGAACCGACCGGTCCGGTTCAGGGCTCGACGGTGCGATCCTCGGCATGGGACCGGCGGATGGCGTCGATGACCGCCATGGTTGCCACCGCATCGTCGACCCCGACCGGGGCCGGTTCGCCTGACCGGAGTGCGGCGGCAAAGCGCTCGACCATGATCGCATACTGGTCGGCCGGACCGAACCGGCGCACCTCGAGTGGCTCGTCGTAGGTTGCGCCGAGACCGGCCCCGACCCGGATCACCATGGGTCGGGTGGCGATGGCGTTGAACGGCCGGGTGATCTCGATCCGACCCTCGGTGCCGACGATGTGAACTCGCTGATCGGGGTCGGACTGGGTCGAGACGGTGAAGGTGGCCTGGCCGTCGCCGAAATCGAGCAAACCCGATGCGGTCACGTCGACCCCGAACCGTTGGTCGATGGTCAGCGTGCCCCGAACCCGCGTCGGCTCCCCACCGAACAGCCGGCGGGCCGAGTGGATCGCATAACAGCCGATGTCCATCAGCGCCCCGCCCCCGGTCTCGGGCATGTTGCGGATGTTGGCCGGGTCGTCACCGAAGTAGCTGAACCAGGTATGGACCGCCACCGGCCGACCGATCCGACCGCGTGCCACCAGATCGAACACCGCCTCCCACTGGGGATGGAATTGGTACATGAAGCCTTCCATGACCTGGACCCCGTTGCCGAGCTCGACCAGATCGCCGGCCAACCGCCGGGCCTCGGCCAGGTCCATGGTGAACGGCTTCTCACAGAGGACGTGTTTTCCCGCCGCCGCCGCGGCCAGGGTCAGCTCGGCATGGAGGTTGTTTGGCAACGGGTTGTAGATCACGTCCACATCCCGGTCGTCGAGCAGCTCCTGGTAGCTCCCGTAGGCCCGTTCGATGCTGTGTTCCCGGCCGAAGATCTCGGCCCGGGACCGGTCGCGGGAGCCGACGGCCACCACCTGACAGCCGGCCACGGCGTTGATGGCCGCAATGACGTGCTCGCCGGCGATCTTGGCCGTCGACAAGACCCCCCATCGCAGGGTCGGGGTCGGCGTCATTCTGTTCCCCTCGCCCGATCGCTTCCGATCATGTCGTTCCTCTCATCAGCTTTTCTCCTGAACACACAGTCCCCCCAACCCAATGTCTGTTCCGCCATCGACCGATCAGCTGCGGTTTCGCAGCAGGCCCCGGAGCCGGTCTGCCAGCGGGCTACCGTCCGGCTCCACCTTCTCGGGGCTGACCAGCCTGGCCGGCACGAAGCCGTCTGGAAGGAAGCTCCCGGCGTCGAGCACGTAGTGGATCGGCAGCGCGGGATCGAGGCCGCCGTCCTCCCTGGCCTCCTGGTCGCCGATGACATCGCTGACGAGCGGCCGGAGACGATATCGGCGGCACAGGTCGTCCAGCCGCTCGATCATGGCCGCGGTGTGATTCCACTGCCGCGGGCTGAGCGGTGTGTCACCGACCCAACCCTTCTCTGCGAACGGGGTGATACACAGGCACTCCCCGCCCTCGATCCTGATCAGCTCGGCGGCCCACTCGGCAGCATCATATGACCGTTCCGCCAGCAGCGGGTCGTGGACGACCAGGGGCACGAACGCGCCGTTGAACGGCCTGCCGTCCTCCAGCAGCGCCACCGTGAGGGCCTCGGGATCGTCCGGCAGCCAGGTGGCAACGCCGATGTCGGAGGCGCCGAAGCCCAGCGACCGCTCCAGCTCCCGGAGCGAGTCGGCGGCCCGCTGTTCGTCCGGGGGGCCGAGACCCCAGGAAATGGGGGCTTCTCCCGTGGTGGCCGGATCGTAAGACACAGGACCTGAGGCTGCACCGATTTCGGGACGATTGCAACCCGGGGCCGGTGCCGACGGGGCCGACCGGGCCTGGCTGTAGTCTTGGGCGGTGACGGAGCGCGACCGGCGGTGAACCGGCGAACCGGTTCGATGATGGCCGGCGCGGTCTTGGCTGCGCTGGCCATGGCAGGCTGCGGGAACCCGGCTGCCGAGACGCTGAACTCGGTCTACCGGGTCGAGGTGACACGGTGCGGGGTGGTCGACCAGCAACTCGCGACCGCGGTGGCGGTACGGCCCGATCTGACGGCCACCGTGGCCCACTCGCTCGAGCAGGCCGAGTCGATCACGCTCATCGATGCCGCCGGAGGCGTGGTCGGAGCCGGACTGATCTACCTCGACCCGGACAAGGACATCGCCCTGCTGGCCCTCGACGGCACGGCCGACCCGCTGGAGCTGGCCGAGGCCGAGGAGGCGGCCGAGGTGTCGATCGCCACCGGGGCCTCCGACGACGGGCCGACACTGAAACCCGGCTCGGTGCTCGATCTTGTTTCGGCAACCCTCGACGGGCAGGGCAGGCGGCGGGCCATCAAGCTCAGCGCCGACGTCGAGCCGGGCGACTCCGGGGCCCCGGTCATCGACGACGACGGCCGGATGGTCGGCATGGTGTTCGCCACCGCAAGGGGCGATGAGATCGGGTGGGCGGTTGCCGCAGACGAGATCGCCCTGGCCCTGGCGCTGGTCGACGTCGAGCGGCCGGAGGTGCTCCCCCCGGCCTGCTGACGATCTCGGGTTGGCCGTCCCGGTCGAGACGGCCGACGATCAGCCCAATTCGCTGCCGACGATGCTGACGAAACTCACGCACTCGCCGGGTGCACCGCCCAGGTTGTGGGTCATGCCGAGCGTCTTGCCGCCCTCGGTCACCGACTTGATCTGCCGGTCCTCCGGGGCTTCCTGGCGCAGCTGGAGCCAGCACTCGAACAGCATGCGCAAACCGGACGCACCGATGGGGTGTCCGAAGCTCTTCAGTCCACCGTCGGGGTTGATCGGCAGTTCGCCGTCGAGGTCGTAGGTGCCGGCCATCACCTCCTTCCAACCCATGCCACGATCGGCGAAGCCGAGGTCCTCCATCAGCACCAGTTCGGTGGGGGTGAAACAGTCGTGGACCTCGGCCATGGCCACCTCGGCCCGAGGGTCGGTCACCCCGGCCTGGGCGTAGGCATCGGCGGCGCTGGCAACCACCTCATTGAAGGTCGTGTAGTCGTAGTCCGGATCGATCGGGCCGGCGGCCGGACCGGCGGAGAACGCCAGCGCCTTCACGTACAGCGGCTTGTCGGTGTACTTGTGGGCGTCCTCGACCCGGCAGATGATGGCCGCAGCCGACCCGTCTGACACGCCGGAACAGTCGAAGATCCCCAGCTGGCCGGCGATCAACGGTGCGTTGCAGATCGTGTCCTTGCCAACCTCCTTGCGGAACTGGGCTCGGGGATTTCGGGCACCGTTGAAGTGGTTCTTCCAGGCGATCCTGGTCAGCACATCCTTCATCTCGTCCTGGTCGACGCCGTACTTGTTGGCGTAGGCCGGAGCCAGCAGGGAGAACATGGCCGGCGCGGTGAGGTCGGGCCGGGTCCCGTCATCGGGTATGGAGGCCCCGGTCAGGCCGGACATCCCGTTGTCCTTCAGTTTCTCGACGCCGACTGCGGCAACGAGGTCGTAGGCCCCCGAGGCCACGGCATAGCAGGCGTTGCGAAACGCCTCGGAGCCGGTGGCGCACATGTTCTCGACCCGGGTCACCGGCTTGTAGTCGATCTTCAGGGCCCGGCTCAGGGTCAGCCCGGAAACACCTGACCCCAAGGTGCCGAACCAATATGCGTCGATGTCGTCCTGGGCGATCCCGGCATCGGCGTAGGCCGCGGTCGACGATTCGACCAGCATGTCCTCCACCGATTTGTCCCAATGCTCGCCGAAGGGGGTGCACCCCATCCCGACGATCGCCACCTGATCCTTGATGCCTTTCGAAGCCATGTTCCTACCTCGTTCTGCCTTGGTTCTCGTTGTCTGCGTTCTTGTCTGCGGTGTCGTCGACCGGTTGAGAGTCGATGTGTCGTTCAGCCGTTTTCGGCCAGCGGCCGGGCCTTCCAGAAATAATTGTGAACCCCGTTGGCGGTCAGCAGCCGACGGAAGGTCATCGAGACGCGATCGCCGATCTTGACCGTGTCCGGGTCGGCGTCTGTCAATTGGCATTGGAAACGTCCGCCGCCATCGAAGTCGATGACGACGGCGATGACCGGTGGCGAAAGCGAGTAGGCCAGGCGATCGATGGTGAAGGTGACGACGGTTGCCGGCACATCGGCCATCGGGATCGGTTCCATCTCGTCGACCGCCCCACCTTTGACCGAGACCCGCTGCGGCGGGAGGTGGATGGCACCGGTCGAGGCGTCCTTGGAACCGACGAAGGCGTACTTCCAGCGCTCGGACCGAAACGACGGCGGTGCCGCCGGGGCCTCGGGGTCGGGGCGGCGAGGCGGTTCCCGGTCGAGGAAACCACGCCAGGTCAGGAAGGCGTTGTAGTCGAGCCCGTCGTTCCCGGCCTCGATCTGGTCGGTGACCGTCTTGGCCGGCCGGTGGTCGGCGATGGCGTCGGTTGTCCGGTAGAAGCCGACGTCGACCCCGTCGGCCAGATGGATGACCATGATCGTCTGGCCCGGCGAGGCGTCGTCCAGCGTCGAGGCCAGCACCAGCCCGGCATGGGGGGTGCCGGTGTTGCCGACAACCGACGTCAGGTCGTCGATGACGTTTGTCGCATCGACACCAGCAGCCCGGGCCGCCCCCCTGACGGCCCGGGCGTGCAACCCGGAGAGCACAACCGCGTCGATGTCCGACGGTTCGAGTTGGCACTCCTTGAACGCCGCCTCCGCCGCTTCTGTCACCAGCGGCAGGTAGGCATGTTCTCCGAATCGTTCCTCCCACACGCGGGAGTAGTTCCATTCCGGCAGGCGCCACCGGTCCAGGAACTCGGCGGTGGCCGAGGCCCCGCCCAGCCACTGGGCGATGACCGGACCGTCGCTCTCGTCGCCGATCAGCCATGCCACTGCGGCATCGCCGGTATTGGCCTCATCGGATGAACCGGGGCGACCGCTGCGCACATCGGCCGCCACCACCAGCGTTGGTCGGGAGCCGTCGAGGGCCGAACCCAGGGCGGCGTTGACCGAGCGGGGCGAGCCGCCGACGTCGCCGGCGAAGACCCGGGAGGGGAGATCGAGCGCGGCGTGGATGACGTTGGCGTTCGTCTTGTCGAGATAGGGCGGCGTTGCCGATGCGAAGTACACCGATTCCGGCAGGAGACCGTCCGGGGCCGACTTCATTGCCGTACGTGACGCCTCGACCGCCATCGACGTGGCGTCCTCGTCATAGGATGCGACGGCTCTGGTGCCCCGGCCGCCGCCGGTCCCCAGCGCGGCGGTGATGGCCGCCTTCTGCAGTCGGTAGTAGGGGACGTAGGCCCCGTAGGCGATGATGCCTCGTACCGGAACGTCTGGCATGCGACCTCCTGATCGATTGCAGACCAGCCTATGTGCGACCCCCCACTGTCTCAAGTCCGTCGGTGGCGAACCCAGGAACGACGGGGCCGTACACCGGCCGAGCAACCGCTGCGGTGGGACCTAGGTGTAGAAGGGGTTCTCCCCCGCCGCGTGGTCGGTGGCGTCCTGGACGTCGGTGATCTCCGGCAGGGCGTTCAACAGCATCGACTTGATGCCGTCCCGCAGGGTCATGGCACTGGCGGCGCAGCCCTGGCAGCCGCCGCCCATGGTGACGTAGACGACCGTGCCCTCGATGTTGACGAGGTTTGCGTAGCCGCCGTGGGAGGCCAGGGCCGGGTTGACGGCCTGATCCAGCACCGCCTGGACCTTCTGGGGCAGCTCGCCGCTGAGATCGATATCCAGCCCGGCCAGCGGGTCCGGCGTGTTCGGATTGCGGATGACCAGACCCCCGGCTGCGCTGTTGGACGGGACGTCGAGCACCGCCCCGATCATGTTCTCGGCCGACAGGGCAGGCACGATCACCGTCAGCTCGCCGTGATCACCCTGGTGGTAGACGAGGTCGTCCTGGCCCTTCTCCTCGACCGGGATCAGATCCAGTGCGTAGACGAAGTCGGTCATGTTGGAGCCGGTGATCTCCACCCGGAGGGCGGTGTTGGCCGGATCATCCTCCCCGGCCCGGACGTCGAGCACGGTGGCCAGGGCCGCATCGCTGACGGTGAGCGGCATTGCGGGATCGCCGACGGGTTCGGTCCCGTCTGCGGTCGGCTCTGAGGTCTCGGTTGTCGACATATGATCCAGGATAGTGGCACGGTTCCAGGCTTCGACCATTCAGGGCCGGCTGTGGCTGGTGGCCGTGGCCGTGCGGCTGCTGGCGGTTGTGGTCCTCGTCGCCGGGCCCTGGACCGACCAGGCGGCCGAGTTGGAGGGCTGGGACGCCGAGCGGTTCCAGGAGATCGCGGACCGTGACCGACCGGCCTGGGTCGAAAGCCCGGTGGAGTACCCGCCGGGTTCGGTCGTGGTCCTCGATGGCCTGGCAGGCGACGATGTGGTGGCCACCAACCGGCGGCTGGTGATCCTGTCGGCGTTGGTGGAGGCGCTGACGGTGCTCGCCCTGTGGCGGGTGGTGTCGCCCCGGGCGGCCAAGGCGTTCCTGCTGCTGGGCCTGCCCCTGGTGCCGATGGGGCTGCTCCGACTCGACATGGTGGCGACCGGTGTGGCGGTGGCCGCCGCACTGGCCCTGCTGGCCGGCCGGGCCACCGGCCCAGACCGGATCGACGACCTTGAGCTGGAGGCCGAGCGCGGCTCCGGGCCGGACCGGCACATCGCCACGATCGCCTTCGGCATGCTGGTGGCGGCGGGGGCGATGATCAAGATCTGGCCCGCCCTGCTGGTCACCGGAGCATGGGCGGTCGGCCGCCGAGGGGCGGCGATCACCGCCACCGCCATCGCCGGGCTGGTGGGACTGCTGTGGCTGGCGCTGATCGGCGACGGCGTCCAACCACTGCAGCAGATCCTGTCACTGCGGGGGGCGACAGGCTGGCATGTGGAGAGCCTGCCCGGCGCCCTCACCGCCGTGGCGTCAGGCGACGAGGCGCGAATGGAGCTGAACGCCTTCCGGATCGGGACCCTCGACCCCACCGTGGTGACGGTCGGGCGGGTGCTGGCGGTCGGGATGATCGCCGCCCTGACGCTGAGCACGCCCGGTGGGTCGGCCACGCCATCCGGGCCGGCAACCCCGGAGCAGACACGGCGGCGATTCTGCCTGGTGGTACTGGGCTCGGTGGCGGCGCTCATCGTCACCGCTCCCCTGTTGTCGCCCCAGTTCCTGCTGTGGTTGACCCCGTGGGGGGCGCTGCTGTTGGCCGACCGGGACCGGTCACCGAACATCGGGCCGATCGGGGATCCGGTCATCGTCTTGTTGGTGGTCTCGCTGGTCCTGACCGGCGCCACGCTGACCGTGTTCGGTCCCGGAGCGCTGGGGCGTCCGCTGCCGGCCCTCCTGGTGACCGTTCGGAACCTGAGCCTGTTGGCCCTGCCGCCGGCCTGCCTGCTCGAGCTTCGCCGCGGAGTCGATCGGGCTGCCTGCCGACCGCGGCGGCGCACCGATCGGAGCGCCGCCATCGAACGCTGAGCGATCAGGCCTCGCCGAACACGGAGGGGAACGTCCGCTGGGGCACCGGTGACCCACCCCACACCCGGGAGGTGCGGATCCGGAGGTTGATGAGATGACCGAGGAACCGCACCACCTCCGATGCCGAGGCCTTCGACATGCCGTGGGTCCGGACGACGAACTCGAATGGTCGCTCACCGACCGGGATCTTCGGATGGGTGGCGAGCACCTCCATCAGGATCTTGAACCCGTCGGGATGCAGCCGGTTGAGGTCGATGACCCCGAGCCGGACGGCGAAAAACCCAGACATCGGGTCGGACACCCGACCGACCGGACCGGGGAACACCCATCGAGCCAGGCCCGCAGCAGACAGCGACAACCGACGTCGGGTCGGGGTCAAACCGACACCGTCGGTCCCACCCGGCACACGACGGCTGGCCAGCGTCAGCCCGTCGCCACCATCGACTGCTCGAACCAGTGTCGGGATGCTCGACGGCGGGTGCTGCAGGTCACCGTCCATGACAACCGCCACCGCTCCGGCGGCGCAGCCGAAGCCGTCCACCACCGCACCGCCGAGGCCACCCCAACGTTCACCGGCCCGGCGGTGCACCAGCCGGACCGCCACCCCGGAGGCGGTGGCATCGGTTGCGATCAGGCGTTCGATCGCAGCCGGCGTGTCGTCGTCGGAATCGTCGACGAAGAGCACCTCGAAACGTCGATTCCCCAGGGCCCGTGACCGGGCGACCTCGTTCAGCTCGGCGACCAGCGGTCCGACATTGCCGGCCTCGTGGCGGGTCGGCACGATGACGCTGACCAGATCGGGATCCAGTCCCGGCCGCCGATGAGCCGGGCTGTGCTTGGTCGGGCTGAACGTCAGCAGACACAGCACCAGCACCGCCCCGATGAGGGTTGCGGTCCCGGTGTCGTCGAGCACCACCAGCCCGAGCTGGGGTCCGATCGGCAACACCACGAACATGGCGACGACACAACCCGTTATCAGACCCCGGTTCCGTTCACCGCCCGAGGTTGCGGCCAGCAGCATCAGGCCCCAGGTCAGGTACCAGGGCTGGGTCGTCGGGTGCAGGATCGCCCAGAGCAGCAGGCTCCAGGCCAGGGCGGTCGGCCAGCTGCCGTGCCGCCGGAACAGCAGCAGGCCGGTGATGGCCACCGCGGCCAGCAACCCCAGCAGCCGGGCTGCGCTCAGGACGGCGTCGACCTCGAACCCGGTCACCATCGAGACCCCTCCGCCCAGGACCCGGGTGACGCTGAGATAGGCGTCGACCGGTTGCGACCGGGTGATGGCATCGACCCAACCCCAACCCCAGCCGGTCAACCGGCCGGCGGCGGCGATGACGAGCAAGGCCTCGGCCCCGACCAGCGCCAGCCGGCCGAGCCTGCGATCGAGCCGGTCGGCCTCCAGGGCCCAGGGCCAGCCGACGAAGGCGACGGCGAGGATGGCCGGCAACTTGATCGCTGCGGCGAAGGCGCAGAGTGCGATCCCGAGGTGGAACAGTCGGGGTCGGCGGGCCACCGCCACCCCACCGACGAGGAAGCCCAACATGATCGCCTCGTTGTGGGCCCCCGATATCAGATGGAACAACACCAGCGGATTGGCAACGGCCAGGATCAGCGCATCGACCGGATCGCGCTTGAACCCCTTGGCAAGGTCGTGGACCGCCAGTGCGGCGAATGTCAGACCGACCACCGCCATCATCCGGAACGCCAGCACTGCGGCGATCACACGATCGCCGGCGACGGCCGACACCGTCGACGACATCGAAACGAAGACCGGCCCGTACAGTACCGGCGAGTCACGGTAGAGCGGGTCGACCGGGGCCAGGACGGGGTCGTCGTCGCCAAGCTCCGCCGGGCCGTCGCTGTAGACGTCATAGCCTTGCTCGGCCAGGCGGCCCTGGGCCGCGTAGGCGTAGACGTCGCGGCTGCCGAGCGGCGGGCCGATCAGCAACGGGCCTGCCCACAGCAGGACCACGATGGTGAGCGCACCGACCGACAGGCCGGACGTCAGGTGGTGGCGCCGCAACAGCAACCAGGCCCGGACCAGCAGGATCAGCCCGCCGTAGTAGCCGACGAGGGCCGGCACGATATCGACCCGGGGGCTGACCGGGATGGCGGGAACCGACCAGAGGCGCCACGCATCACCCGGGGCCGCAGCGCCGGCCAGGGCCCCGCCGACCACGATCAGGACCGAGGCCAGGAACCCGAAGACGGCGATCGAGCGCAGGGACGACGGGCTCGGGCCTCTCGGCGTCTGGAGCGGAGGGCGAACCAAGAGCCATATCTTGGCCCACCGGCGACCAAGATGGAAAGGCCTCGAGTTCTGTTCGTGGCCGGTGACGACGTTACGTGACCGCCGGCTACGGAAGCCCCGCAGGGGTTCCGGATCCCGGCCACCACTCGAGCATGGCCGGTCCGCAGCGCCGCTGCCGGCCCCGTCGACGGCCCGGTTGGCGTCTACCGGTCGGCCACCGCCGTAGCCATTCTGTCGATGATCGTGTCGAGCAACTCCGGTGACGTTGCGGTGTTGATCCGAACGAAACCGGCCCCGTGGGGACCGAAGTCGGGACCGGGCGAGAGGGCCACCCTGGCGTTGTCGAAGAACCACTCCTGCGGTTCCCGGTCCAGCCCGAGCCCGTTGAAGTCGAGCCAGGCCAGATAGGTCGCCTCCGGCGTCTGGAACCCGACGCCTGGCAGGTCCTCCTCCACCCGCTTCGCCAGCTGATCCCGTCGATCTGTGAGGTAGGACCGGGTGTCGGCCAACCACTCGTGGCCCTCGGTCCAGCACCGAAGGGCGGCCTCGGCGCCGGGGGTGCCGACCGCCCCCAGGAAATGTGGCGGCAGGGCGTCGAACCGGGCCGCCAGTTGCGGCGAGCCGATATGGGCCACCGCACACCGCAGGCCGGCCAGGTTGAACGCCTTGCTGGCCGAGGAGATGGTGATCATTCGCCGGCCGACGTCGCTGCCGACGGTGGCCATCGGGACGTGAACCGCCCCGGGGTGGGTCAGGTCACCCCACACCTCGTCGCTGATCAGCAGCAGGTCGTGCTCCTCGACCACCCTGGCGATGGCCTCCCGTTCCGGGCCGTCGAGCACCCGTCCGGTCGGGTTGTGAGGATTGCACAGCAGGATCACGCTGGTGGTCTCGTCGATCGCCGCCGCCAACCGTTCGGGGTCGAGCCGCCAACCGTCAGGATCGAGGGGGACGTCGACGACCCGGCGCCCGGCCCCTTCGATGACGTTGATGAACGGTGGGTAGATCGGGGTCAGCAGCACGATCCCGTCGCCGGGGTCGGTGTGGAGCCAGATGGCGTGGACGATCGCATGCAGCACATCGTTGAACAGCACGACCTGGTCCACCTCCGGCTCCCACCGGTGGTAGCGGGCCTGCCAGCGACAGAAGCTCTCCGGCAACCGCCCGACCGCATGACGGCTGTAGCCGAAGTCGCCCCGCTCGGCCAGGTCCGTCACCGCATTGACGGCGAAGTCAGGCGGCGGCAGATCCATGTCGGCCACCCAGGCCGGGATGACGTCGTTCGGATCGCGGTTCCATTTGATCCCGGTCAGCGCTCGCAGTTCCGTTTCGGTTCGCACGGTGTCCACCATCCTCGGGTTCGACGCCGTCGCCGGCGCACCATCGGGTCGAACATAGCCATCGCTGGGCCGGAGATCGAAACTCGACCAGTCCTTCGCCCCGGTCGGGGCGGGCACCACCATGGCGACGCCAGGTGGTCAACCCTTGGCTTCCTGCTCCTCGGCCAACCCCATCCATCGTTCCTCGGCGTCGGCCAGGGAGGCGCTGACCGCAGTCAGCCGGTCGCCCAGTTCGGTCAACCGCTGGTGGTCCGCCCCCGCCGCCAGCAGCTCCCGCTCGAGCTCGGCCTTCTGCTTCTCCAGCTTCGCCACTTCCTTTTCGACCCGTCGCAGCAGGTGGCCCAGGGTGCTCGACGAGCGCCCGGCCGACGACCGCTTCCGACCTCCGGGCCGTCCCCCATCCTCGGCGCCACGATCGGCTGCGGTGTTCGACGACCCCCGGCCAGACGAACCCCGGCCCGGCGACCCCGGGCCCGACGCGCCCCGGCTCGATGCGCCAGACGCACCCGGCGACCCGGGCAGTCCGGTGACCCGGCCGGAGCCGACGGCCTGTCGGGTCCCGCCTTTGGCCCTACGATCGCCGTCCCAGGCGGAGAACCCACCGGGATAGCGGGCTGCGGTGCCGGTGCCGTCCATGATCAGGGCGTCGGTGACGACCCGCTCCAGGAAGGCCCGGTCGTGGCTGATGACCACCACCGCCCCCGGCCAATCCTCCAGGAAGTCCTCCAGCGCCCGCAGCGTCTCGAGATCGAGATCATTTGTCGGCTCGTCGAGCAACAACACGTTCGGGCGGTCGGCCAGCACCCGCAGCAGTTGCAGCCGCCGACGCTCGCCCCCGGACAGGGTCCGGACCTCGGCCCACTGGGCGTCGGCGTCGAACCAGAACGCCTCCAGCAGCCTGGCATCGGTCCAGTCCGGGCTCCGATGGGGGCCGGCCACCACCTCACGGGCCCGGGCGCCGGGATCGAGGGTCATCCCCATCTGGTCGTAGTACCCGATCTCCACCGTGGACCCGAAGGTGACCTTGCCGGCATCGGGGCGGCGGCGGCCGGCGATCACATCCAGCAGCGACGTCTTGCCGGCGCCATTCGGGCCGACGATGCCGAGGCGTTCCCGGTTGTCGAGCCGGAGCTCGACGTCGGCACACAGCACCCGACCGTCCGGCGTGGCGACCGTGACGTCCTCCAGCTCGACCACCACGTCGCCGAGACGGGGGGTCGGGAACTCGAGGTGGAGCTCAGCGGGGCGCGCCGGGCCCTCGGGGCGCCCCTCGACCAGGGCCTTTGCCGCCTCGATCCGGGCCTTGGGCTTGGAGGTCCGGGCCGGGGCACCCCGCCGCAACCACGCCAGCTCGCTCCGGGCCAGATTCCGACGAACGGCCTCGGCGGTGGCGGCGTCGGCCTCACGATCCCGCCGGGCCTCCAGGTAGCCGCTGTAGCCCTGATTGTGCACGTGGCCTCGACCCCGGTCGAGCTCCAGCATCCGGGTGGTCAGCCGGTCGAGCAGGTGCCGGTCGTGGGTCACCAGGATCAGGCCACCGCGATGGCCGGCCAGGCGATGCTCCAACCACTCGATGGCGTCGAGGTCGAGATGGTTGGTCGGCTCGTCCAGGAACAGCAGATCGGCCGGCTGCAGCAGTGCCCGGGCCAACGCCACCCGCTTGGCCTCGCCTCCCGACAGCGAGGTGGTCTGGCGATCGAGGTGGTCCCCCATGCCGACCCGCTGCAGGACCTCCTCGATCTCCCACCGCTCGCTCGAACCGCCACCGGCATCGACCGCCTGGAACACGGTGCCTTCGGGCAGCGCCGCCTCCTGGTCCAAGACCGACACGGTGACCCCCCGACCGAATCGGACCTCCCCCGATTCCGGCGGGGTCGACCCGGCCAGTACCCGCAGCAACGTGGACTTGCCGCTGCCGTTGATGCCGATCACCCCGATGCGGTCGCCGCTGGACACGGTCAGCGACACCCGGTCGAACAGGGCCCGATCGGGACGGGTCATGGTGACATCGACGGCATCGACCAGAATCACTGCTGGCGACGGTACCCGCTCGGGGTGCCGGGCCGTCACCCCAGCCCTGACCGGGCCGTCACCCCAGCCCTCACCGGGTCGTGACCCACCGAGCCATGGCGAGCCCGGGATGAGGCCGGCGGGGCCGAGCCCGACGCTGCGGGCTGCAACGCCCGGTTCGGCGTAAACCAGCTCTGCGCCGCCACACTGGAGCGGTGAACAGCGTGCCCCCACTGCACCCCAAACGGCCCGGCCTGGCCCTGCGGGCCGCGGGCCTGGTCGTGCCGGGGATCCGCAGGGTGTCGGCCCAGATCGAGCCATACACCCGATGGTGGAGCGATCAGAACCAGTCGGAGCTGCTGGCCGACGGGCCGCTGCTGGTGGTCATCGGCGACTCCACCGCCATCGGGATCGGGGCCTCGTGGCCGGACCTCGGCTACGTCGGCCTGGTCCGGGAGGCGCTCGGCCGGCGGGACGGTCGGCGTTGGCGGGTGGTGAACCTGGCCCAGTCGGGAGCCCGAGCGGCCGACGGGATCGAGCGCCAGCTGCCGATCCTGGCCGAGCTGAGCCGGACCAGGCGGGTCCCAGACCTCACCATCACCGTCATCGGCACCAACGACGTCGTCTGGTCGAGCGATACCACGGCTCTACGGGAACGGCTCCGAACCCTGATCGGCGGCCTGCCGGCCGACAGCGTCGTCGGCGTGGTGGCCGGAGGCTCGGAGCGGGCCAGGGTGGCCAACCGGGCCATCAGGAATGCGGCAGACGAACACGGCATGGTGATCATCGATCCGTGGCGGGAACCGGGCCCGCCGCCCCAACAGCGGTTGGCGGCCGATCGGTTCCACCCCAGCGACCTCGGCTACAACATGATGGCCAGGCCGTTCGCCCGCCTGCTCGACGCCCCGCTGCCGGAAACCGAGGATGCCACCGGCTGACCGCCTGATCGGCCGATCCCGGACCCGGCCGGCGCAGCCGCCATCGGGTCCACACCGCCACACCGCCTCGACCGCCGGCACCGGCCGATGGGCTAGCGTGGCCGACGTGTCGGGAATACTCAGCGGACCGATCGATGCAGACGGCGGCCGGGGCCAACGCAGGGAGTGGCCGAAGCAGCCCGCCGAGCGGGGCCTGGTGGTTCGCCACAGGACCAGCGGCGTCGTCGGCCGGGTCCTGAAATTCTCGCCCCAGCAGGTGGTGCTGCGGGACGGGAAGGGCCGGGAGCACACGCTGCCGGTGGCGGCCGGGGCATTCTCGGTCTCGGGGCGGACCGTCAACCTGGTGCGCCCCCCGACCGGCCGCACGTCGCCGGCGATGACCGCCTCCGGTTCGGTCGCCCCCGAGGATCGCGGGGCCAGGGTGGCGGCGGCCAGCCGGATCGTGGTCGAGGGTCTGCACGACGCCGAGCTGGTGGAGAAGATCTGGGGTGATGATCTCCGGGCCGAAGGCGTGGTGGTCGAACCCCTGCACGGGGCCGATGACCTGGCCGGGATCGTGGCCGAGTTCGCCCCAAGCCCCGATCGGCGGCTCGGGGTGCTGCTCGATCACCTCGTGGCCGACTCCAAGGAGTACCGGCTCGCCACCGCAGCCGCCAGGGACAACGTCTTGATCACCGGCCACCGCTATGTCGACGTGTGGCAGGCGGTCAAGCCGTCGGTCATCGGCATCGAGGCCTGGCCGGCGATCCCGAAGGGGACCGACTGGAAGGAGGGCATCCGGGCCGCCTTCGGCTTCGGTGGAACCACCGGCGAATTGTGGCGGGTGATCCTGAGCCGGGTCACGTCCTACCGGGACCTGGAACCGTCGCTGGTCGGCGCGGTCGAAGAACTGATCGATTTCGTCGCACCCCCGCCAGACGACGAGCGGGAGCCACCGCCGAGCGCCGGCTAGGGAGCGGAAAGGCGCTCGGACCCACCGGCGGCCAGGCCGACGTTGGCCGCCGCTCTGGCCGCACCGGACCGGGCGAACCCCTGGCCGACCGCCTCCGGACCGAGCTGCGACGGGTCGGTGGTTGGCGTCGGGAACCAGATCGTGGGGTCGATGAGATCGGCGCCGACGGGGCTGTTGAACAGGTATCCCTGCATCAGGCTGACCCCGAGTCGCTGCAGCTCCTTGAGCTGATCCTCGTATTCGACGCCCTCGGCGACCACCCGCATGTCAAGGGCGGTGGCCATGGCCAGCACCGCTTCGATGATGGCCCGATCGGCCTCGCCGCTTCGCATGTCGCGGACGAATCGCTGGTCGATCTTCAGCCCGGTGACCATGTCGAACTGCTTCACGTAACCCAACGACGATTGCCCGGTCCCGAAGTCGTCGATCGACAGATCGATGCCAAGATCACGAAGCTCACGAAGGGTGTCGAGGCCTCCGAGGTGGTCGACGATGACATCCTCGGTGATCTCCAGGACCAACTGGTGGGGGTTCAGGCCGGCCCAGCTCAACACATCGGCAACCCGGCGGGGCAGACTGGTGTCGACCAGTTGCTGCTCGGCGAGGTTGACGCTCATCTTGACCTCCTGGGCGGCGGGCGAGATGTGGTTCCACACTGCGGCCTGGGCGCAGGCTTCCCGCAGCACGAACTCACCGAGCCTTGCCATCAGACCGGCGTCCTCGGCCACCCGCATGAACGCCCCCGGCCCGAGCAGACCCTTGGTCGGATGATTCCAGCGGACCAGCGCCTCGAACCCGTACAGAGATCGGGCGTCGACATCGACGATCGGCTGGTAGTAGACGACGAGCTCCTGGCGGTCGAACGCATGTTGCAGGTCACGTTCGATGTCCATCCGGTCCATGACCTGCAGCCGGTGCTCGTCGTCGAACACGGCGAAGCCGGACTTGGTCTCCTTGGCCCGGTACATGGCGGCATCGGCGTCCCGCATGAGGTCGTCGGCCAGGCGGTCCTTGCCGGGGTGGGCGATCGAGATGCCGATGCTGGTGCCGATTCGGTAGTCCTGGCCGTTGAGGGCCACCGGCTCCTTGAACCGCTTGAGGATCTGCTGGGCCATGGCGACCACCGAGTCCGGCGACATCAGATCCCGGCACAGCACGACGAACTCGTCGCCGCCCAGCCTGGCAACGACGTCGCTGTTGCGAATGGTCGACCGGAGCCGTTCGCCAACGATTCGAAGCACCTCGTCGCCGACCTCGTGACCCATCGAGTCGTTGATCATCTTGAACCGGTCGAGATCGAGGAACAGCACCCCGAGCACCATGTCGGCCCGGTTGGCCTCGATGATCGAGGCATCGAGGACCCGGAACAGCTCGGCCCGGTTCGGCAGCCCGGTCAGCGCATCGTGTCTGGCGTCGTGGGCCACCTGGTCGAGCTTGCGCTGATCAGGTTTCGCCACCAGCATCAACACCAGCGCCCCGAACGAGGCGCCGGCCGCGCCGAGCATGCCGGAGCTCAGGGCCTGGACCAGCCCGGTCGGCGTCAATTCGTAGACGTAGTCGAGGACGATGACCCAGACCACGGCGGAGATCACGCCGGCCAGTAACACGATGGCCGGGTAGCCGGCGCCCTTGATTCCCTTCACTCACCCCCCAACGGTCGTACACCCCTGATCATGAGGGTTTCGGTCCGCCGGCGGCATTGAACAGGCGACGGGCGCCCGTCTACCGTCGCAGGATGGAGATTCGACTCGATGGAAAGACGGCGCTGGTGACCGGGGGCTCGAGGGGCATCGGTCTGGCCATCGCCTCGGCCTACGCCGAGGCCGGGGCCAAGGTCATGATCGCCTCCCGCAAGGCCGACGCGCTGGAGCGTGCTGCGGCCGAGATCGGCAACGGCTGTGGCTGGGTGGTGGCAAACACCGGCGATCCCGAGGCCGCCGACGCCGCGGTGGCGGCCACCATCGAACGGTTCGGGTCGCTGGACGTGCTGGTCAACAACGCCGCCGCAAACCCCTATGCCGGCCCCACGATCGACGTCGATCTCGGCCGCTGGGACAAGACGTTGCTTGTCAACCTGACCGCACCGCTGGTCTGGACCCAACTGGCGTGGCGGCACTGGATGCAGCATCACGGTGGAGCGGTGATCAACATCTCGTCGGTGGGGGCGCTCAAGACCAGCGAGCAGCTGGGCGTCTACGGCATCACCAAAGCGGCCCTGCTCCACATGACAGAGCAGCTGGCAGCCGAGCTGGGGCCCGGGGTCCGGGTCAACGCCATCTGCCCCGGGCTCATCAAAACCGACTTCGCCAGGGCGCTGTGGGAGGGGGAACGGGGCCTCGAGGTGGCTCAGGGTTACCCGCTGAAGCGGTTGGGCGAACCCGACGACATCGCCGGGGCGGCTCTCTACCTCGCGGCAGACACCGGCAGCTGGATCACCGGCCAGCAGCTGGTGCTCGATGGCGGCGGCCTGGTCGGCTTCCCCGAGGATTGATCCGGCCGACATCTCCCTTTTGTGGTTTGCGGTCCACAATGGAGTGATGGCCCGCCAACGGTTCGCACACAGCATCGGGGTCGGCCGGATCGGTGGTACCCCGATATCGGTCAACGGCGGGTTGGCGATCCTGGCCGGGCTCTTCATCATCACGCTGGCCACCCAGGGCTTCTCCCAACTGGCGCCGGACAGCACCCTCACGGTCCGACTGTCGGTGGCCACCGCCACCGTTGCCGGCTTCCTGGCCTCGATCCTGGCCCACGAGCTTGGTCACGCCACGGTGGCGAAACGCCAGGGGGTCGGGGTCCTCGGCATCACCCTGTCCCTACTCGGCGGTTACGCCCAACTGGAACGGCAGGCCCCGACCCCCCGGGCCGAGTTCTCGATCGCCGCCGCCGGTCCTGCGGTGAATCTGGTGATCGGCGGGGTGTTGGGAGCGGGGACCTACGCCGCCTATCGGCTGGAGCTCCTGGGAGACCTGGCCCTCGGGGCGCTGGTCTGGTTGGCCGGCGTCAACCTCGTGTTGGCGGTGCTCAACCTGTTCCCGGCGGCCCCGCTCGACGGTGGCCGGGTCCTGACCGCGGCGCTTTGGAAGCGACTGCGGGATGCCGAGACGGCCAGAATCATCTCCGGTCGAGTCGGGCTGATCCTGGGGACGGTGGTGGGTATCGCCGGGGCGGTGCAACTGTTTCGAGGCGGTTGGCAGGGTGTGGTGACGCTGGTGGTGGCGCTGTTCCTGTTCAACGGGGCCAGGAGCGAGATCGGTACCGCCGCCATCAGGCGGCGACTGCAGTCCACCACGGCCCAACAGCTGATGGTCAGCGATCCACCGGCGGTGTCGGACTCCCTGACCATCGAGCAGCTGGTGTCGTTCGCCGGCACCGAGCGGGCGGGGGTGGCGTTCCCGGTCATCCGCTGGTCCGCCGACCCCATCGGCTACGTCATACCGATCGCCGGGGCCACGATGAGCGACCTCGATCGCTCCAGTCGCCGGGTGTCGGACCTGATGAGCCCGACCCCGGAGGTGGCCAGGGCCTGGATGACCGAGTCGATCGACAAGGTCCTCGGCCGGCTGGCCCGACCCGACGATTTCCTGGTCGTGGTCCACGAGCCGACCGCAGGCCGGGTGGTGGGAACCCTGAGCGAGGGCCAAGTTGGGCCGTTGTTCGCCGCCCCCGACCTTTGGGGCCGGGACCGATCGCCGGCGACCCCGACCTGATCACCGGCGCCGGGAACATTCGGCAACCGGCACCGGTTGTAGCGATAACCTGGACCGCCGGGATCACAGGATCACTTCGGTGATCGGCCTAACAGACACGTCAGGACCGGCCCCACGCCCGTCCCTCACACACGATCGGGAACAGCGGTAATGACAACGAGCGACGGCACGACGCCGACAATAGAGGCGATCGAGTTCTACTGGCGGCCGGGCTGCCCTTTCTGCGCCATGCTCGAACGCGACCTGCTCTCGGCCGGGATCCCCCTGGCCATGCGGAACATCTGGGACGATCCCGACGCAGCGGCGTTCGTCCGGTCGGTCGCCGGCGGCAACGAGACGGTGCCGACGATCGCCGTCGCCGGCTCAGCCATGGTGAACCCGCCTGCGTCCCAGGTCACCGATCTCCTGGCCCAGGTTGCCCCCCACCTCATCGCCGGCTGAGCGTCTCGGCGGGCTCCCTGCCCGGACCGGATCGGCGGCCGCCGGCCACCGATGCACGCCGGACCGCGGCCCGTCACCGAGCGGTGGCCTGCAACCGGACTCCGCTGGAGGGGTGCCCTTGTGCATCGAGAACCAATCGAGCACAAAGTGGGCTGACTATTCTCAAGATTGGGTATTGAGATTGATCGTATGGGCCGCTAATGTCCAAGACGCTGAATCAATGCCTTGGGGGCAGAGCACACAAGCACCGCCGCATTCGCTATGCAAGCTTGGCTTCTTGGCCCCCGCCGCATCGAGGCAGTAAACCGCCGCACTGAAAAACAAAGGTGACCCTTTAATGTCTGATGACAATGGTCGGAAAGCCCTCCATGCCTACGTGAGCGACGATGCTCACGATCATTGGCATGGATTCGCCGCTGAGCAAGGTGTCAGCGTGAGCGCAATTCTTGAAGCGCTCGCTCCAGAGCTCAATCTGGACGCCGCACTGAGCCATGAACAGCTTGGCCAACGGTTGAACACCGTGGTCAAGTCGGCCCGCAAGATCGACGCCCAGCGTCGTCGCAGACGGCGCTAGCCGTCTCCCCGACGCCGAAGCGTCGTCGTTCCTCACCGCCGACCGTTCCTTCGTGAACAGCGCCTGGCACGGGCGTATCGGTGGCGTGACTGTCGTGGCAACACGACAGAAGCCATGTGCAAAGGTAGTGCTTGCTCGCCGAGGTACTCGGCGAAACCCATGCAATGAAGGCGCGGTCCCCCTGTTCTAGAGGGCGACTCGGGAAAGGTGTCTCCCGGCGCGGTGCAGTTCGCCACGCCGGGAGACGTCCCTCGTCCCGCATGAAGCACCCCACCGGTCCCGTTGACGGCCCGGTGCTACCCCACCCGGACAACTCGCCGCCGTCGCATCGTTGTATGCGGACCGGCGGCCAATCACCTCGTTCTCAACTCGCCTGAGTCCGCCTTTCCAATCCCACTGGCGTCGACTCAGACCGCCGAGGTCGGCGTGCCGAGCCCCATCGGGCCGGCCCGACCCGGCGACCCCGACTCGGAGCGAAGCCCCGCCCACACCCATGCCGGCTCAGATCGCCGCATTGCCTCCGTCGAGCAGGCCGGCGGCCTCGAGCAGGTCGTCGTTCGACACGATCGACACCTCGGTGCGGTCGAGCCGAGCCACGTCGCTGCGGGCCGCCAGCCGGAACGCCTGGCGATTGATTGCCTGCTCGAACAGCGTCCTGGCGTAGCGGGCGTTTCCGAACCCGGGGGCCCGTTCGACCCGCTGGAAGATCTTCTCCACCGTCGCCAGCCCTTCCGGCTCCAGCCGGTAGTCGGCCTCGGCTGCGATCACGGCAATGATCTCCACCAGTTCGGCCGTGGTGTAGTCGGGAAAATCGATCTCCCTGGCGAATCGGGAACGAAGGCCGGGATTGGACTGCAGGAATCGCTCCATCAGCTTCGGGTACCCGGCCACGATCACCACCAACCGTTCCCGGTGGTCCTCCATCCGCTTGATCAGCGTCTCGATGGCCTCGGCACCGAAGTCGTTGCGACCGATGCCCTCCGGGGCCAAGGCGTAGGCCTCGTCGATGAACAGCACACCGTCGAGGGCCTTGCGGACCGCCCGATTGGTCTTCGATGCGGTATGGCCG
Source organism: uncultured Acidimicrobiaceae bacterium (assembly GCA_947259095.1). GTDB lineage: Bacteria > Actinomycetota > Acidimicrobiia > Acidimicrobiales > SZUA-35 > JAHELU01. The sequence goes on along the minus strand of CAMYLA010000005.1, from coordinate 57,082 downwards.
ACGTACTGGCCGACCAGGCCGGCTCGATCGACCTCGACCAGATGGCCTTTCTTCAGCAGGCCGATCGACTGGTACATCTCGGCCATCAACCGGGCCACGGTGGTCTTGCCGGTACCGGGATTGCCGAGGAAGGCCATGTGGTGGCTGGTTGGCACCTCGGCCAACCCGTGCTCCCGTCTCCTGCCCTGGATCTGGAGGAAGGCGATCTGGGTTCGAACCTGCTCCTTGACCGAGTCCAGACCGACCAGCCGGTCCAGGTCGGCCTGGATCGCGGCCAGCGAGCGGACCTGTCTCGACCGGGGCCGATCCTTGATCCTGCCCTCGAGGCCGCGGTCGGCGGCTGCGGTCCGGACGGCGTCGCCGGCGTCCTGCAACTTCTTCTTCAGCTCGTCACGACCGGGCGCCACCTCCCCAGCGTAGGTCCTCGAACCCGAAGCAGGTGCGACGCCGGGCCCTACGGTGGTCGGCGGGACGATTCGTCGGCGATTGCCACCATTTCTCACTGATTTCCGGCCATCATCTGTAGGAGGGTTCTGCAGCGACGAGCAGCGACCTCGTGGCGACGCGGCCAGACCGGCGTACGCAGCAACCCGCTCCCGGCGGGGCTGTCGACCGCCCCGTACCGCCTCGCAGCGATCACCGGACTCCACACGATCACCGGATTCCAGAAAGGAACCAATGGCATCACAAGGCGAACTGCTTCCCTTTGCTCGGGAGGTCGTCGACGTGCCGGTTGATGAAGAACTCGGTGAGTCGTTCCTCGCCTATTCCCTGTCGGTCATCACGTCCCGGGCCATCCCCGACGTGCGGGACGGGTTGAAGCCGGTCCAGCGCCGGATCCTGTATTCGATGCGGGAGATGCGGTTGTTCCCGGACCGGCCCCACCGCAAGTGTGCCCACGTGGTCGGCGATGTGATGGCAAAGTTCCATCCCCATGGCGACGGCGCCATCTACGACACCCTGGTCCGCCTCGGCCAGGACTTCGCAAAGCCGGTGACACTGGTCGATCCGCAGGGGAACTTCGGCAGCCTCGACGATCCCCCTGCCGCCTATCGCTACACCGAGTGCCGGCTGACCCCGGCCGCCCTTGACCTCCTGGGCGAGATCGACGAGGAGACCGTCGAGTTCCGCCCGACCTACGACGGCGAGACCGAAGAACCGGTCTACCTGCCGGCGTTGCTGCCCAACCTCCTGGTCAACGGCACGTCCGGCATTGCGGTCGGCATGGCCACCAACATGCCGACCCACAACCTGGGTGAGATCTTCGAGGCGATCAAGCTGGTCATGACCAAGCGCCGGCCGAAACCGACCATCGACGAGCTGATGGCCAAGGTTCCAGGACCCGACTTCCCATCCGGCGGCAGCGTGATCGACGACGGCATCCGAGAGGCGTACGAAACCGGTCGAGGCACCATCAGGATCCGGGCCAAGGCCGAGATCGTCAACATCACCCGGTCCCGCAAGGGCCTGGAGATCACCGAGCTGCCCTATCTGGTCGGGCCGGAGCGGGTGATCGCAAAGATCAAGGATCTGGTCGGCGCCAACCGGTTGACCGGTATCAGCGACGTGAAGAACCTGTCGGACCGCAAGTCCGGCCTCAAGCTGGTCGTCGAGTGCAAGACCGGTATCAACCCCGACGTGCTCCTGCAGCAGCTGTACCGGCTGACCCCGCTGGAGGAGACCTTCGGCATCAACAACGTGGTGCTGGTGAACGGCGTGCCGACCACCCTCGGGCTCTACGACCTGTGCCTGCACTACGTCAACCACCGCCTCGACGTGGTCGTCAGACGGACCGAGTTCCGGCTCCGAAAGGCCGAGGAACGGCTGCATCTCGTCGACGGGCTGCTGATCGCCATTGACAACATCGACGAGGTGGTTGCCATCATCCGCGGCTCGGAGAACTATGGCGATGCCAAGGCCAAGCTGATGGAGCGGCTGGAGCTCAGCGAGCTGCAGGCGGAGTACGTGCTCGATCTCCGGCTACGGCGACTGACCGCACTGGCCTACGACGAGTTGGTGGAGGAGCGAAAGACCCTGCTGACCACGATCGCCGCGCTGCAGAAGATCCTCGGCTCGGAGCAGCGGCAACGGACCATGGTGTTGAACGAGCTGGCGGAGATGGTCGACAAGTACGGCTACGACCGTCGGACCAAGATCATCAGCGGGGGCGACGTGCCGGACCTGGCCACCCTCGAAGAACAGATCGTGGCCGATCTCCCCGATGACCCCTGCGTCATCAGCCTCACCGCCTCGGGCCTGGTCGGCAGGGAACCCACCGGCACCGCCAAGAGCTACAGCCCCTCCCGCCACGATGTGATCCAGGCCGTCGTCACCACGTCGCTCCGCCAGCCGGTGCTGGCCATCACCTCGGCCGGCAAGGTGTTGAAGCTCAACGCCGCAGACGTCCCGGAGGTCGGCGGCCGCAGTCGGGGCAAGACGGTCGGCGAGGCCTTCGCCGCCGATCGGGGCGATTCGGTGCTGCACATCGCCGGCCCGTCCGGGGAGGCGATCGTGGTGATCACCGCCCAGGGCATGGCGAAGCGTCTCGAACGCCAGGCCCTCGGTGCGCTCCGAAGCGGTCGGCCGATCATGAAGCTCGCCCCCGGCGATCGGGTGGTGGCGGCCTTTGCCGCCGCCGAGGATGAGGAGCTGGTCATCGTGGCGTCCGACGCCCAGGCGCTGCGGACGCCGGTGGCCGGCATCAGCATCCAGGGGCCGGCGGCAAAGGGGGTTGCCGGTCTCAAGCTCAAGGGCACGGCCCGGGTGGTCGGGGCCGGACCGGCCGATGCCGATGCGGTCGTCGTGTCGATCACCGACACCGGCACCGCCAAGGCCACCTCGGCCGAGGAGATCCCCAGCAAGGGTCGGGGCACCGGCGGGGTCCGCATCACCAGATTCAAGGACGAGACCCGCATCGACTTCGCCTGGATCGGCCCCATCGAACGGACCATGTGTGTGGTCGGTCAGCCCGATTCGGCGACGAAACCCGACAACGCACCCCAGCCTCTGAAGCTGCGACCGACGAGACGAGACGGGGTCGCCACCGCCACCGAACGCCGTATCCTCGGCATCGGATCCCTTCGGTGGTGAGCAACATGTCAGCCAAAAAATCGACGACCGGCAAGACGGCCAAGAAGGCAACGAGCAGGAAAGCCCCGGCCCGCAAGGCAGGCAGCAGGGGCTCGAGCGACTACGACCAGTCCAAGATCGAGGTCCTCGAGGGGCTGGAAGCGGTTCGTAAGCGCCCCGGCATGTACATCGGCGGCACCGGAACCGAAGGCCTCCACCACCTGGTGTGGGAGATCATCGACAACGGCGTGGACGAGGCAGCGGCCGGTTTCGCCTCCAATATCGACGTGGTGCTGCACAAGGACGGCTCGATCGAGGTCACAGACGACGGCCGGGGCATCCCCATCGGCCGCAAGTCCGACGGTCGTACCGCACTGGAGGTGGTGTTCACCGAGCTCCACGCCGGTGGCAAGTTCGGCTCCGGGGCCTACAGCGCCTCCGGTGGCCTCCACGGCGTCGGGGCCTCGGTGGTCAACGCCCTGTCGTCGAAGCTGGTGGCCGAGGTCGATCGTGACGGGGCCACCCACCGGCTGGTGTTCCTGGAGCGGGAACCGGGCAACTACCTGTCCTCGGGGAAGTTCAAGCCGACGTCCAAGCTGGTGCAGGTCCGCAAGATCCCGGCCAGCCGATCCGGCACCAGGGTTCGGTTCTGGCCCGACCTCGACGTGTTCGACGCCGAAGCCCGCATCGACTACGAACAGGTTCGGGACCATGTGGCCCGGGTTTGTTTCCTGGTTCCCGGGCTGCAGATCAAGCTGCACGACAAGCGGGGCACCGGCCAAAAACCGGAGACGTTCGTGGCAAACGGTGGCCTGGCCGACTACGTCGACTACCTGTCGATCGGCGAGACCGTGACCGACATCATGACCATCCACGACGAGGCGACCTTCGAGGAGAAGGTGCCGGTGAACGGCAAGATGAGCACCGTCACCCGGCCCTGCACCATCGACGTGGCCGCCCGCTGGGTCAAGGGGTTCGACACCACCATCGTCAGCTTCGTCAACACCATTCCCACCAGCGACGGCGGCACCCATGTGGCCGGCTTCGAACGGGCCCTGTCGAGGGTGGCAAACGAGCAGCTCCTGGCCGAGACCAAGAAGCTCAAGAAGCTGGCGAAGCAGGGCAACGACCGGGCGACCCCGTCCGACATCCAGGAGGGTCTGGTGGCGGCGGTCAAGGTCACGGTGCCGGAACCACAGTTCAAGGGCCAGACCAAACAGGAGCTTGGCACCCCGGCAATCCAGAACCTGGTCTATGAGACGGTCAAGTCAGGATTCGCAGACTGGGTGTCCGGCGGCGGCAAGAAGTCACAGATCAACGCCCTCCGGGAGAAGATGACCCAGGCCGTGATCACCCGGGTGGCGGCCAAGCAGCAGCTCGATGCCAGGCGCAAGGCGGCGACCCTCACCTCCACCGGCATGCCGGACAAGCTGGCGGACTGCCGGGTCCACGGGATGGATTCGGAACTGCTGATCGTCGAGGGCAACTCGGCGGCCGGGCCGGCAAAGCAGGGTCGGGATTCGGAGACGATGGCCGTGCTGCCGCTGCGGGGCAAGGTGGTCAACGCCGGCAAGGCCAGCCTCAAGCAGGTCATCGAGAACACCGAGGCCCAGGCCCTGATCACCGCCATCGGCGCCGGTTCGGGGAGGGACTTCGACGTGGCCGACGCCCGCTATGGCCGGATCATCATCCTCTGCGACGCCGACGTGGACGGCAGCCACATCCGGTGTCTGCTGCTGACCCTGATCTATCACCACATGCGGCCACTCCTGGAGCACGGCATGGTCTATGCGGCCCAGCCACCGCTGTTCGCAACGAAACACAAGGGCGAACTGGTCTACGCCTACGACGAGCAGGAACGGGCAACGCTGAGCGAGGACCTCGGCGTCCCGTTCGACAAGTGGAAGCGGTTCAAGGGCCTGGGCGAGATGAATGTGGAGGAGCTGGCCGAGACCACCCTCAACCGGGAGACCCGGGTGCTCAAACGCATGGGAATGAGCGATGGCCGGCAGGCCGAGAAGGCATCTCGACTCTTCGAGGTGCTGATGGGCAACGACGTGGCCACCCGCAAGGACTACATCGTCTCGAACTCCAGCCTCATCGACCAGGACCTGCTCGACATCTGACCCGGCGGCCGGCCGGTTGGATCAAAGAAGGGCTTTGGTCCCTTGGCCGACACCGGCCGAGGGCGTCACCATGCTGGTACGACAACCGGCGAGGGAACCAATGTTTCTGGAGACGATCCTGTCCGATGCGGTACGGCCCGAGAAGGGTCCGAGGAAGACACCGTCGGCGGTGGCCGGCCGGTGGCGCAACCGACTCGGTTCGACCATGGAGCTGACCGTCGGCGACGATCACCGCATCGAGGGCACCTTCCACACCGGCGTCGGGGTTCCCGATGCCTCGTCCACCTACCATCTGGTGGGATTCGCCGAGGGGGAGGCCCTGTCGTTCTGCGTCGACTTCGGCCGCCGGGGCTCGGTCGCCTCGTGGTCCGGCCACCACATCGCCGACGACGAACACGGTGAACGGCTGGTGACCCTCTGGCACCTGGCGCAACCGGTTCGCGAAGCTCACGGCGAGGCCGATGTGTGGCTGGCGCTGATGGCCGGCAGCGACCAGTTCACCCGGGCCCAGGACTGATCGTCGGGACCCTCAGCCGCCGACCACAAACCGATCGTGGGTGCCTTCCGAGACGGTCTTGTCGCCACAGGTCACGGTGGTGGTGAAGACCAGCTTCTTGCGGTCCCGTTCTGTCAGCTCGCAGCCCACCGCCACCTCCTCGCCGGCTGCGGCGGCCGCCGCATGGCTGACACAGACATGGATGCCAACGGTGGTCTCGCCCTCGTCGAGGTGCTTCTGGGCCAGCAGCAGGCAGGTCTGTTCGATGAGGCCGATCATGTCCGGCGTGGAGAGCACCTTCATCGGCAGATGAGGCGGTGACATGTCCTCGGTCACGAGATAGGTCGCGGTGCTGGAGAGTCCGGGCTGCAAACTGTCTTTCATGGAGACAGTCTGGGTCGGAACGGCTCAGCCGTCGAGCTCGACCGGCAGTGGTCTGGTGTGCACGACCCCGAGGTGCTGGACCGCCCGGGTCATCGAAACGTAGAGATGTCGCAGCCCGGAATCGAGTTCGGCGATCGCCGCCGGCTCGATCACCACCACCGCATCGAATTCCAGACCCTTGACCGCCCCGGGGGTGACCAGGGCGACCGCGCCGGCTCCCGGCAGGCCGCCACCGCCGACACGATCGACCGCCAGCCCCGCATCGTGCAACGCCGACTCGACCGAGCCCAGCCGCTGCTCGTCGGCCACCACGGCAACGCTGACCGTTCGCTCCAGCAGCGCCCCCACCTCGGCCACCACCGCCTCGGCCAGCCCGGCATCGTCGACCTGCAACAGCAGCGGCGGCTCGCCCCCCTGGCGAACCGATCGGGCCGGAGTCACGGTCGGAGCGGCAAACGGCAGTAGCCGATTTGCCACATCGAGGATCGCCGCCGGGACCCGATAGCCAACCGTCAGTTCGGCGTGGCGGACCGCGACCTCGGGGGCGGTCTCGGTCAGCGCCTCGACCGCGGCCGACCAGGACCCGATGGCCTGGGGGGAGGTGGCTTGGGCCAGATCACCGAGGACCGTCATCGACCCGCCGTCGGCCCGGCGGCCGACCAACCGCAGCGCCATGGCCGAGAGGTCCTGGGCCTCGTCGACCACCACATGGCCGTAGCGGGCCGCCAGCCCGGCACAGCGGGCCTCGGCTTCGTCGAGCAACGGCAGGTCGGACTCGGTCCATGATTCGTCTGCCACCTTCTTGGCCGACGAGCGCTTGAGCAGGCGCTGTTCGTCGGCGCCGAGGATGCCGTCGGCCGCCACCGCCAGCCGACGGGGCGAGCCCAGCAGACCCCGGACGATCGCCGGTGCACCGAGGTTGGGCCACAGCTTGTCGATGGCCGCCATGAAGGAGCGGTCGGCTCGTACCGCCGACACGAACACCGGCTCGGTGCCCGAATCGGAACCGATCCGGGCCGCGTGCCGCCGCCAACTCTCGGCGATGACCATCCGGCGGAAGACGTCCCGGCCCTGATTGGTGGGGAGACGCCGTGACAGGACGGTCTTGACCATCGATTCCAGATCGTCGGCGCTGAACCTCACAACCGCCAGACCGGACCGAACCTCCAGCCCGTCGGCCGGCACCTTGATCCTGGCCCGGATCGCCGCCTCGATCACCGCCGCCATCCGGCTGTCGCCCTTCAGTCTCGCCACCGCCGGGGACTCCTCGGCCCGGACCCGGTACTTGGCGGCGAACAACCCGCTGAGCGTGGCCTGACGAACCGATGTCTCGCCAAGCGAAGGCAACACCTCGGCGATGTAGCGCAGGAACAACGGGTTGGGGCCGAGCACCAACACCTCTTTGTCCATCAGGTCCTCACGGTGCTGGAACAGCAGGAACGCCGCCCGGTGGAGTCCGACCGCGGTCTTCCCGGTGCCGGGGCCACCCTGGACGATCAACAACTCCTCCCTGGGGGCTCGGATGATGATGTCCTGCTCGGCGGCGATGGTGGACACGATGTCCCTCATCTGCCCGCTTCGAGACCGTTCCAGCTCGGCCAACAGCGGATCCGGCAGGCCCGATGCACCGAGGCTCTCGGGGTCGGAGAGGTCCTCGTCGAAGATCGACACGATCTCGCCGTCGGCGACGCTGAACCGCCGCCGGAAGTCGAGGCCGCAGGGGTCGACGGCGGTGGCCCGGTAGAAGGCGGCCGAGACCGGCGCCCGCCAATCGACAACCACCGGAGCCGCATCATCGTCTTCCACGTGGCGACGCCCGACATACCACCGATCGCCGTCGTCGGTGTCGATCCGGCCGAAGCACAGCGGTCCTCGGCCGCCGTGGAGCGCCTCCTCCCGCCGTTTCAGGTGAAACCGGGCGACCCTGGCATCGACGGTGTCCTCGTCGCGAACGGCCCGATCGCCGATCTCCCGGGCCCGCACCGACCGTTGCTGCATCGCCTCCAGATGCCGATGGGCCTGATCGAGCCAGGCCTGCTCGGCCGCCAGTTCGGCAAGGGCCTCGCCGTCGACGGCCGGCCCGGCGGGCTCACGGCCGGGATCGGGTGGCAACCGGTGCCCGCTCATCGGTCCGAGTCGTGCTCGGTCGCTTGGAGCGGGCCGGTTTCGTCCTGGGCCACATCGAACGATCCGGGCTCGACCGAGCCACCGAGGTTGCGATACAGCAGGGTGGTGCCGGCGGCCGACATGACGTACCCGGCGCCGAGGCCGATGGCGTTGAACAGCGATCCGAGGGCGAAGACTGCGGCATTGCCCCCGAGCAGGTCATTGAACCGAACCGTCTCGGTTGATCCCTCGACCGTCGACTGGGCTCCGCCGGCGATGGCGGTGAACGGTGCGCCGATGATGCCGAAGGCCAGGATCATGTTGAATGCGACGAAGGCCAGGACCAGCATCCGCCCCAACAGCGGACCAAATTGTATGCCGCTGAGCCGACGACTCTCGGCGAAGGGCCCCTCGGTCGGGGCTCCCAAAGCCGCAACGGTGCCGACGAAGGCGAACCTGACCCACAGGAACACGCCGAGCACCACACCGAGCGGGACCGCCAGGATGAACGCCGGGCTGATGCCGACCGCCAGGAGCAACACGCCCCCCAGCACCCAGTACACGGCCGTCCGGGCCACCGAGTAGGAGATGATCCGGCCCCATCGACTCATGGCATGGCCCACCGACACCGACCACGGCTCCGGCAGTCCGGCCTGCACCGCCCAAGCCTGCCGGGTGACCGAGGCGTTGGCCAGGAACGACAACAGCAACGAGGCCGGGACCGAGACGATGGCGACCAGCAACCATGGCATCGAGCCGCCATAGTCGATCGAGGCCGCACCGGTGGCCGAATCGAAGGTCAGGACGGTATCGCGAAGGGCGTACCAGACAGCGAACGAGGTCGGGACGCTGATCGACAGCACGAAGACCAGGATCATCGGCAGGAAGTGCCCGGCCCGATTGACCGCCAGCCGGAACGTCTCGGAGAACCACGGCCCGAACAGGCCGATGGGCGACGGGCCGGCCGCACCCGGGTGCGGTCCGCCGAAACCCACCCCGCCGGTGTCGATCTGGTCCGAGCCGGGTGAGGCGTCGACCGTCTCGGTCCAGGACGCACCGTCCCACCACCGGTAACCGCCGCCACCGGACGGATCCGGATACCAACCCGGGGGTGGGTTGCTCGGTGGCGGCGGGTCACTCATGATCAAGAGTCTGCCGGTCATCGAGCTCGACCACTACCGCATAGTGGTCCGACGGCACGACACCGCCATGTGGTTCCACACCGGCCAGGGCGGCCGAGACCGGGTTCGACAGCGGTTTCGGGCGGGGCCAGGCCACGAACACGTAGTCGAGCCGTCGCCGAGGCCACAGCGCGTCTGCGGCGTGGGGGTTGTCCCTGCTCCAGGTGTGGCCCGGGCCATCGCCGGCCGCGGCCCAGCAATCGGTGAAGATCAGCCCCGGTCGGTACGGTTCGGCCAGACCGGTCATGCGGCGGATCTCGTCTGCCTCGGCGACGGCATTGAAGTCCCCGCCGAGCACGACCGGCGGCGTTGCCGGGTCGTCGGACCGCAGCCGATCGACGAAGCCCACCACCACCTCGAGTTGGCGCATCCGCAGCGGCCCGGCGTCGTACTGCCAGGCCAGATGGGTGACCGAGAACAGCTGGGAGCCGGCCGGGGTGCGAACCCGGGACGCCAACACGGTGCGATGGGTTGGTTTCCCCTTTTCGCCCGGCAGCCTGGCCATCTCCGAAGCCTCGATCGGCCAACGGCTCAAGATGGCGTTGCCGAACCTCTGGGGGCCGCCATCGGCTCCGGTGGTCCTGGCGACGTGGTACCCCAATCGCCGGGCCAGATGTTCCGCCTGGTCCCCCTCTTCGTCGGCCCAGACCTCCTGAAGCAGGGCGATATCGGGATCGAGCCGCTCCAGTTCGGCCAGGATCGCCGGCTGCCTGGCTTCCCACGGACCGAATTGCCACCACAGATTCCACGTCAGAACTCGCACCACCTGAGGGTGTCACACAATGGTCCGGTTTCAACCCGCATCCGGTGGGGTACCCAAGACGAAACAGAAAATGAGGCGAACGGGAAACATTTGACCGACTGCTCAGTTTCGTTGTTATCGTTTTCCCAGAAGGAGAAGCATGGACATCGAATTTGCACTCCACCCCAACACCGACACCACGTGGACCGAACAGGCGATTTGCGGCGGTCTCACCCACATCTTCTTCGGACCGGCGGCGGAACGGCCCGAGCGGCGGGTGGAGCGTGAAGCGATCGCCGCCTCCTACTGCATGTCCTGCCCGGTGATGTTGCAGTGCCGCGAAACGGCACGGCTCAACCGGGAGCACGGCTTCTGGGGGTGCGAGAACGACGAGGAGCGGGCTGCGGCCGGATTCGCCCCTCGCTCACCAAGCCGCCGGGCCGTGATCCAAGCCCGGGACAACGCTCGAAAGCAGCAACGCGAACTCCTGCCCCATTGATGGCCGGTACTCCCCCTGCCGACCGATCCGACGGCACCTCGCTCCCCTATGACGCGGTCCTGCTGGTTTCGTTCGGCGGCCCAGAACAGCCCGACGACGTCATGGCGTTCCTGCGCAACGTCACCAGGGGCCGCAATGTGCCAGATGACCGGCTTGCGGTCGTCGCCGAGCAGTATGCGCTGTTCGGCGGGCGCTCGCCGATAAACGACCAATGCCGGGCCTTGCTGGCCGCCCTCTCCCAGGAGCTGGCCGGCACCACAAGCGAGCTGCCGCTGTACTGGGGCAACCGCAACTGGGAGCCGTACCTCGCCGACACCGTTGCCGAGATGGCCGAGGACGGGGTGCAGCGGGCCCTGGTGTTCGTGACCTCGGCCTTCGGTTCGTACTCCGGTTGCCGCCAGTACCGCCAGGATCTGGAACAGGCTCGGGAGCAGGTGGGGCCGAGTGCACCGCTCCTGCAGAAGCTCCGCCTCTACTACAACCACCCCGGCTTCGTTGTGCCGCTTGCCGACAACCTCCGACGAGCGATCGCCGGCGCCGCATCCGGTCCACCCGATGCCGACGACCCGTCCCACCGGGTGGTGTTCACCGCCCACTCGATCCCGGAGTCGATGGCCGCAGCCTGCCCCTACCAGGCCCAGCTCCATGAGGCGGCGGGCCTGACGATGGCCGCCGCCGGCCTCGACGACCACCCATACGATGTGGTCTTCCAGAGCAGGAGTGGGCCGCCGTCGATGCCCTGGCTCGAGCCCGACGTCAACGACCACTTGGCCGACCTGCAGCGCAGAGGCGTGGCCGCGGTGACCGTGGTCCCCCTCGGTTTCACCAGTGATCACATGGAGGTCATGTTCGACCTCGACACCCAGGCCGCAGCAGCCGCCGCCGATCTCGGTCTGAATTTCACCCGGGTCCCGACCGTCGGCACCGCACCCCGATTCGTTGCCATGATTCGGGAGCTGATCGAAGAGCAACTCCACGCCGCCCCGAAGCTGCATCTCGGAACGGACGGGCCGTGGCCCGACGACTGCCCGGCCAACCACTGCATCCCGGCCGGTCGACCGGCAGCCGCCCGCCCCGGCGCGCCGCGGTCGACGAACCAAGCGCCTGCTGCCGGTTCCTGACCGGACCGGCCTCTCCGGACCACACGAGCACCCCGGCTACCGGTTGGTACGCCGCCGCCAGGCCTCGACGTCGTGGCCCATCGGGGTCGACGGCGGGCCAACGGTGAACGGCCACAGTTCCCGGGCGATGGCCTGCCAATTGGCCTCGGCCTCCAGCCTGGCGAAGAGCCCCATCAGCCCGAGCGTGATGCGCTGGACCACGACGAACGCCGGCGGCACGTTCAGCTGCCGCATCAGATCTCCGTACGGGCCGTTGGTGTCGAACAGGTGGTTCACGCCGGCGGCGGCATAGTCGGCATCGATGGGGGTCAGCTCGTCGTTCAGGACGTAGCGGTAGTAGAAGCTGAAATACTCCTCGACCAGCTCGTTTTCGAACGGTGCACCGGGGCTCAAGATGCCGTTGGCCTCGATCAAGGCCCGGAACAGCACCGGATCCCGTTCGATGACCATGGCCACGATGAGGTCCTCGAACAGCTTGGTTTCTGCCGGCTCGAAACGTTTCACCAGCCCGAAATCGAGGAAGGTGACCCGGCCGCCGGGGTTGAACAGGTAGTTGCCGGGGTGGGGGTCGCCATTGAAGGCGTGGAGCTGGTAAATGGCCCCGAACGAGAACCGGAACAGCGTCTCGGCCGCCAGGTTGCGCTCCTCGGCCGACCAGCCGATCACCTCGTCGAAACGGGCCCCGGTGGCCAGCTCGGTGGTGAGCACCCGGCTGGTCGAGTAGCGATCGATGACGGCCGGAACGTGGATGTAGGGGTGACCCTCGACGTGGGCGCAGAAGTTGCGTTGGTTTGCCGCTTCCAGCTCGTAGTCGAGCTCCTCGTGCAGCCGCGCCTTGATCTCCTCCACGATGGGGCCCGGTTCGACGCCGGGGAACATCGCGGCCAGACCGCCGAACAACCAGCCGGCGTTGCCCAGGTCGGCGGCGACCGCCTCGGCCACCCCCGGATACTGGACCTTGACCGCCACCGCCACGCCTTCGTGGGTGATGGCCCGATGGACCTGACCGATCGAGGCGGCGGCGATCGGGACCGGATCCCACTCGGCAAAGACCCGGCCAGGCGGGCCACCGAGCTCGGCCTCGATCTGCTCGGCGGCCAACTCCGGCGCCATCGGAGGCGCATCACTCTGCAGCGAGGCCAGGGTCTGCCTCACCGGGTCGGGGAGGCCGGTGTCGAGATAGCTGGCCATCTGCCCGACCTTCATCATCGCACCCTTCATGTTGCCGAGCTCCCTGGCGACGTCCTCGGCCGTGCGGAGCTGGAAGCGGGTGTCGAGCTCGGACTTTCGTTCGGCCGAGGCGAAGGTCTTCCTGGCCCGATGGATGGCGTAGCGGCCGCCCCCTCTGGCACCCAACCTGGCCAGCCGCAGGTTCCGCTGGGCCAGTCCGGTGGCGTTGACCGCCGTCGCACCGACCGAGGCCGCATTGCCGGCGGGAACCTCGGCCCCGCTCCCGGCGGTGGCCGGCTCCTCGATGCGGTTGTCGACGCCGGCGTTGTCGACGCTCGGGTTGTCGAGGCCCAAGTTCTTGCGCCCGGCGGACCCCGGATCGCCGGTGGAACGGCGGAACGCTCGTCGACCGAGCTCCACGGCGACGAGGAGGCCGATGGCGGCCGCCAGCAATCGGCGGAGGGAAGGCTTCGACATGACACGGTCATCGTAGGCGCAAACCGAGGCTCTCGGCTGGCCGATCGGCCACGATGCGGCCGGTCCCGAGACGGCCCGACCGGCTACGATGCGGCCAATGGCCGGTCGACCGCTGAGTGCGATGGAGATCGCCTCCTACGACATGATTTCACCGGAGCTGGCCCGGCGGGTCCGGATTCACCAGGTCCCGTTCCTGCCCGGCGGCTACGCCGGGATGACCCTCGGTCACACCGTCCTGCTGGCCCGAGATGTCGATGCCGACGGGAACAGCTCGCTCCTGGCCCACGAGTTGGTCCATGTCCGCCAGTGGAGCGAGCGCGGCCTGGTCGGCTTCTCCGCTCGCTACCTGAACTCGTTCGCCAGCGGCCTGGCTCGGCACCGAAGCTGGAATCGCGCCTATCACGACATCGACGCCGAGTTGGAGGCCAAGCAGGAGACGACCGACTGGCTGCGGCGCCGGACCAGAGATGCCCGGCGCCCGCCCGATCAGTAGGGGTATTGGCCCTCGTCGAGCCAGCAGCCGCCGACCCCGCTCTCGAGGGCGACCGCCTCGCTTCGGATCACCTTCCAGGTGCCCTCCGCCCGCGCCATGGCCGACCGGGCCTGGACGGTGCGAACCGAGTCGCTGACGACGTCGCCGGTTTCGACGTCGTAGCGGATCTGATCGTTGACCAGGCAGCTCACCAGTTCGGCAACACCATCCTCGAGCGACTCGATCCGGACACGGTGGGAGGTGTTGGCGTCGAGACCGGGGATGGCGGGCGCATCCGGCTCCCGGATGGCATGACCGGCCTCGAACAACTCACCGAGCTCGACGTAGGCCAGGTTGAGCTGGTCGCCGGCGGCCAGGTTGAACAGTTCGGGGTAGTCGGTGTCGGCGGGTTCTCTTCGTCGCCGCCCAGCTCCTCTTCGGCCAGGTCGTCGGTGCAGCCCGCGACCACCAGCAGAACCGCCAGCAGCGCCACGCCGAGTCGAAGCCGGGCCGCCCTTCGCAACCGTCCGACCGGCGAGGATCGGCCGACCGAGCCGGCCGGAACCGCCTCGAGTCCTGCCATCGCCGCGATCCCGTCGATCGTCTGGGGTTGATGCTCCCCCGTGTTCAACCGTCGCACCCGCCACTCCTTGCCTCCGCCACATGTCGGGCGGTTCGCCTTTCGGTCCGTCGTCGGGTGCGGCCCGTTCCCCGAAGCCCACGGCGTCGCCCGACCCCTGGGATCGGTCTCTGTTGCGAAGCATGAGGATAGCGGCTGTGTGTTTTGCTGGTCGGTCGGCTCGGCAATTGGCCCCGCAGAGCCCGGCGGAGGGTTCTGGTTTCAGGGAATCTAGGATTTGGCTGTGAGAAGATTGCGCGTGCGGCGGCCCATGGTGGTGATACTGGTCGCCGTTTCGTTGTTCCTGGGCGTGGCGGCACCGGCGGCAGGGGCCCACTCCGACCCGGCGCTGATCGCTGCGCTCGACGATGAAGGCCGGTATCTGGAACTGACCGAGGCCGGGCTGGACGCCACCCTGGACGATGTCAACCAGCGAGGGGTGGCCTTCGCCTGGCTCGACCAGCGGGGTGACGCCGCGGTGGCGGTGTCGCTGGCCGACGATTACGTCGAGGATCTCGAGGAGATCGACTCCCGGTACCACACGGTGCTGGTGCTGACCTCCGAGGGGTTCGCCGCCTCCTCCACGATCTACACCCAGGATGAGCTGGACTCGGCCCTCGATGCGTCGTTCGACGATTTCCGGGCCGGCGCCACCGCTGACGGCGTGTCGACCTTCAGCCGGGTGTTGACCGACTCCGGCGCCGGTACGACCGCCTCCACCGGCACCGACGGCTCATCGGACGCCGGCGGTGGCGGGATCGGGTTCGGCACCATCCTCCTCGGCATCGCCGCGGTGGGTGCCGTCTTTTTTCTGCTTCGGGGTTTCACCAGGAGGCGCAAAGCCAAGCAACAGGCCGAGGTCGACATGGAGAACGACAGGGCCGAGATCAAGGAGCAGCTCAAGGCCAACGCCGATCGGGTCATCTCGCTCGGCGACCGGGTGATCGCCAAGGGTGACGACGAGCTGATCACTCGCTACGAGGAGGCCAGCCGGACCTATCAGGAGGTCAGCCAGCAGGTGGACGGCGCCTCGACGGCGGCCGCGGTCGATGCCCTCGACGACCGCATAGACCACGCCGAGTGGCAGTTCGAAACGATCGAGGCCGGCTTGGATGGTCGCCCGACACCACCCTCCCCCGAGCAGCAGGCGGCGGCCGCCGAGGCCGCCAATGGCGGTCGGCGCGGTGGCGAACCGCCGTCGGGCCCGTTGCCTCCGCCTCCCCCGGCCCCGGTCGACAGCTCGGTCGCAACCTCACCGAAGACCGGCCGCCGCTATCCCCGAACCACCGGCTCCCGTCGTCGCGGTGGGATGGGGGGCATGGGCGGGATGCTGGGCAGCATCCTCGGCAGTGTGGTGCTCGGCGGCGGGCTCGGTGGCGGGAACCGTTCCAGGCGATCGCAGCGCCGAAACGGAGGTCTCGACGACATCTTCGGCCAGTCCGGTGGGCTCGGCGGAGGCGTGCTCCGTCGAGGTGGGCGATCATCGACCCCGACCAGCAGCGCCGGTCGGAACCGCCGCTCCAGCCGATCTCGGAGCCGTGGCGGCCGGAGTTTCTGACCGGCGCCGCCCCCATCGCCTGCGATGGTGCGACCACCATCCGCCAAAATGTCACCGCAGTCGGTCAGGATGGGTCCCGGTATGGTCGATTTGCCGCAGCACCTCTCACCTTCATCGGCCAGCGCGTTCGAAGGTTGTCCCCGGCGGTGGCGCTTCAAGTACGTCGATCGCCAGCCTGAGCCGTCGGGCCAGGCCGCGCTCGTCGGCTCCTTCGCCCACCGCGTGCTCGAGCTGCTGTGCGAGTTCCCGCCCGCCGAGCGGACGGTGGATCGGGCAAAGACACTGGCCAAGCAGGCCTGGCCGGAGTTCGAAACCGACGAGGACTACCTGGGCCTCGAGCTCGAAGATGCCGAGGCCCGAGCCTTCCGCTGGCAGGCCTGGCTGTCGATCGCCGGCCTATGGGACATCGAGGATCCGGCCAAGGTCGATGTGGTGTCAACCGAGCAGAAGATACTCGTCGATCTCGGGTCGGTTCCCTTCGTCGGCATCGTCGATCGGGTCGATCGCTTCGGGGGCAAGCTGGTGGTCAGCGACTACAAATCCGGCACCCTCCCCGGCCCCCGATGGCGGAACGACAAGATCCGCCAGGTCATGCTGTACGCCGCAGCGCTTCGCCAATCGATGGGCGAGATCCCCGATCGTGCCCGGTTGCTGTATCTCGGCCAGCGCATCCTCGATGTTCCGGTCACCGAGCGGCGATTGGAGGACGCGGTCGGGTCGTTGACCGAGGTCTGGGCCGGCATCGCAACCGCCTGCACCGAGGAGTCGTTCGAGCCCCGCCCCACGGTGCTTTGCGGCTGGTGCCCCTTCGTCGAACAGTGCCCAGAGGGCAGAGCCGAGCTGGCCAGACGGATGGATGCAGGATCGCTCCCGGCCCACGCCCCGGCGGCGGCCCTGCTGGCGGTGGCCTGAGCCGATCGCCCGCCACCGGCCCCGGCTGGTCATGCCGGTCGTCGCCATATTGTCGCCATGTTGTGGCCATCTCGTCGCACCGAGTCCCTTCGGTCTCAAGTATCCGAACCGACCGACCGATCTCTCAACAGGGGAACGGGGCGAGCCTTCGAGCCCCGAAACATAGTCGAACCAGGATCAGTTCAATGGCCGTCATCGATCACCCCGCACTGGACGTCACCGAGCCCGGGTGGTTTCCCGATCCCAACCATCAGCACAATCTCCGCTATTTCGACGGCAACACCTGGACCGACCACGTCACCCACTACGGTCCAACGCCGTGCGCCGGCTGCGGCTACGGCGACTCGTCGATGCTGAGCAGCTGACGAACCTCGGCCATGGCCTCGGCCAGGTCGTCGATGTCGGCTTCGATCACGCCGTCGACGCCGAGGAACAGGAAACGGCAGGCCGCCACCTTGCGCTTCGTCAAATGCTCCAGTGCCACGGCGTAGGTTGCCCCCTGGATGCGATAGTCGGCGACCTTGACCGCCACCGCATCCGGTCCGGTGAGCTCGTCGGTCTTGTAGTCCACCACGATCAGGCCGTCCTCTGTGTCGACACAGAGGTCGACGAATCCCTCGACGGTGCCCTGCCCGGCCGGGATGGCCACGTACAACTCCCGCCAATGGGCTGAGGTTCCGGCCAGCTGTACTGTCGGCGCCTCGAGGGCCGACCGCAGCCGAGCCTCGACCTCGGGCGCCAGATCGGCGACGCCCTCGACCGCAGCCGAGGTCTCGGCCAGGGCCGTCAGATCCCGGGGGTAGCCGAAGTCGACCAGCTCCAGGGCGGCGTGGACCGCCGAGCCGACCGCAGCGCCAAGCCCCTCGGCCCGCCACCGGTCCTGGGCATGGCCTGGTGCAGCCGTTGGCTGCTCGTGTGACGGCCGACCATCGGCATCGGGTGGCAACGGTTGGCCGGCCAGGCCCCCGGTCATCGTGTCGTTCCCGCCGGTCGGCGCTGCGACCGAGCGGGCCAGTCCGGTGGCCGACCGGTGACGGGCTGCGGCTGAGGTGGTCAGCAACCGATTTTGGATCCCCGACCACCGGGCCAGCCCGTCCACGAAGCCACCGTCGGCCAGCCGCAGCTGGGTGGGTGGTTGGGCCGCATAGTGCTCGTCGCCTCGCCGCTCGAAACCCCGCCACAGGTCCTGGCAACCAGCGGCGGCCTCCCAAGTCCGGCCACCGATGCTCTGACGCCCGCCGGCCTTGTGGTGGGCGCTGACGATCAGATGGTCCCGAGCCCGGGTGGCGGCGACATAGTGGAGCCGGATGCGCTCGTAGGAGTCGAGTATCTCCTCCATCGAGGCGTGCACGTCGAAGTCGGCGGTTCGCCGATCGGCGCCGAGCTTGACCTGGGGGCGGTCGCCGGGAGGAAAGATCACCTGCGGCCCGGCCCGACCCCGTGACTCCTCGGTTGGTGCCCCGGCCAGGATGACCACCGGGAATTCCAGACCCTTGGCCCCGTGGATGGTCAGCACCCGGACCGCATCGTCGTCCGGCTCGGCCGGGATCGGCTCGGTGACCCGAGCCATGTCGCTGGATTGGATCTCCACCCAGTCCACGAAGTCGTGCAGATCCCCGCCCTGCGTTTCGGCGAACTCCCGGGCCTGTTCGGCCAGGAACCGGTAGCGGCGCCAGCGGTCGCGGGGCCTCGGTTCGGCCAGTGCGCTCTCCCGCAGCCGGCGTTCCCGGACGATCCGATCGATCAGTGTGGCCGGGTCGTACCACCACCGGTCGTCGTGCCACCGGCGGAGCACGGCGAACGCCTCGCCGACCGCGTTGTCCAGGCCACCCAACGTCGAGTCGACCAAGTCGTGGAGCGCCTCGGGCCGGTCCGCGATCGGATCCGGATCCTGGTCTCCTGGCCCGCTCGAGGCGGGCTCATCGGCCGGTGTGGGGTGCCGGTAGTCCCAGGAGCCGCCGGCCAGTTTCCACTCCAGCAGCTCATCGTCGCCGACGGCGAACAGCGCCGACCGCAGTGTTGCCACCACGTCGACGGAATTGGTCGGATTGACCACCGCCCGAACCCCGGCCAGTACATCGCGAACCTCCTGGGTGGCATAGACGAGGGAATTCGTCTCCGGTCGGTATGGCACGTTGGTTGCGGCGAAGGCCGCCTCCAGCGATGGCAGTGACAGCCGGGAGGGAATCAGGACCGCGATGTCCTTGAGTCGGGCCGGCAACCATTGACCGTCTCGGAAGACGGGCCACTGCTCCTCCATGATCCGACAGGTGATGGCTGCCACGTCGAGCCCCTCGAGCTCGCGGATCCGGTGGATCTTGGTCGACCGGTCGTGGGGGCCGCCCAGCACGGTCACCGGGACCGCGCCGTCTGGGGCCGGGGCCCTGGCCGGCGTCAGCGCCACATACGGCGGCTGCTTGCCCGGCTCGCCCTCTCCCATGGTCTGCTCGAAGACCTGATTGACCCAGGCCAGAACCCCGGGAACCGATCGGAAGTTGGTGGTCAGGCGGCATGACTCATCGACCAGCACCTGCTCGGTCTCGCTATAGACGCCGATGTCGGCCCGACGGAACCGGTAGATCGACTGCTTTGGGTCACCGACCACCACCAGCCTGCCCGACGGCAGATCGGCGGCCAGCTCCCGCCAGGGGGTGGAGCCAACCGGCTCGGAGGATGCCAGCAACACCGCCAGCTCGATCTGGATCGGATCGGTGTCCTGGAACTCGTCGAGCAGGATCCGGGTGTAGCGCTGGTGGAGCGTCCTGCGTACCACCTCGTCGGTTCGCAACAGCCGTCGGGCCAGCACCAGCAGGTCGTGGAACGCCAGCTCCCCCTTGGCCTGGCGCTGCTCCACCCGGCCGGCAACGAACTCGGCGACCAGGGTGATGAAGTACTCCATGACCTCGCGTCGATAGAGGTCGACCCGCTCCAGCAGGCGGCCGTTGAACGCCTGGACGCCGGTCCGGACATGCTCCAAACCCGGGGTCCGCCAGCTGGCGGCCTTGCCCCAGTTCTTCGGCGGTGGCCTCAGTTGGCGGAACGTCTGGACCTGATCGATCGGCTCGGCATCGATCATGGCCTCGACCTGGTCGATGTAGCCGTCGAGCCGCTCCAGATACCGGTCCTCCCCGACCGCGCACAGCCCGGCCAGGCCCTTCAGTTCGTCGAGGCCGGCCAGCAGGTCGTCGAACACGATGTCGCTCAGCGGCGTCGGGTCGGGACCGACCCGGTCCAGCAGGTCCCAGTTGTCGTCGAACCGCCGGGCCACCCCGGCGAAATGACGCAGCTCGATGGCCATCGCCGCCGCCCGCTCCTGCAGATCGAGCAGCGTCATGTCGTCACCGACCTGACCGAGGAAGACCCGCCAGCTCTCGTCGAACTCCAGGGTGCTGGTGATCTCGTCGACCACCCCGAACCCGGGCGGCAACCCGGCCTCGATCGGATGGTCACTCAAGATCCGCAGGGCAAAGCTGTGGAGGGTCGAGAACGCTGCGGACTCGACCTGGCCCGCAGCCACCTCCAACGCCACGTTGCGGGCATCGACGCTGCGTTGCTCCAGGGCGTCGCGAACCCGGGTCCGCAGCTCACTGGCCGCCGCCTCGGTGAAGGTGATGGCGGCGATCCTGGTGATGGGCACCCCGTCGACGTCGACCAGATTGACGATCCGCTCCACCAGCGAGGAGGTCTTGCCGCTGCCGGCACCGGCCTCGACGAACAGCGATCGATCGAGGCCCCTGGTGATGATCCGCCGATCATCGTGATCGACCAACTCCGGCGCGTCGAAGCCGTTCGCCCCGCTCATCGGTCCTTGCGGCGCTCGACCGGCGGCCGGCCCCCGGCGGCGCCGGCCGGGTCGAGCGGGCCCGCGCCGTCGCCATCGGACCCTTCGGCCAGCAGTGCGTCGTCGAGCCGTCCCAGCAGCAGATCGATCGGGGTCAGTGCGGTGTCGAATCGCACCCGTTCCCATTCGCTCTGGCGGTCGGTGGGGCAGATCCGATCGAAGTCGCAGTACTTGCAGTTCTCGAAGCTCAGTCGGGGCCAGCCGACCACCTCCCCCGGCACCCCGGGGAACACCCCGTCGCCGATGCCGTCGAGCGCCGCCCCCACCGCCTGCTCGAGGTCGGCCTCCAAGCCCTCGTCGAGCACCATCTCCTTGATCTCGTTGGCCTTGGTCAGCCAGTACAGCCCGGTTCGCTCGCCGCGGCGTTCCAGCCGCTCGGCAACCGCTCTGGCGTACAGCGGGAGTTGGAGCCGTCGACCGTCGTTGAGCGGGTTGGCCTCCATCCCCTCGAACGGCCGCTTGGAGCCGCCCTTGTAGTCGATGACCAGGAGCCCGCCGTCCTCGGTCAGGTCGACCCGGTCGACCGAGCCCCGGAGCTGCATACGCCGCCCGGCCCACAGGCCCTCCAGCGCCGGGCTGTCTTCGAAGCCGAAGGAGTACTCGGCGGCATAGGGGACCGAGCGCCGCTCGGCTCGCAGCGCATCGTCGGTATCGAGGAAGTCGAGCAGCTCGTTGAAAAGCGAGCGATGCAGCAGCCTGGTCTTGACCTGACCACCGGTGACCCCTCTGGTGGCCGCCGACTTGATCTCCGATTCCAGCAGATCGAACAGGTGGACCCGGCGCTCCACCGACCACGGCGTCCCGGGCTCCGGCACGTCGTCGTCGGCCAGCGCATCGGAGATGAACCGTTCGAGCACCCGATGGATCAGCGTGCCGCGATCTCGGGCGGTGATCTCGTCGATCCGCTCCGGGCGCTCGTCCTCGCCAAGTCGCAGGACCCGCTGGAACAGGTACTTGCGGGGACAGGAGGCGTAGGTTTCGAGCGCGGTCGGCGACAGCAGCCGCTCGGTCGGATCGACCCGACCGGCCGGAACCCTGCCGACGTGGCGTGTCATCTCCTGGCGATCGCGGTTCCCGATCCGCTGCAGGTTGGCGGCCAGCACCGGGTCACTGAGCGCCAGCTCATGGGTCTGGACCGGGTTGTCGTTGTCGACGTGCACGATCAGCGATCGCAGACCGAAGTCGTCGACCCCGGCCGGGCGGCCATGGTCGACCAGGCCCTGATGATGGGAGTCGAGGCTGAGCCGGTTGTCGACCAGCCCGTTCAACACCCGAGGCCACGATCGCGACCGGTTGCTTCGCAGGTCGCCCCGGGAGCTCAACAGCAGCGCCGGCCGGCGGGAGGCCGCCGACGCCAACGCCACCGACCGGATGTCGACGTCGGTCACCGCCGATTTCTCGATCAGCATGCCAGAGCCGGTCGCCCGGAGCTGGTCCGGCAGCAGCGAGTCCTCCCGGGGGGTCCGGGGAAAGACACCCTCGGTCAGCCCGACGATGGTGATTCGCTCGAATCCCAACCCGGCAACCGAATCGACCGGACCGACATAGACGCCGTTGCCGAGCGGCCGGCCGGGAACGACCGCCCCGGTCAGCTCGTTGACCACGGTGGCCTCGAAGCTGTCGAGGGTCGGCGGGCGACCGAACTCGTCGAGGTCGACCAGCCCACCCAACCGACGGCGGACCAGGTCGTAGGCCTGGATTTCCACCTCCGGCCACGTCGGCCGCCGATCGGTCGACGTCGGGCCGATGCCCGGAACCGTCTGGAGCAGGTACCGCTGCAGCAGGCCGGTGGCCCACCCCGACCAGGCCTGCCAGGTCCGCTCATCCGGCGGTTGGAGGTTCCCGGCCAACTCCTCCACGAACCGGGACAGGGCCACCGTCGCCTTCTTGGACAGCTCGTCCTCGGTGCCACCGGCCAGCTCGGCCAACCGGGGGATCCAGTGCTCACCGTCGATCACGCCGGCCTGCCGGGACAGCCGGTCCCAGGAGGCGGCCGGGACCTCGACCCCGCAACCATCGTCGATCGGGGCCGCACTCAGCAGGGTGATCACCGCCTCCCGTTCCAGTCCCCGGACCGCCAGACCGAGCAGCCGGCGCAGCGTCCGCCCCGCCAGCGAGTTGGCCAGCCGCCGATGACCGGGCCCGCAGAACGGCAGGCCGGCGCCGTCGAAGTGGTCGACCAGCAGCTGGGCGTACGGCTCGGCCGCGGTGTACAGCACCGCCATGTCGTTCAGGGTGACGCCGGCTGCGGCGTGGGCGGTGAGGTCCCGCAGCGCGGCCCTGACCTCCTCCTCGGGATCGGCAACATCGAGCACGGTGGCGCGGCGGGGCTCGACCATCGATTCGCCCCGAGCCGAGTCGGCAACCTGGATGCTCCAGCCCGCCAACCGACCGAAGTGTCGCTCGTCGGTGGCGGCCAGCCCGGTGAGCCCGACCATCACCTCGCAGTCCGGTCGGCGGGCCAGGGCCTGGATCAGTCTGCCCTCGTATGGCCGCAGCGGCTCGGGAAAGAACAGCAGCAGCGGCCCCAAGGTTTGCGGACTCATCCGTTCCAGACGATCCAGGGCCAGCCCCACCAGCCGATCGCCGCCGCAGGCCCGGCCCATCCTGGCCGACGCGGCCCGGACGACCCGCAGGGCATCGCCGGACAACCCGACGGCGTTGGCCGCCAGCCGGTCCAGCACCTCCTCGGGAAGCCCGATCAGTTCCTGATGGAACGCGGCCAGGCGATCCTCGGTGGTCCTGTGGTCTGCGACCTTGCCGAACCGACCGGGCTGGTCGTGGAGCTCGGCACGGATGGCGGCGGCGATCTCGGCCTTGCCGGCAACCCGCAACCCGGCGGCGACCAGCTCCGGCATGGCCAGGTGCGCGGCGAACTCGTTGACGGTGACGAATCGGGCCCCGGCGATCCCCTCCGGTCTCCGGCCGAGCGCCCGCCGGAGACCGACCGCCAGCACCGGGGAGGGGCAGATCACCATTGCCGGGCCCAGCACATTGCCGCCTCGAAGCACATCGAGGCGCCGCTGGAGCGCGTCAATCGCAGCCGCGCCTGCCGGAGTCGTCATCACCGAGACCATCTGGCCCCAAGGCTAGTTTCCCCGGTCGGCAGAAACTTGCGACCCTGACCCAACTTCGGGCCGGCCCTGCGGTTCTGCCCCGGTGGCCCGGTTCGGGGCGGCCGGGAGAGGGTCAGCTCCAGAGACCGTCGACCACGTCGAGCCACAGCGAGCAGGTCAATCGCAGTGATTCGACGTCGATGCGTTCATCGTGGCCGTGGAACCGGCGGAAGAACTCACCGGTGTCCACCGACGGGCTGAGCAGCCCGGCCCCGTAGGCGATGGCGCCCTGGTCGCGGAAGAATCGGGCATCGGTGCCGCCGGTGACCATGCTGGGCACGACCTTGGCCTCGGGGTAGGCGTTGGCGATGGCCGATGACAAGGTCTCCCACAGCTTGTTGTCGGTCGGAGATGCGGTGGATCGGTTGGTTTGGATCACCTCGGTCTCGACCTGATCGGCCAGGTCGCCGAGCGCAGCCCGGATGTGGGCGTCGATATCCTCGGCCGCCTCGCCCGGGAGGGTCCGGATGTCGACCTCGATCGTCACCGAGTCCGGGATGACATTGGTCTTGACTCCCCCGCTGATCACGTTCGGAGAGAACGTTGTGTGACTGCAGGAGTGGGTGTTGCTCGCCAGCTCCGGCGGCAGCTCGGTCAGCGCTTCGGCCAGCCGGCCCGGATCGAGCAGCTTGCGGGAAAGCTCGTCAGGCAGGCCCATCGCCTTGACCCTGGCCGCCCACAACTCGTCGAGCTGCGGCGTGGGCCGGTACTCGCTCAGCCGGCGGACCACCTCGGCCGCCTTGACCAGAGCGTTGTCGGTGCCGTACGGCATGGAGCCATGCCCCGGCGATCCCTTGACGGTCAGCCGCCGCCAGCCGATTCCCTTCTCGGCGGTGGTGATCAGCAGGCTCATACCCTTGGGGCTGTAGAGCGGTATGCCGCCGAACTCGGTGAGGACATAGTCGCAGCGGAGGGCGTCCCACTGCTGGGGCACCAGGATCTCCGCCCCGTGGATTCCACCGGCCTCCTCGTCGGCGACGGCGAAGTAGATGATGTCGCCCGGGTACCGCTTGCCGCTGGTCACGAGGTGGCGGAACACCACGGCCATCGAGGCCGTCAGGTTCAACATGTCGACCGCCCCCCGGCCCCAGATCTCACCGTCGATCAGCTCGCCGCCGAAGGGGTCCTGGGTCCAGCCGTCAGGCGAAACCGGTACCACGTCGGTGTGGCCCATGAGGCACAGGGCCGGGGCGGCGGGATCGGTTCCCGGCCACCGGCAGATGAGCGAGGTGCGTCCGGGGGTGGGTTCGAACGTCGCCATGTCGACCCCGGTGCCCTCCAGTTCGTCGCGCAGCAGCCGGGCCGAGCGATCCTCGAATCCCGACTGCGCCGTTCCGTCGTTGACGCACTGGTTTCGAATCAGTGCCTGGAGCAGCTCGACGGTCTCGTTTGTCAGCTGATCGATCATGGCCGGAGCCTAGCGGTGCCCCCGGGCGCGCACCCGTACCGGCGGCCGCCGGTGGCCCGGGGCTGTCCGGGGCTGCCGCTACCGGCTCGACAGGGCTTCGAGTAGCTGGGGCATCACCTTGTGCACATCGCCGACGATCCCCAGGTCGGCGATACCGAAGATCGGCGCCTCCGGATCCTTGTTGATGGCGATGATGTGCTTGGAGCCCTTCATGCCGACCAGGTGCTGGGTGGCACCGGAGATCCCGCAGGCGACGTAGACGTCCGGCTTGACGACCTTGCCGGTCTGGCCGACCTGGTAGGAGTACGGCACCCAGCCGGCGTCGACGATGGCCCGTGAGGCGCCGGCGGCACCACCGAGGGCCTTGGCCAGATCCTCGACCATCGAGTACTTCTCGGCATCGCCCAATCCTCGACCGCCCGAAACCACAAGGCCCGCCTCGTCCAGCTTGGGGCCGTCCGACTCCTCGACGTGACGCTCGGTCACGATTGCTCCCCCGGCCGCGCCGAGGTCGGGGACGTCGAGGTCTTCCACGTCGGCCGCAGCGCCGCCGGATGGCTCTGGCGCAAACGACTTCGGCCTGACCAGCATGATGTAGGGACCGTCGCCGCCGAACCTGGTCTTCACGTCGGTGTTGCCGCCGAAGATCGGCTCGGTGCCGACCAGGCTGTCGCCATCGACCTCGATGTCGACCACGTTGGTGATGACGGTCTTGTCGAGCTTGACCGACAGCCGTGCCGCGGTGTCGCGGCCGTTATAGGAGGTACCCATGAGGATGGCGTCCGGCCCGTCGCCTTCCTCGACCGCGGCGGCGATGGCCGCTGCGGTGGGGACGCCGACCAGGGCACCCTCGAGGTCGCCGGTCTGGTGCACGGTCTCACAGCCGTACTCGCCGAGTTTCTCGGCGATCTCGTCGGCGTCGTCGCCGACGTAGACACACTCGACGGTGTCGGCCAGATCGCGGGCCTTGGTCAGGATCTCCAGTGTGGTGGAGGCCACCTCACCGTCGACCGCTTCGGCCAGTACCCAAATCTTGGAAAGAGTCATGGTTCGTCGCTCCTCAGATGACTTTCAGTTCTTCAAGGTAGGAAATGATTCGGCCGAAGGCCTCGCCGTCGTCCTCGATGACCTCGCCGGCCTCGCGCTGTGGGGCCTCGGAGACCTCGACGATCTCCTGGCCGGAACCGGCCCAGCCGACCGAGTCGGCATCGAAACCGAGATCGGCTGCGGTCTTGGCGTCGACCGGCTTGGACTTGGCGGCCATGATGCCCTTGAACGAGGGGTACCGGGGCTCGACCACGCCGGCGGTCACGCTGACCACGCACGGCATCGGGCATTCCACATCGTCGTAGCCGGCGTCGGTCTGGCGCTCGACCTTGATCCCGGCGCCATCGACGGTGATGGACTTGGCGGCGGTGACCGACGGCAGATCCAGGACTGCGGCGATCTGCTCGGGAACGGTCCCGGTGTAGCCATCCGAGCTCTCGGAACCGGCGATCACCAGATCGGGGCTTCGCTCGGCGATCGCCGCACCCAACAGCTTGGCCGTTGTCAATGCGTCCGAGCCAAGCAGCGCCGGATCGGAGATCAGGGTGGCCGCCGATGCGCCCATGGCCAGGGCGGTGGCCAGGCCGGACCGCTCGTCGTTGGGGGCCATCGACACCAGGGTCACCTCGCCCTCGCCGGCGGCGTCGACCAGCTGCAGGGCCATCTCCACGCCGTAGGAATCGGACTCATCGAGTATGAGCTTGACGTCCCGCTTCAGGGTCCTGGTCTCGGGGTCGAGGGCTCCGGGATCTGCGGGATCGGGGATCTGCTTCACGCAAACAACGACGTTCATGCCGATGATGGTAGAGGAAAACTTGACCGCCTGGTCAAACCACGCTCGGTTGGACCACTGCGGGCATACTGGCTCGGTGCGCGTCACCCTGATCGTCAATCCGTTCGCGTCGTCGGTGACCCCTCGGACCAGGGTCCGGATCCAGCAGCTGCTGTCGACCGACCACGAACTGGACGTCATCGAGACAACCAAGGGCGGCCACGCCATCCGGCTCGCCCACTGGGCCAACCGGGCCGGAGCCGAGGTGGTGATCGCCCTCGGCGGCGACGGCACGATCAACGAAGTGGCAAACGGATTGCTCGACCCCAGGCCGGCGGCCGGCGCCACGAACGGCCGAGGGGCCGATGGGCACCACGTCACCGACCGGGCCAACCACGATGCGGCCATCGTCCCGCTTCCCGGTGGCTCGACCAACGTCTTCGCCAGGGCGCTGGGTTACCCGAACGACCCGGTCGAGGCCACGGCGGTGCTGGTCGAGGCCTTGGACCGGCGTTCGACCATGTCGGCCGGGGTCGGGGTGGCAAACGGGCGGGCGTTCCTGTTCCACGCCGGTGCAGGGTTCGATGCGGCGGTGGTCGAGCGGGTCGAGGAGCGTGGCCCGCTGAAGCGCTGGCTCGGGCACCCACTGTTCGTGGCCACGACCCTCACCACCTGGTTTCGTGGGGTCGACCGGCGACACCCCTGGTTCTCGGTCGAGACCGACGACGGTCGTCGGGTGGACGACGCCCAGCTGGCGGTGGCCCTCAACTGCAACCCCTACACCTATCTCGGTGGTCGACCACTCGACCTCGCCCCCGAGGCCACCCTCGATCGCCCGCTCTCCATCGTGGTGCTGCGCTCCCTTGCCGTCGGGCGACTGGCGCCGGCCGCCATCGGGGCCCTGCGCAGCGACCAGGGCGTGCCCGAAACCGCAACCACCCGCCATTGGGAGGCGGTCGAAGGAGCGACGCTGCGGGGCTACCGGCCGTTCCCGTTCCAACTCGACGGCGAGGCGATGCCGCCGGTCGACATCCTGCGCCTCGACTACCGGCCCGATGCGGTCGAGCTGGTGGTGCCCCCCGGGTTCGAGCCGGACCGGGCATCACAGAACTCATCCTGCTAGCGCCGCCACCGCCCCCCGGGGGTCGTTGGTGATGATGCCGTCCACGCCGAACCCGGCCAGCTCCACCACCCGGTCCGGGTTGTCGATCGTCCAGACGTTGACCTGCAGACCGGCATCATGGGCCCGGGCGACGAAGCCGCGATCGACCAGGAGATCATGGGGGTGGATGCCCTGGAAGCCGTGGGCCACCGCCCGATCGATCAGGCTGGCGGGGTCGGCCTGGCCCCACACCAGCAGGGCCAGCGGTATGCCGGCGTCGAGCTGACGGATCCTCTCCACCGAATCGACGTTGAACGACGAGACCATGAACCGGTCCGACGGGTCGTCGAGCCCACCGTCGGCGGCCGAGGTGGCCAGCGACGCGGCGATGAGGCCGGCCACCGCCAACGAAATCCGATGGTCGGCGTCATAGTCCGGCTCGTCGGGAACGTTCTTGATCTCGACGTTGACCCACATCCCCCCTGCGACGTCGAGCGCCTCGCCGAGGGTGGGAATCCAATCCGGCAGCTGCTCGGCCGGGAGCTCTCGGAGCAGCGAGCCGTCGCTCAGGTGGGCATCGTGGTGCACGATGAGCACCTCGTCGGCCGACAGGCGCACATCGAGTTCGATCCCTTGGGCGCCCTGTTCGGCGGCGGCCCGGAACGCATCGAGGGTGTTCTCGTGGTGGGTGGCCGATGCGCCCCGATGGGCGATGACTCTGACCATATGTTTCCAACTCCTGACCGGCCGGTCTCGTTTCTGGCGTGGTTCGACAATCTAACCGGTGGGTGGTCGAGCCGACAGCAGCCGGTTCACCCAGGCCCACCACCCGCAGATCGACACACAAGAACCGAGGAAATTGGGGCCGTTCGAGCCGACGCGGGTGCCGAACGACACAATTCAGCAACAATCACCAACCAGCAGCCGAAGAACGGCCATATTTGTCTACGTCGAACTCTTTACGAACTTCTAAACAATGTCTAAAGTCACATCTGGGGAACAAATCCCGCCTCGGACGCAATCAGTGGACCACACAGGAACACCCGGTGGCCTCCTTGGCGCGGCTTGCACGCGCCCACACATCCATAGGGTTGATCAAGGCCATCACGCTTGTAAGGGAGGAATCGTGACAGTCGTCGGTTCAAAGGAATTTGTGTCACCCCCGGGTTTCGAGGAGTTTGAGCTCGTCGCCCAGCGGGTTGCAAGTCGACCGATCGATCCGGACCCGGACCTGTCCTGGCGCAAGGTGGCGGCATGTCGCGACACCAGCCCGGAGCTGTTCTTCCCCATCGGCACCACCGGCCAGGCCATCGATCAGATCGAGGCCGCCAAGGTGGTCTGTATGGGCTGCCCGTCCCAGGTACCGTGCCTCGAGTTCGCCCTGTCGACCAACCAGGATTCGGGGGTGTGGGGAGCGACCTCTGAGGAGGACAGTCGGCGCCGCTAGTCCCGTCCTCATCACTCGTCGTCGTCGTCCAACATCACCCGGACCTCGGCCAGGGTGCCGCGTTGTGGTGGGGTGGCCTGCCTGATCCTGAGTTCGCCGCCGAGCTCCCCCGAGATGAGCGTGGAGATGATGGTGAGGCCCAAACCCGGGTCCGTGCCGGCATCGAAGTGTTCGCTCACGCCAACCCCGTCGTCGTGGACCCGGACCCGGAGGTCCGTCGGCGACGTCACCAGTTCCACGGTCACGTTCCCACCATCTGAACCGACCGGGAAGCCGTGCTCGATGGCGTTCTGGAGCAACTCGGTGACCACGACGGCCAGCGAACTGGCCCGACTGGCCGACAGCGTCGGCCCGGTCCCCACGAGATGGAACTTGATCGGCCGCTCGGAGGCGACGAGGCTCGACTCCGCCATCCGCATGATCGGCTCGACCACGTCGGTGAAGGGAACCTCGTCTCCCCCGCTGTTTGCCAGCATCTCGTGGATGGTGGCGATCGACTGGATGCGGCGCACCGACTCGTCGATGGCCGACTTGGCCTCCGGGTTCTCCAGCCGTCGACCCTGAATCCGTAGCAACGACGAGACCGTTTGCAGGTTGTTCTTCACCCGGTGGTGGATCTCCTTGATGGTTGCATCCATCGAGACCAGCATTCGATCCCGTCGCCGCAGGTCCGACACGTCTCGCATCAGGACCAACGCCCCGGTCACCTCGCCGTCCTCGATCAGGGGCAGGATGCGGCTGAGGATCGTCACGTTCTCACCGCGCTCCAACTCCTCGATCACCGGCACCTTCAACCGGTAGGCGCTGGCCACCACCGCTTCGTCGAAGCCGAGATCCTGGAGCCGGCGGTCGGCGATCCGCCCGTGGTAACCGGCGCGGTGCAGGGCCGACACCGCATTCGGCGACGAGTAGACCACCCTGGTGCCGGCCTCCAACACCAGGGTCCCGTCGCCGACCCTGGGCGATTCCTCGGTGACGGCGTCCTCGAACGGGAACGGGAAGTTGCCGTCGACGATCATCCTGGCCAGGCGATCGAACACGTCGAGGTAGGCCATCTCGAGTCCACTCTGCGGCTCGTCATCGCGCTGGCGGGTCTCCCGGGTGACCACGGCGATCACCCGGCCCTGGAACACCACCGGGATGGCGGTTATCCGGATCCTTCTCCCCAGGATCCGAAGGTCGACCTCCTTCTCGTGCATGTCGCCGGTCTGGAACGCCAGTTCGGTCAACGGCCGATCGGTGCGCTGGACCAACTGCCCGACCTGGTCGTCGAGGTAGAGGGTCTGGGCCGTCGCCGGCCGCATTTGGCCCAGCACCACCAGCTGGTCCTCGGCTTGGCTGGTCGGGGCGAACAGCAGGAGGTCGGCGAAGCTCAGGTCCGAGAGCGGACCCCAGGAGCCGATGAGCCGTCGGAGGTGGGCCCGCTCGGCGGCACCGTAGTCGGTGTATTGCCGTGCGAGGTCGCTCAGGAGGGCCATCGGAGAAGACTAGCCCGCAGCGCGAGGCGGCAGCCCGCCCGCCGGCCGGGCCGGCGCCGTCAGCGGCAGCCCGGCAAAGCGGTCAGCGGCAGCCCAGCAGGGCGGCCAGACCGTCCAGATCGCTCAGGTCCTCGGCGCTCCACCCCACGGCGGCGACCGCCCGGCTGCCCTCCAGGGCCGGCATGGTCGCCGTCGCAGCCTGATCGACCAGCCGGGCCACCGCCACCCGGAGCGACAGGTCGTCGAGGTCTGCGAAGTCATCGTGGGTGAACCCGGGCTCGAGGGTGCCGGCGCCGGTGAGGCGGAGGGTCGGCGGGAGCCGATTGACGATCAACAGACCGGGTTCCAGCTCCCGTCGTTCCAGTTCGTCGACCAGCTGCTGGCAGGCGTCGACAACCGAGCTGTCCGTCGTGGTCACCACGACATATTCGGTGTGATCGTCGGCCAGTCGCTCCTCCACCAGCCGGGCTCGGGCCACGAAAGGGGCCCGGAGCCGGGAGAACAGACCAAAGAACTCGGTGATCTGTGACAGGAAGTCGGTGCCGAGCATGCGCTCGGCGACCAGCAGGAACGGCTTTGCCGCCACTGCGGTCAGCCCCGAGCCGGCACTGGCGGTGAGCCACCGCAACAGCCTGCTCTGGAAGAACTCGATCATGCGCCCCGGGGCGTCCAGCAGATCGAGAGCATGGCCCGATGGTGGTGTGTCGACGATCACCAGGTCGTAGCGATCCTGATCGCTGAGCGAGACCAGGTGGTCGAGGGCGATGTAGTCGTGGCTCTGGACGAACTCCCTGGTCAGCGTCCGGTAGAGGCCGTTGGCCAGGAGCCGCTCCCCGACCCGGGGGTCGGGGGCGTGGCGCAGCACCAGCTCATCCCAGCTCTTTGCCATGTCCACCATGAGCATCCAGAGCCGGCCCGGCCCCTCGCCGACCGGCACCAGCACCGCCTCCTCTGTCAGGCTGGCCATGCCGAGGGCCTCGGCCAATCGTTTTGCCGGGTCGACGGTGACCACCACCACCCGCCTGCCGTGGACCTGGGCCGCTCTGACGCCCAGCGCGGCAGCGATCGTGGTCTTGCCGACCCCGCCCGGTCCGGCCATGACCAGCACCTCGGCCCGTTGCAGCTGTCGGTCGATCTCCGCCAGCCCCGGAGGATCCGACGACCCGTCGTCGGCGGCGTCGGTCATCGGGCCGATCCCGGCCCGATGAGTCCCTGCAACGCCTTGCGCACCGCGTCCACCGGCCGATTGCGGTCCTCGCCTGCGGTGATCGTGGTCAGCGCCAGTTCCTCCAGTCGCTGGTTCTGCACCGCACTCAACTGCGAGCGGGCTGCGGCCAGCTGCAGCACGGCCGCCCCCGGATAGTCCTGGGCCTGACGCCGCGCCACCTCTTCCAGCCCGCCGTCGTCGATGGCGACCGGGGTGCGGTTCGCAACCAGCACCTTGACTGCGGTCGAAGTCTCGGTTCGCAGCCTCGCCAGGAGCTCACCGGTCTCGGAGACGGGCAGCTCCTCTGGGATGGTGACCAGCACCACGTCGGTGGTCGGGGCCGCCAGCACCTCGCGGAGCCAGCCGGTCTGCTGGGCCAGAGGGCCGGTCGGCACCAGCTCGGCCATCGACGCCGGGGCATTGATCATCTCCACCACGTGCCCGGTGGCCGGCCCGTCGACGATGATCTCGTCCCAGGGGCCACTGCGGGCCTCCCAGCCGATCTTGCCGATCATCAGGATCTCACGAACGCCGGGGGCGGCGGCCGAGACGTAGTCGAAGATCGTGGCCAGCGGGCCCAATCGGGATGGTCCGAGCGGCAGCTTGAGATAGAGCTTCAGGTATTCGTCGAGGGCCGATCTGGTGGTCAACCGAAGTGTTTCGAATCGTCCCTTCAGACCGCTGGCGGCAACCAGAGGTTCGAGGTCGGCCGAGGCCGACGCGTCGACGGCCAGAACCCGCTTGCCGGTTGCGGCCGCCTCGGCCGCCAATGCGACGGCCACGGTGGTCCGGCCGACGCCGCCCTTGCCGGCGACGATTCGCAGGACGGTGGATGCCGACGTCAGGCGCCGAACCCGATTTTGCGTTCGGCGTCGCTGGTGCCCAGTTCGACGAAGCCGATCTGCTCGCTCGGCACGGCCAATTCCTTACCCTTACGATCGGTCAACCAGAGAATCTTGCTCTTGCCGGCCAGGGCAGCCTCGATGTCGGAGCGGAGCGCGTCGCGGTCCATGTCGTCGTCCATCTCGACTTCGATGATCTGCGTGGTGTCGGCGATCCCGATTCGAACGTCCATGCCCTCAACCTACTGTCTCCCCTTGGCGGCCCGTCTGATTTTGCCGCCAAAAACATCGCCGTCGGTTTCTCACACGATCTTGAGCTCGGACCGGAAACGTTTCTTCGGCGCCAGCTCGACGTCGACCCGTTCCGCCAGCTCGGCGAACACCGACCCGGCCTCGGTCCCCGGCTCGGCGGCGATCGGCTTGCCGGTGTCGCCACCTTCGCGGAGCCGGGGCACCAGGGGAACCTTTGCCAGCAACGGGACCTCGAGGTCATCTGCCAGTTCCTGGCCGCCCCCCGAGCCGAACAGCTCGTAGCGCTTGCCGTCGTCGCCGGTGAACCAGCTCATGTTCTCGATGACGCCCGAAACGGTGATCCGGACCTTGTGGGCCATGTAGGCCGCCCGCTGGGCCACCTTCTGGGCCGCCGCCTGGGGTGTGGTGACCACCAGCAACTCCGAGCGGGGCAGGAACTGCGACAGCGACAGGGCGATGTCGCCGGTGCCGGGCGGGAGGTCGACCAGGAGGAAATCCGGGTCGTCCCAGTAGACGTCGGTCAGGAACTGCTCCAGGGCCTTGTGGAGCATCGGACCACGCCAGATCACCGGCTGATTCTCCTCGACGAAGAAACCCATCGATATGCAGCGGACACCGAACGACTCCGGTGGAACGATCATCTCGTCGATGATCACCGGGTCACGGTCGACGCCCAGCATGCGGGGTATGGAAAAGCCCCAGACGTCGGCGTCGACCACCGCCACCTTGTTGTTCCGGCGGCCTTCCTGACCGGTGTGGGGCCTGGCGGCCAGTGCCACCGCGAGGTTGGTGGTCACCGAGCTCTTGCCGACGCCACCCTTGCCCGAGGCGACCAGGATGACCCTGGTGCGATTGTCGGGGTCGGCGAAGGGGATGGCCCGGCCCTCGGCGTGGCCGTGGGCCTGGTTGGCACCGGCGGTGGCGCCGGGATCTCCGTGGAGGTTCTTGCGGAGCTCGGCCCGTTGCTCATCGGTCATCACACCGAACTCGACGACGGCATCGTCGACGCCGTCGAGGGACAGCACCGCCTCCTTGACCCGTCGATCGATCTCGGCCCGAAGCGGACAGCCGGCGATCGTCAGGTCGACGGCCACGGTGACCAGCGGGACGGCGATGTCGATCCGGCGGACCATGCCGAGTTCGACGATGCTCCGATGCAGCTCCGGATCTTGGACCGGGCGCAGTGCCTCGGTCACCGCCTCTTCGGTTACAGCTCCACCGTTTCCCGACACCGGTACTCCTCACTGCGCCTCGGTACGGCTCACCACCTGCCCGATTGCCGGGTCAGGCGGAAGCGGTGACGGGGCACCTCGGTTTGTTGTCAAGTAGACTACCGAAGTGTCCCAGCGAGCCCTCAACCCGACGGAGTTCGCCAGTCTTGTGAACGCCATCACCTCGGCTTTCGGTGATCCGACACGGAGAGACATCTACCTCATGGTCCGCCAGAACGACGATGGCTTCACCGCGGCCGAGGTGTCCGATGCCATCGGGCTCCACGCCAACGTCGCCCGTCACCACCTGGAGAAACTGGCCGGCGGCTCCTATCTGGAGATCAGCCACCGCCAGCCCGAGGGCGCGGGGCGGCCGGCCAAGGTCTACCGGGCCGTTGAGCCCGAGCTGTCGCTCGATCTCGACGTCGGTCACGATGACATCCTCGTCACCCTGCTCGGAAGGGCCCTGTCCCGGCTGCCCCAGGACGAGGCGGCGGCACTGGCCGAGGAGGTGGGCCTGGAGTTCGGCCGGCGGATGGCAGCGAGCATGGGAGACACCTCCGAGCGCCAACGGTCGTTCCGATCGGCCCTCCACGTCGTGGCCGATGCGCTGTCGGCCCATGGATTTGCGGCCCATGCCGAGCGGCAGGGGAAGGATCTGCGGATCGTCTCCGGCCACTGCCCCTTCGGTGAGGTCGCCATCGATCATCCGGTGATCTGCGCCGTCGACCGCGGCATGGTCAAGGGTCTGCTCGGTTCGTTGTACGGGGCCACCGAGGTGGCGCTGACGGCATCGGTCGCCAGGGGTGACGACGAGTGCGTGGCCGACGTCAGCGATGTCGCCATGGCGGTGCGCTGAGCCGGATCGGGCCGGCCGACCACAACGAGCGACCTGGGCCGGGCGGCCCGGGGCGGCATGGGCCGAATCGCTCACATCGGCACCACACCGGCCGATGGGGACCGGGTGAACCGTTCCCGCTCGCTGTTGCTCATCGCCTGGGGCCTCCTCGCCGTCGGGGCGATGATCCAGGTCGTCCGTCCCGAAACCGACCAGTCGGCTTCGGCCCGCAAGGCGGCCGAGCCCGCCCCCGAGAGTGAGCGGCTGGCCTTCGGAACCGGAGACGCCGACCCATCCCTCGATGTCGGCAATCAGCCTCTGGCCCGTCCCTCCACCGACGGCGAGGTCTTCTTCGACGACCCGGCCCGGTGGGATCGGGCCGGGGTGGTGTTGCCGGACAGCTCCTCTGTGGCCACGGTCACCGGTGTCGGGGTGGCATCGATGTTCGAGCCCGAAACGGGTCCGGTGCAACACTGGTTCCCAAACCCGACCCAGTTCGGCGGCGAGCGGGCCTTCCTGATCGTCGATCAGAGCTCCTCCGAGGAATGGGTGAAGGTATCGCTCCCGGTCATGCCCAACGGCCAGGAGGGCTGGATCCCGCGGTCCCAGATCGAGATCACCGAGATCCGCCACCGGGCGCTGGTCGATCTGGCCGACGACACGGTGACCGTGTGGGACGGCGACTCGGTGGTCGTCGACACCAGGGCGGTGACCGGCAAGCCGGAGACCCCGACCCCGGTCGGCACCTTCTATGTGCGCGACATCATCGCCAGACCGGACCCCGAAGGACCGTTCGGGCCCTACATCCTGGCCCTCTCCGGCTTCTCCGAGGTGCTGGAGAGCTTCCAGGGAGGGCTGCCGGCACTGGCGCTCCACGGCACCGACACCCCGTCACAGCTCGGCTCGGAACGCAGCGCCGGCTGCATCCGAATCCCGAACCGGCTGATCACCATCCTGGCCGAGAGCGTGCCGTTGGGAACGCCGGTCACCGTCGTGGCCTGACCCGGGCCGGCGGAGAACCGGCCGGTCAGCGACGGGTCGAGCGACGCAACATGGTGAACGGCTTGACCGGCGCTCTTGCCACCTCGGCCAGGCCCGACACCAGCCGACGAGGTCTGATGCTCGGTCGACCGACCATCTCGGCCTTGGCGAACACCGACCAGCTCCCGACGGCGAACACCACCATCACGACGGTGACGATAATCCAACCCCAGCGGCTGCCGGAGCCGGGCAGGTTGTCGACGTTCATCCCGTACCAACCGGTGATCAACGTCAGCGGCAGCAGGATCGCGGCGTAGACCGTCAACAACGTGGTGGCCTGAGCCTGACGTTCTGCCGACGCCCCCCGGTAGGTGTCGAGGGTGTCGGTCAGCAGGCCCCGGGTCGACTCGAGCGACTCGACCACCAGATTGTGTACGTCGTAGGCGTCGGTGAGCAGCTTGGTCGATTCGCCGGTGAAGAACCCACCGACGTTCGATCGAAGGGCCCCGATGACCAGCCGCTGGGGTCGCAGAACCCGCCGAACGGTTGCCTCCTCGCGGCGCAACACCTGGACTTCGGCCAGGACATTGGGATCGGCCACCAGGGCGTCGTCGGCCAGGGCGTCGACCCGGGCCTCGACCGCAGTGATGACATCGATGTAGCGGCGACCGATGACCTCCGCCAGCTGGGCGAACAGTTCGTCAGACCCGTGTTCCGCCATATGGGGATGGGCCTGGACCGCCCGCCACAACCACTCCAGGCCGGCGATCCGCTCGGAGCGGACCGTGACCAGCAACTTGCCGGTGATGAAGCAGTCCACCTCGTGGGTGTCGAGGCGGTCCTCGTCGGTGGTGAGAGCATGCAGGACGACGAACAGATGGTCGCCGTAGTTGTCGAACTTCGGGAGCTGTTCGATGTCGAGCACGTCCTCGATGGCTGCCGGGTCGAAACCGAACTGTTCCTGGAGCAGGTCGAGCTCGTCCGGATCCCGGCCGACGACGTCGAGCCAGATCAGGGCCCCGGCCGCCAGCTGCTGCTCGAGGTCGTGGTTGAGGTTGTCGTGTTCGTATGGCCGGAGCGCCGGATCGGCAGGACCTCGGACCAGGACTCGGGCCGTCATCGGGAGAACGCCAAGGTACGGGCTCTCAGACCGCCACCGGCGACGGCTCGAACTCCAGTCGACCGTGGTCCAGGTGGGGCAGCACGTATCGGGCAAAGAGGTCGCATTCGCCAAGATGAGGATAGCCGGAGAGGATGAAGGCCTCGACCCCGGCCGCCTCCAGCTCCCTGATCTTGGCCAACACCTGGTCGGGGTCGCCGACGATGGCCGCCCCGGCGCCGGACCGGGCCCGGCCGACACCGGTCCACAGATGGCGCTCGACGTACCCGGCGTCGTCGGCCGACTCCCGGAGCTCGGCCTGGCGGGCCACCCCGGCCGACGCCGAATCGAGTGACCGCTGGCGAATCTCCCGGCCGATCTCATCATCCAACTTGGAAAGCAACCGATCAGCGGCGGCCCTGGCCTCGTCCTCGGTGTCACGGACGATCACGTGGGAGCGCCAGCCGTACCGCAGCTCCCGGCCGTTGGCACCGGCCCGGGCGTTCATGTCGGCCATCACCTCGGAAACCGCAGCCGTGGTGTCCGGCCACATCAGGAACACGTCCGCTCCCGCCGCCGCACACTCCTTGGCCGCCGGCGACAGGCCGCCGAAGTAGAACAGCGGGCTGCGGCCGCCGACCATGCCGATCCGGGGTGGATCGATGGTCAGCTCGACGAAGTCGCCCGAGTAGTCGACCGGTTCCCGGTTCAGCAACCGGCGAAGCAGGTACATGATCTCGGTCGAGCGGCGGTACCGGGATTCGCTGTCGAGGCTCTCCCCCGGCATCTCCGACGAGATGATGTTGATGGTCAGCCGGCCTTCGAGGATCTGGTCGATCGTTGCCAACTGCCGGGCCAGTTGGGGTACCACCAGTTCGCCACAGCGAACCGCCAGCAGCAGCCGGATGTGCTGGGCCAGCGGGGCGATGGCGGCGGCGAAGGCGGCGTTGTCGATGCCGAGGGCGTAACCGGACGGCAGCAGCACGTTGTCGTAGCGGTGACGATCGGCGGCCAACACGATATTGCGACAGTGCTCCCACGAGCTGAGCAGCGCCGGATCGGCTTGGCCGAGGAACTCGTAGTCGTCGTCGCACAGTGCGCTGAACCAGCTGACTTCGATGGTCATCGAACCCTCTCCTCGCCGACGGTCGGCCCGTCCATGGATGGTAGGACCTCGGCCATGTTGACCGGGCGGCCCTCGTCGATCGAGATGTGGGCCGCCTCACCGGCGGCCACCGACCACAGGCCGTCCTCCACGGTCACCGGCACCGGCCCGTCGCCGTTGATGGCGGCGACGAAATCCAGGTGTTCGAGGTAGCTCGACCCGTGGTGCAGCCCTGCGTATGCGATATGAGCGTCTGGCACCTGCTCCTCCAGTACGTTGCCGATCCCGTGCTCACCGCGGCGCCCGAGGCGGAACAGCCCCTCGGGGACCAGCGCCTCGACCTTGCCACCGTCGGCCACCACCGAGATCTCCTCCTGGTTGTGGGTGGCCTCGGCGAACATGCACAGATCGAGCATGGCCCGGGCCCCGCTGGGATAGTCGACGATCACGTAGGCGTTGTCCAGCACGTCGGCACGGCGCCCGTCGTACACCTCGTCGAGATGATTCACGTCCTGGGCGCCCGATGCCAGGACCCTGGTCGGCCGTTCACCGAGGATCAGGTTCATCAGGTCGAAGTAGTGGCAGCACTTCTCGACCAGGGTTCCCCCGGTGTTGACCGAGAATCGGTTCCAGTGGTCGACCTTGTCCAGGAACGGGAAGCGGTGCTCGCGAATGGCCACCATCCGAGGCGTGCCGACCGACCCGGTCGCCAGCTCCGAGAGCAGCCTGGCCACCGGCGGCATGTATCGGTACTCCAGCCCCACCTGGACCACCCGGTCTGGAAACGATGGTGCGGTGGCCGCCACCTGGTCCATCACCTCCAGACAATCGGCGACGGTGGTGCACATCGGTTTCTCGATCAGCACGTGGACACCGGTCGACAGCACGTCGGCGAGGATCTCCCGATGGGTGAAGTTCGGGCTGGCGATCACCACCGCGTCGAGGCCGGGATGGGCCAACAACTCACGGTGATCGGCGAAGCCCAACACCGTCCTGCCCGGTGATGCGACCGCCGTCGCCGACGAAACACCGTTGCCACGGGTCAAGGGCTGCGAACCGGTCGCCGCCTCGAGCCCGAGGGCCAGGGAGCGATCGGTGGGGTCGCTGACCGCAACCATATCGACGCCGTCGATGGCGTTGATGTTGTGGATGTGCTCGACACCCATCATCCCGGTACCGATGACGCCGTAGCCGATCGGTTCGGTCCGGGGGCGACCGGGAGTGTGCTGCGTGCTCATTGGCGATCAAGACTACACAGCTCGGGCCCGGTTGTTCCCTGTGCGCCCGGGCCTGTAACGCAACACCGCCAGAGCGGGCCGGCGACCGACTCGGCGGACGATCGGGCCCAACGGCTGTGGGCTCAGAGCCCCAGACGGCCGGAGAACAGGTCCTCGAAGTTGGCCCGGTAGAAACGATCCTGGACATCAGCGGGGAGGTGGGCCACCTCGTTGTCGAAGCGCCGCAGCGGGTTTCTCCCCCCTTCCACATGGGGGTAGTCGGAGGAGAACATACAGATCTCCGGCCCGGCCTGCTCGATGATCCAGCCGGTCGGCTCGGTCGGGTACGGGGTGACCCGGACCTGGCGGCGAACGTAGTCGATCGGTCGTAGCGAGAGCTTCTGCAGTCGCTGCTCGTGGCGCTCGAACGCCTCGAACGCCGCCTCCAACTGCCGCATGAAACCGGGAACCCAGACTGCGCCGAGCTCGATGATGCCGAGCTTCAGGTCGGGGAATCGCTCCAAAACGCCGTCGAAGATCAGCATCGAGAGGGCCTGCATTGGAGCGGAACTGATGGCCATGTAGCTGACGGACCGGAAGTTCTCGCCACCACCGTGGAAGTCCGGTTCCGGCGCCAACCCGTTGTTGCGGTGCTGGGGAGCCATCACCAGCTCCGGCGTCGCCACGTGCATCAGTACCGGGACCCGTGCCTCCTGGGCCATGGCCCACACCGGGTCGAAACCGACGTGGCTGGTGGCGTGGTGGCGGGGACAGCGGTTGGGAATCAACAGCGCCCGGGCACTGCCATCGATGGCCTCGGCGGCGATCGAGGCGGCTCGATCGAAGTCCGACAGCGGCACGTAGGCCACCGGCAACAGCCTGGGGTCGACCGAGCAGAAGGCGATCTGGGCCCGGTTGGCGGCCGACGCCGTCTCGTAGGTCAGGTCGTGGTCGTCGCCGTGTTCGAGTGCCTCCAGCATGGTGTTGAACACCGTCGGGAACACCAGCTGGCTGGCGAATCCGAGGTGATCGAGGGCCCGGGACCGGTCCTCCGGGATGAACGATCCGGTGGCCCGCCAGTTCTTGCGGACCATGATCTCGCCGGCGTCATCGGCCCGATAGTCGGGATCGGCGTGGAGCCGACGGGAGGTCTCGATTTCGGCCAGCGTCTTGGCCACATCGCCGATGTCGAAGTTTGCCAGCGCGTACTCACGAACCCGGGGACCGGCGAACTCGTCGATCCACTCCGGGGTCTCCATCACATGGGCGTCTGCATCGTGCACGACACGATCGGTCACATAGGCCATGGGCCATTGTGGCAGCCGGGTTCGATCGGCTGCGAGCCCGGGCAAACCCGGCCGTGGTCGTGGCCAACGAGCGCCGCTGCGAATCAGCGCCCTGCTAGCGGCGGGCCGAGGGGCTGCCGAGACCTCGACGGATGGTGAAGAACGCAGCGACGGCCAGCGCCACAGCGACCAGGAGCACCGCCACCCGGGGGATCCCGGCCGGATCGTTGCGGCCGACATCGATCCAGCCGGTGCGGCCCTCGACCAGGGCATCGACCAGTAGTGGCACCGGGTTCTGGCCATCGCCCTCGTCGACGGTCACGGTCAACAACGTGGTCGGCTGCCGAGGGTCGTCGCCGGGGTCGGCAACGGCGAGGTGGGCGAACAACGCCGTCTGGTCGCCGCAACGGCGGTCTCCTCCGGCCTGGGACCCGGCCGACAACCCGGCCACCAGCGCCTGTTCCAGGCCGGCACCCTCGGTCCGGGCCCGGCCGAAAGCGGCCAGGGTGGCGTCGAGCACCCCGGCGTCGGCCAGCAGCACGCCCTGGACCGAGGCCTCGTCGTTGGTGACGTGACCCCGCTCCGGCTCGACGTCGGCGCCGGTGTAGCCGAGGGCGACCGCACCGCTGGACGACTCGGCGCCATCAAGTGTCACGATGCCG
The DNA here is from genome assembly GCA_947259095.1 of uncultured Acidimicrobiaceae bacterium. Lineage (GTDB taxonomy): Bacteria > Actinomycetota > Acidimicrobiia > Acidimicrobiales > SZUA-35 > JAHELU01. The sequence continues at coordinate 15,239 of CAMYLA010000005.1, read as the reverse complement.
AACTGACGTGCCGTCGGCTGGTCATCGATCTCCAGCAGTGACTCGATCACCTCCTCCGGTGTGGCCCCGTCGACCAGCAGCTGCCGGAGCCCGGCCGGCGCCTCGGGATCGATCGTCCCCTGGGTGATGGCCACCGCCCGGCCGGGGACCAGCACAACCGGAACCAGCACCTCGTCCGGCTCGCCGAGCACCCCAGCTGGCACGCACGAGGCCAAGACCGCCCCGACCCGGCCGGTCTCGGGGTCGACGGCCACGATCGACCAGGTGGCCGAGGCCGGACCGGCGGCCAACACGACGGCGGCGATGGTCATCGCCGCTGCGAGCAACCGACCGACCGGGGAGGCAGACACGGCCACACCCTATCGCCGCACCGGTGGTGGTCTGACCCCGACCGCGGGGCCGATCCCGGCCCGGTTCGTGGCTCCTCCCGGCGCAGCTACCGGGCCGATCCCACCGCCACGATGGCGATCTCCAACCGCCACGCAGGGTCGACCAGCCTGGGGACCGGGACCAGGGTCGATGCGCAGCGGTGACCGGCCAGCGCCTCGTCGCGGGCCGCCATCACCTGGCCCAAGGCCGTCGCCGATGCGGCCTCGTCGTCGCCCCCGCCGGCGCCGACCACCACATAGGTGGTCACCGAGACCACGTCGGCGGTGGCCAACTCGGCCTCGGCCAGCAGCGCCAGCAATGTCATCCACACCACCTCGGCCTGGTCCCCGACACCATCGGGGATCGACCCGTCTGCACGGACCGGCCCGATCCCGCTGGTGTGGAGCATTCTGGCCGGTCGCTCGCTCAGCGTGGCCAAGGCGTAGCTGGCAGACGGGGGTCCGAGACTTTGTGGCGTGAGTTCGCGATTCACCGTCAAATACTGGCACGATGCTTGCCATGAAGCTCGATCCGTACGCTCCGTTCCGCCTGGACGGCAAGGCGATCATCCTCACCGGCGCCAGCTCCGGGCTCGGGCATCGCTTCGCCGGCCTGCTCAGCGCGGCCGGGGCCGACGTCGTGGTGTCCGCCCGCCGGGCCGAGCGGCTGGCCGAGCTGGCGGAGGGGAACGACCGGCTGCTGGCCGTGCCCTGCGACGTCACCGCACCCGGGGCGGCGGCAACCCTGGTCGATGCCGCCATCGACGCCTTCGGCCGGATCGACGGGGTGGTCAACAACGCCGGCATCTCCCGGGTCCTGGCCGCCATTGACGATGACGTCGACGACTTCCGCCAGGAGCTGGAGATCAACTTGATCGCCCCATACGAGCTGGCCAGAGCCGCCGCCCGGTGGATGATCGACAATGATCGGCCGGGTTCGATCGTCAACATCGGCTCCGTGCTCGGCCACGGCGGCGGCGGCAGACTGAAGGTCCCGGGGTACGCCGCGGCCAAGGGCGGAATCCACAACCTGACTCGGGAGCTGGCGTCGCAATGGGCCAGGAAGGGTGTGCGGGTCAACGCCGTCGCCCCCGGTTGGTTCGAAACCGAGATGAACGCCGACATGTTCGGCACCGATGGCGGCATGTCCTACATCGTCGACAACACCCCGATGGGCCGCCCCGGTGTGGAAGGCGAGCTCGACGGGGCGCTGCTGTTCCTGCTGTCCACCGCCTCGAGCTATGTGACCGGCCAGGTCTTATTCGTCGACGGCGGCTGGACCGCCATCTGAGCCCCCCGACCGGCTCCGAAGGTAGGCTGGTCGGTGCGATGCAGCTCTACATGGTCCGCCACGCCAACGCCGGTCAGCGGCGTCAGGACGGCCGCGACCTCTACCGCCCGCTGTCGAACGACGGTCGGCGCCGGGCCGACGAACTGGTCGAGGTGTTCGCCGGCTGCGCTATCGACCGGCTGCTGTCCAGCCCGGCCACCCGCTGCGCCCAGACCCTCGGCCCACTGGCCGGCGACCGCCGGCTGGAGGTCGTGGAGTGCGCCGAGCTGTGGGAGGGCACCGACGTCGACGATGTACTGGCGGCCATGGAACAGATCGGCACCGAATCGGTGGTGGCCTGCTCCCACGGCGACGTGATCCCGGCCATGATCGACGTCCTCAGCGGCCGCGGTATGCCGGTCTCGGGCCGGGGCTGTGAACTCGGATCGATCTGGGTGTTGGAGTTCGACGGCGGTGCCTGGCGCAGCGGCCGCTACGTCGGCGGCCGCAACGGCACCCTGACCTGAGCCCCGGACCGACCCCGACCGCAACTCCCGACCTTGGCCGTCACGACGAGCAGTTGTTGCGTTCGATGATGCCCTCGGTCTGGGCGACAAAGAACGGTGGAGGGTCCAGCGCCAACAGCGCCGCCACCTCGGCACAGGCCGCATCGCCATCACCGGCACGGTCGTAGGCGACGGCCCGAAACGCCCGGGCGTCGGGAAAGCTCGGATCGACCTCGACCGCCCGGTCGAGGTAGGTCAGGCCGGTTTCCAGGAGCTCCCGGGCCTCGGCCTCCTGGCCTGCGGCCTCGGCCGACGAGGTGGTGAGGATCACGTACCAGCCCCGGTAGGTCAGCGCCTCAGGGTTGTCGGGGTCTTCCAGCAGCGCGTCGTCGAGACAGCGGAGCGCCTCCAGGATGTCGCCCGCCGCAGCCTGCTCCTGGCAATCGAACACCCGTTGCCGGGTGGACGCGATCTCGCCGGTCAGGATGTCGTTGACTCCCCGCTCCCCGGTGGAACGGGCCAGCAGCCAACCGGCACCGGCGGCGAACAACACCAACGCCACCAGCACCACCGGATTGAGACGGCGGCGAGGTCGATCGACGAGATCCTGTTGTTGGCCGAGCCGCCGCATCGTGTCGGCCACCCGGACGGTGTAGTCGTCCTTGAGCGTCCGGTAGTCGGCCTCGTCAAGGTCACCGGCGGCGTACTCGGCTTCGAGGTCGTCAAGCGATCGAAGCTGGCTCTGCAACTCGTCCTCGAGGGCGACCAGGGTGTCGGGATCGTACCTGGCGGGGCGAGTCTCGCTCACCGCCGGTCCTGCCTGGCTCGGGCCAGCAACTCCCGATCCTCCTCGGACGGGTCGCGGACCGACCGACGGTTGTTCCTGGTGATGGCCCCGGCGACCCCGACCGCGCCGAGGACCACGAACATCACCGGCAGCACCCAGACCAGGGCGCTGATGCCCTCGGCCGGCGGGTTGAGCAGCACCTCGACCCCGTAGGCGTCGATGAGCTGGTTGCGGATCTCGATCTCCGACGTGCCGGCGGTGATCTCGTCGGAAATGAGCTGGCGGATGGAGGCGGCAACCGCGGCGTTCGAGTCGGCCACGCTCTCGCCGTCGCAGACCGGGCAGGCGTAGGACTCCGACAGCCGCTGGATCTGTTCGGCGTCGCTCTCGATCCCGCCCTGATCGACGGCGGCCACCACCAGCAGTGCCACCGCAGCCGCAGCCAGCCCGACCCACCCCAGCAGGCGGCGGGTCGGGGTCATCTCGACCCCTCGATCATCCGGGTCGGGGTCATCTCGACCCCTCGATCACCGCGATGACCTCGCGGGCCGCGACCTCGCCCTCGACGTGCAGCACAACCTGGCCCGCCGGTGAGACGAGGAACGTCTCCGGGATCTGGGCCACCTGATAGTCCACCGGGACCGCAGGGTTGTTCAGCACCGGCCAGGTTCCGCCCCGTTCGGCGAAGAAGTCCTCGACCCGGTCGACCGGGTCGTTGAACACCACCGATACCAGTTCGAGGTCTCCCCGTTCGGCGCCCCACCGCTCGAGCTCCACCAGTTCGGGGTGCTCGTTCACACAGCCCGCACACCAGGTGGCGAAGAAGTTGACCAGAACCCACGAGCCCCGGCGGTCGTCGATGTCGTATGGCTCACCGGCCAGCGTCATGCCCTCGACCTGTGGTGCCCGACCCCCGAGCAGCGAGGTCACCCCGTCCTCGGGGTCGTCACCCCCGGAAAAGGCCAGCAGCCCGATGAGGGCGACCAGCACGATCCCCACCGTCATGGCGATCACCCTCGCCGCGCCGAGACTACGCACCGGTCCTGGCATTGGTCGTGGTCGGGATCGGGTCGCGCTCGTCGAGGTCGACGCCACCCGCCACCTCGACCGGCGGTTCGGTGGCCTCGGGTGGTCCGTCGACCGGCGAGGTGGGCTCGGGGCGGTCCGGGGTGTAGCCGATCGGGGCCGACACCGGCTCGGTCCCGCGGCGGCGGCCGCCGGGGAACAGCGCCAGGAATGTGCCGAAAGCCATCAGAGCCCCACCGGCCCACATCCAGGCGACCATCGGTCGGATGATGACCCGGAGTCGGATGGCATCGTCATCAGCGTCCGGGACCTCGTCGAGCACGAGGTAGATGTCCTCGGTGAAGCCGGAGCGAACCGACGGGGTCGGCACCGGGCGGACCCCGGCCTGACGAAAGCTGGTGGCGGCCGGAGCGTAGACGTCGCCGCCGTCGATCTCGATGAGGGCATAGACCCGAAGCTGGCGCTCGTCGACGTCGAGTCCCGGTTCGAGGTAGGTGAACCGGTGATCCTCGATCGTTGCGGTCTCGCCAACCGCCAGCTGGACGGTGCGGTCGCTCTTGTACGACTCACTGGCCGCCAATCCCACCGCCAGCGCCACCACGCCGAGATGGACGATCATGCCGCCGTTGGTCCGGCCGACGAGCCCTCGAAGACCCTGCCGTCTGGTGGCCAACACCACCTGGCGGATGGCGGCCCCGGCTGCGAACCCACCCAATCCGAAGGTCAGCATCGGGTACACCCCACGACCGCCGATGAGCAGCGCAACCGCCATCGATGCCACACCGGCGACCGCCGGCCAGAACAGCCGTTGCGACAGCAGCTCGGTGGAGGCCTTGCGCCACGGCAGGACCGGGGCGATGGCCATCAGGAACAACAACACCAGCCCGATCGGGCGGCCGAGCGAATCGAAGTAGGGACGGCCGATCGTCAACCGGCTGCCGTTGTAGGCCTCGACCACCAGCGGGAACACCGTGCCGAGCAGGATCACGAACGCCAGGGCGGCAAACGCCAGGTTGTTGGCCAGGAACGCTGCCTCCCGAGAGAGCGGGGCGTCGATCGCCCCCGGCGACCGCAGCCGATCCCCCCGCCATCCGATGAGGACAACGCTGGCACCGGCCGAGACCGCAAAGAACGCCAACAGCCATGGTCCCACCGGGCCGTCGCTGAAGGCGTGCACCGATTCGACGACGCCGGACCGGGTCAGGAAGGTGCCCAGGATGGTCAGGCAGAAGGTGGCGCACAGCAACGAGAGGTTCCAGACCCGGAGCATGCCACGCCGCTCCTGGACCATGACCGAGTGGAGGTAGGCGGTGCCGGTGATCCATGGCAGCAACGAGGCGTTCTCGACCGGATCCCAGGCCCAGTAGCCGCCCCAACCCAGGACCTCGTAGCTCCACCAGGCGCCGAGGATGATCCCCGCGGTGAGGAACCCCCAGGCCGCAACCGTCCACCGCCGGGTCTCCACCAACCAGCCCTCACCGACCCGGCCGGTGATCAGGGCGGCGATGGCGAAGGCGAACGGGACGGTGAAACCGACGTAGCCGAGGTACAGCATCGGCGGATGGAAGGCCATCAGGATGTGGTTCTGCAGCAGCGGGTTGGGACCGGGACCTTCGAACCCGATCGGCACCTCGGTGGTGAGGAAGGGGTTGGCCGGACCGACCATCAAGGCGAAGAAGAAGGCCGAGACGGCCAGCATCACCACGATGGCCCAGCCAAGGAGGGGATCGCCGGTGCGGGATCGGAACTTGACGACCATGGCGGTCAGATAGCAGGCCAGGATCAGCACCCACAACAGGATCGAGCCCTCCAGCGACGACCACAGCGAGGCGAAGTTGAACAGCGGTGGCGTGGTGTCGCTGCCGACCCGGGACACGTAGGCCACCGTGTAGTCGCGCTGGAACAGTGCGATCTCCATTATGGCGAAGGCACCGACCGCAGCAACCAGCACCAGCAACGCCCATTGGCGGACGGTCTTCAACAGGTGGAGCTGGCCGGTGCGGAGTGCGTAGGCCCCTCCGGCCGCTCCCAGTACCGATGCGGCCAGTCCCAGCGTGACGAAACCGAAGCCGAGGATTGCGTTCATCGTGTTCTCATCGTCTCACAGCCGACCGCTCACCGACTGATCTGGCGCCGCCAAAACCGACGGCAGCACGGTCCGGGGCGCCGCTCGCACTAGCCGGCTTCCGGGACCGCATTGTCGAGCTCGTAGTCGACCCGTGAGGGGTTGTCCTCGACGTACTCCTCGGAGTGTTTGACCAGGATCTGGGTCGACTGGAACGCCTCGCCGTCCCATCGCCCCTCGGCCACGACCGGTTGGCCAAGCCGGAACAGGCTGGAAGGCTCGGCCCCGACATGTCTCACCATCGCATCCTGGCCGCCGTAACTGATCGTGAACACCAGCAAGCCGCCCTCGCCCACCTCGGGCTCTGTCACAACGGTGCCCTGGATCTGGAACGTGTCATCGCCAAGCGAACTCCGCTGGGCCACCGCTTCGTCGACGTTGAGGAAGAAGACCCGGGCGCTGGTCAGCGCCTGGTACAGAACGAAACCGGCGGCGACCGCCAGCAGACCCATGATGATCCAGTTCCGCCACGACCGGCTTTCGGCGGGCCGTGGCCGCTGGGGGGTGAGATCGAGCTCAGTCAAGGAAACGCCTCCGATCCTCGGGTACTTGTTTCGACAGCTCTCGGCTCCGAAGCAGCACCGAGGCGATGTAGACCGCCAAGCCGATGAACACGATGAGATACCCGGCGATGACGAAGTTCCAGTGCATCAGAGCGCACCTCCCAGAGAGCCGAAGCCCGAGTCCTCGGCTCGACGCTCGGCCAGCGCCTGCTCGAAGTGGATGACCTCGACTTGGCGTTCGAGCCAGGCCAGGCGGAACCGGTGGATCAGCAACCACGCCCCGACCAGCAGGAACGCCGCCAGTCCGAGGAACAGCGAGAACAGCATCAGCCCGTCGAGTTTGGTGTCGACGCCCAGGGTCTGACCCTGGTGGAGGCCCCGCCACCACTGCACCGAGTAGTGGACGATGATGACGTTGACGAAGCTGATGATGCCCAGCACCGCCGCCCGGCGCGACCGCACCTCCCTCGGCAGCTCCAGCCTGCGCAACGCCAGATAGCCCAGGTACATGATGAACATCACGGTGGTGCTGGTCAGGCGGGGGTCCCACTGCCAGTACACGCCCCAGGTCGGCTTGCCCCACAACGCCCCGCTGATCAACAGGAAGGCGGTGAACACCACGGCGATCTCCGCTGCCGCGCCGGCCAGGAGATCCCAGAACGCCGAACCGTTGCGGAGATACAGCGCACTGCCGACCAGTGTGATGGCGAAGCCGGAATAGGCCACGGCGATCGACGGGAGATGGATGTACATCAACCGGACCGCATCCTGTTGATCCACTTCCGGCGGCGAGAACAACAGACCGAAGGCCAGGGCGGCGACCATGGTCACCAGCGCAGCGGAGCCGAGAATCCTGGTCCCCCTGGAGCTGGTTGTGTTGTTCACGATTCCTCCATTATCGGGCCGAAGCCGAGCATTCCGATTCCGAGGTAAAGCAGGGCGAAAACCGCCAGCAGCAGGGTCCACGACCAGCCGTTCCCGGTCGGCCCGAACAAGGCGGCCTCGGTGGCCAGCGTGGCCGCCAACAGTACCGGGGCCAGCACCGGCAACACGAGGAGAGGAACCAAGGTGTCTCGAACCTTCAACCCGGATGCCAGGGCCGCATACAGCGTACCGGCACAGGTCATCGCGGTCGTAGTCAGGAGGACCACGGTGGCCAGGAGCACAGCGTTGCCGACGGGGGCGCCGTAGAGCACCAAGGCCCCAAGGCCGAGCAGCAGTTCCAACAACAGGAGCTGGGCCGAGACGGCCAACGCCTTGCCGATGAAGATCCCGGCCGGGTCGAGACCGGCCATTTTCAACGCATCGAGGTTCCCGTCGCTGGACTCGATGGCGAAGGACCGGCCGAGCGCCAGCAGCGACGAGAACAACACCGCCATCCAGAACAGTCCCGGCGCGGCCTGGGCCAGCAGCGACCGCCGTTCGGTCCCCAGGACGGTGAGATCGGGCGACACCGCCAGACCGAACAGGATCAGGACCAGGGCACCGAATGGCAGGATCTGGCCCAGCACCACTCTGGACTCCCGCTCGATGCGGAGATCCTTGCGGGCCATCAGCCAGGCGTCATGAAGCATGACGGTCCGATCCCTCCGACCGGTCGCCGACCACGGCCGAGGGGCCACCGTCAATGGGACCGTTCGCCCCGTCGAGCCCGTCGGGATCGCGATCATCGGCGGCTTCGACCGGCTCGGAGATCGGGGGGACCGAGTGCTGAGCCTGCTCCTGGATCCGCCCGCCGGCGATGGTGACGATCCTGGTTGCCAGGTCGGTGGCCCGCTCGATGTCGTGGGAGGCGATGACCACGGTGGCCCCGAAGCCGATGGCGTGTTGGATGATCCCGTCGACGAAGTCTCGGCCCGCCTGGTCGAGGCCTCCGTGAGGTTCGTCGAGCAGCCACAGCCGGGGTCGGCGACAGACCATCACCGCCAGCGAGGTTCGTCGCCGTTGCCCGGCCGACAGGCCGGAGACCTTGACCCCCCGCAGCCGGCCGGCAAGGTCGAGCCGATCGAGCACCGGCTCGACCGAGATCGGATCGACCCGGTTCGCCTTGGCCCAGAACTGGAGGTTCTCCTCGACCGTGAGCTCGTCGTAGAGGAAGGTCTCGTGGGCCAGGAGACCGGTCTCCCGGCGGACCTGACGCCGTTGCTCTCGCTTCGAAAGATCGTGACCGAGCACCATGGCGCTGCCGCCGCTGAGCGGTGCCAGCCCGGCGCAGAGGCGCAACAGCGTGCTCTTGCCGGCCCCGTTCGCTCCCCTGACCAGCAGGATCTCACCTTCGTCCACAACGAGATCGAGCCCGGCCAGAGCGGGGAACTGATCGATGAGGCTGATTGCGCCTTCCATCCGCACCACCGCTGAGCCGCCCACCGTCGCAGACAGATCACTCACAGCCCCCAACGATACGGGGGTGGGCCGTCCCTTCAAATGGGCTCGGCTTCTGCCGACAGGCACAGCGATGTCACCCGGAAGCCACTCCCGCCCAATGCCGCCTCGGCATCTGGCGAACAAGCGCCACCAGCCGGTGCCCGAGCCGCTGGCCCGCCTGCTGGTGGGCTGTGGCCGGGTGCTCATCGGTCTCGGCATCCTGGTGCTTGCGTTCGCCGGCTTCCAACTGTGGGGAACCGGTCTGGTCGAGGCCCGGGCCCAGGAGGAGCTGACGGCCCGATTCCGAGCCGAAAACCCCTCGGCCCCCATCGAGCCGGCCGAACCGGTTGACCCCTCGAGCGGGGGCGAGCCGGCCGAAGCGGTGGGCGTCGACCCCCCGACGGACCTGGCCTTCGCCGACGACACGGCCCAGGCGGTCGATCAGGCGATGTTCGCCGAAGCCCGGCGGATCCTGGCGTCGTGACGCCCTGCGTTCCGGGCCGGGCCACTACCGGGCGACGCCACTGCCCGGCCAACCGGGCAACGTGGCGATCGCCGGCCACCGCACGACCCACGGTGCGCCCTTCCTCGACATCGACCGGCTGGTGCCGGGCGACGAGATAGCCATGGAAACCCCCGACGGGGTCTTCACCTACCTGGTGGAGGGCCAACCCGGCGGGGCCGGTGGGGAGATCGGACACCGGATCGTCGACCCCGACGATGTCGGCGTCATCGCCGATCAAGGCGACGACCGGCTGACGCTGACCGCCTGCCATCCCAAGTACTCGGCTCGCCAGCGCATCATCGTCACCGCAGTGCTGCAGACCGGCGGCCCGGCCACGGGCCCAGACGGCGCGGCCCCGTCGGACGCCTCCGAGCTGGAGGACGATCCGGTCATCGCCGCCACCAATGTCGCAGACGAGCCCGACTCGACCAACCAGACCACGCCAGCCAACCCGATGAACCAGACCGACCCGGCGACCAACACCGCGTCGGACCAACTCGTCGTTGCCGCCGGGCCGGCCGCATCGGAGCCGGCCACCATGTCGCCTCCGGCGGTGGATGAGGCGTCCATGGTCGCCCGCTCGTTGGGGTGGCAGCGCCTTCATGCGGGACCGGCTCTGGCCTGGGCCGGCTTCGCAGCCCTGATCGCCATCGCCGGCTGGGGAGCGGGTCGATTGTGGCGACGCGTTCCCGCATACGCCATGGCCGTCCCACCGTTCACGTTGGCCCTGTTCTCCTGCTTCGCCAATCTGGAACGGCTGCTCCCGGCGGCCTAGTAAACCGGGACACGAGGGCTGAGGGCGCCGGCCGGCACTCAGCGAGACGACAGCCTGGCCAGTGCCGGCAGAGCCAGACCGGCCCAGGACTGCGGCATCGCGCCGAGGCCGGCGCCGGTTTCGGGATGCCAGTACTCGGCCAGCCCGGACCGTCCGGCGCCGTCGACCAGCCCCCGGGCCAGGGTTTCGGTTGCACCGTGACCGGCTCGCTCGGCGGCGATCATGAGCAGATAGGACAGCTGTGGCCAAGCCGGGCCACGCCAGTACACACCGGGCTGGTAGCTCGGTTCGGCCCGGTGGACACCCCGGGGCCCGAACCGGGCCCCGAACGCCGCCGGGTCGATCAGCGCATCGAAGCCGTCATCCCGAGGGTCGACCAGCAGGGCGACCATGGCATCGAGGGTCCTGATCCGGCCCGATGGTGGACCGTCGTCGGCCCAACGATCCCGCTGCCACCGGTCGGCCACCGCCCTGGTGATGTCGTCTGCCAGCGCCGACAGTTCGAGATCGGCCGGCGCCACCTCGAGCAGCTCCCGGGCGTTCCAGGCCACCAGGGCATTGAATCCGACCGAGCCGACGACGAAGCGCCCACTGCCGACCGCCTGACCCTCCGGACCGGTGTCGAGCGCCTCCACCAACCGCCCCTTCGTTTCCCGCCAGACCGGGATCCGATCGGCGGTCCCGGGCGGCAGCCAACCGTCCCACCGTGGGCTGTCGTCGCAGCCGGTCTCCCAGGGATGGAACACCGGGATCAGCCCGGCCCTGGTTCGTCGCCGGCTCCCGAGGTGGATCAGCCCGGCCCGGGCCCGGTCGACAAGCCCGGACGGTACGCGATGACCGGCTCGGACCAACTCGGCGATGGCGTGACCGTACATCGGCGGCTGGGTGATCGACGACACCAGGGGCCGTCCCCAGAACCGGGCGTGAAGCCGGGGTTTGGTCCAGTAGGTCATATGGGGAACGAAGCCGTCGTTGCCGATGTTGGCCATGGCGTTGTCGACCTCCAAAACCCCCCGATCGGAGCCGAGGGCGGTCCAGATCACGGCGTGGAAGCAGGAATCCCAGAGCCACTGATGGGGATACACCGATCGGTTTGGCACGCAAAACCCCGGCTCCCGCCAGGCCCGGTCCATCATGGTGGAGATCGAGGCCCAAAACGGCTGGTCCTCGACGTTCACCTCGCCCCCCGTAGCCGTCGCCCCATCGGTGCGATGGTAGCGACGGCCCCATCGGCTGCGATGGTAGCGACGGCTCGACCGACCGGTAGATTCCGGCCGTGGGTGTTTGCGCCATCGTCTCGTTCCGTCTCGGCCTGAGCGACGGCGTCTCGATCGTGGCCGCGCTGTGGGCCCAGGCCCTGTCGGACCTGGGCTGGGACACCTACACCGTTGCCGGTGACGGTCCGGTCGATCAGCGGATCGCCGGCCTGGAGATCGGAGCCACCCGGTCGCCCGATCGAGGCGAGCTCGAAGCGGCGCTGGCCCCCGCCGATGTGGTGGTGGCCGAGAACATACTGTCGATCCCCATGAACCTTGCGGCCAGCAGGATCCTGGCCGAGATCCTCGTCGGCAGGCCGGCCGTGCTCCATCACCACGACCCGCCGTGGCAGCGAGCCCGGTTCGCCCACATCACCGAACTCCCCCCTGACGATCCGCAGTGGCGTCACGTCACCATCAACCGGCTCACCGAGCGCCAGTTCGCCGACCGGGGGCTTGCGGCCACGACCATCTACAACGGCTTCGATCCCGACCCGCCACCGGGCGACCGCCGACGGCTCCGGGCCTGGCTCGGCATCGCAGACCTCGACCTGTTGGTCACCCACCCGGTCAGGGCCATCGCCAGAAAGAACATCCCGAAGGCGGTCGAGATCTCGGAACGACTTGGCGGCCACTACTGGCTGCCGCAACCGGCCGAGGAGGGGTATCACGAGGAGTTGGAGCGCATCCTGGCCGCGGCCCGCTGCCCGGTGATCCGGCGCCCGATCACCGGAACGGAGTTCGCCATGGCCGACCTCTACGCCGCAACCGACCTCGTCGTGTTCCCCTCGACGTGGGAAGGGTTCGGCAATCCCCCGGTCGAGGCGGCCCTCCACCGGCGGCTCGCCGCGGTCGGCCGATACCCGGTGGCCAACGAGCTCCGAGCGCTCGGCTTCCGGTGGTTTGACCCCGACGACACCGATACGATCGCGGCAGCGGTGGAAGATCGACCGGACGATCTCCTCGACCGGAACCGGCAGATCGCCCGGGAACATCTCTCCGTGGAGCACATGACCAACGAGGTTGCGAGGTTGTTCGCAGACGCAGGGTGGCATCGGTGACCGGCACCGAAGACCCGATCCTGGTCAAGCGGGCTCGAATCGCCAGGCTCAACTCGGCCGCACTGCGGGTCGGGGCCGGACTGTACATCGTGGCAACCGTGCTGTTCGGCATCGCCGTCGCCGTCGGGTTCACCACCGCGCTGACCACCGCCATCACCGTGGCGCTGCTGCTGGGATCGGTGCTCCTGGCCCCGGCCATGGTGTTCCACTACGCGATCAAGGCCGCCTACCGGGCCGATCGCGAAGACTCATGGTGAAGGGCCGGCTGCCGGGGCCCGAACGGCGGGCCCAGATTCTGTCGGTGTCACGCCGGGTCTTGGCCCGCAACGGCTACCACGGCACCACCATGACCGATATCGCCGATGCCGCCGGGGTGACGAAGCCGGTCCTGTACCAGCACTTCTCGTCAAAGCGGGAGCTGTACCGGACCGTCCTGGAAGACGTCGGCGCCCGGTTGGAGGCATCGGTGGTGGAGGCGGCCTCGGCGGCATCGGAGCCCCGGGAGCGGGCCGAGTCCGGTATCCGGGCCTACGCCCGGTTCGTCGAGCAGGACTCCGACGGATTCGACCTGCTGTTCAGTGGCGCCAACCGCCAGGACGAGGAATGGTCGCCGATCATCGCCGCGGTCGAACGATCACTGGCCCAGGCGGTTGCGTCGCTGATCGACGTGCCGACCATCAGCAGCAGGCGGCGCCAGATCCTGGCCCACGGCATCATCGGGCTCGCCGAGTCGATGATGCGCTTCGCCAGGACCGACGGCCAACTGCACTACAGCCAGGACGAACTGGTCCGCGACCTCACCGACCTGACCTGGTCCGGGCTGAGAGGCCTCGACTCATGACCCGGACTCAGAGCCCGCCGACGCCCGGAGGGGTGAGCGGGTCGGCCAGCTTGGCCAGGGCCTGGGCATGGAGCTCGGGGGTGGCGGCGGCAACGACGTAGCCACCGCCGACCGGCGAGCGGCCGGCCAGATCGGTGACCACCCCACCGGCCGCCTCCACGATCGGGATCAGGGGCACGATGTCGTAGTCGGCCAGGCCGTTCTCCACCACCAGGTCGGCGAGCCCCATGGCCAGCAGCCCGTAGTTCACGCAGTCGCCCGAGTAGCGGACCATCTTGGCCGCAGCGGCCAGGGCGCCGAACCGGTCGGCCTCCGGGCCGGGGGCGAACATCGACGGGTGGGTGCACAACACGATGGCGTCGGTCAGCTCGGTGGTGGCGCTGACGGTGATCGTTGTCGTCGAACCGCCGGCCCGGAGCTCGCAGTGGTCATGGCCGACATAGGTCTCGTCGAGAACCGGCAGATGCATCCAGCCCGCCACCGGCAGACCCCGATCCTGGAGTCCGAGCAGGGTGCCCCACATTGGTTGGCCGGTGATGAAGGCCCTGGTTCCGTCGATCGGGTCGATGATCCACCGGTAACGACCCCGCCCCGACAGCCCGAACTCCTCACCGAGGATGGCATGACCGGGGAACCGGTGGCCCAGCATCGCCCGGAGCTTGGACTCCACCGCACGATCGGCCTCGGTCACCGGGTCGAAACCTGCCACCGACTTGTTGTCGATGCGGTCCAGCCGGCGATACCACTGCAACGAGTGCATCGACGACGCCCGCACCATCTCGGCCACCTCGTCGAGGCAGGCCGCTACAGCCAGGTCTGGCGCGGGGTCCAGGCCGGCACCGGGGTCGGGCTCGGGTCCGGGCCCACGGTCGGGCTCGGGTCGGGCCTGGGACGGCTCGGCCGACCTGGCGGGCTGCTTGCTCGGTTCGGGTTTGTGCTCGGGCATCGTCGGGCCAAGGTAACCGGTCGGCACCGCATCACCGCCGTCGATCGGGTTCGTTCGCCCGCCATGCACCGTGATCGGGTGGTTCTTGACTAGGTTGCTGCTCCATGTGGTCCGATTTGTTGCGCCGCCTGGATGTCGAGGCCCGACAACGGCTCGATGACGTCATGATCGAGCGGACGATCAAGAACAACGACGTTCTGTTCTGGGAGGGTGAAGCCGGCGACGCGATGTACGTGATCGACCGCGGTCACATACTGGTCGAGCGGGTCACCGAACAGGGAGACACGGTGGCGGTGGCGGTGCTCGGTCCCGATTCGATCGTGGGCGAACAGGCGCTGCTCGGCAACGAGGTGCGGGGGGCGACCGCCCGAGCGGTCACCCCGACAACTGTCCGTTCTCTCGGTCGGCCGGCCTTCGACGATCTGCGCCGCAGCAACGGGGCTTTCGACGCAGTGCTGGTCGGCATCCTCGACGGGCGGATCAAGGAGCTCAACGATCTGGTGCTCGAGGCTCGGCACAGGCCGGCCGAGGATCGGGTCAAGCGGCGCCTGGCGGAGATGACGGCGATGTTCGGCCCAGAGATACCCCTGACCCAGTCCATCCTGGCCGCCCTGGCCGGCACCACCCGGCCCACGACAAACGGCGTCCTCCAGTCGCTGCAGGATCAAGGCATCCTCGAGCTCCGGCGGGGCAGGATCGTGGTCCGGCAACCGCAAGGCCTGGTCTGAACGACCGCAACGGGCCGAAACCGACCGGGCGACCGCCGACGCGACCGGTTGCCGAGCTGCCCGGGACCGGTCCTGGAGCAAAAGCCCGAGAACGGTTTCCGGCGGCCCTAGTGTTGGCGGTCATGTTTCGCTCCCCCACCACCGGCGAACCGTCGACGGGCCGAGCCCGGGAGCGAGT